>CANQFR010000066.1 GCA_947599905.1 uncultured Lachnospiraceae bacterium
GATTACATCAAGATGTACGAGTACCTGATCCCGAAGGTGCTGAAAAAATACGATCCGCAGACCTATTACTGGCCGGCGAGCCCGTCCTGCGGCGGCGGCTTCGACAAGCCCAACGACGAGAACCGGGGCGACGTCCATTACTGGAGTGTATGGCACGGCGGACTGCCGTTTTCGGCTTACCGCAGGCTCTTCCCGCGCTATATGTCGGAATTCGGCTTCGAGTCCTTGCCGGCGCTTAAGACTGTGGAGACCTTCACGGAGCCGGAAGACCGGAACATTTTCTCCTATGTGATGGAGAAGCACCAGCGCTGCGCCTTCGGCAACGGCACAGTCATGCGCTATATGGAGCAGACCTATCTCTATCCGACCAGCCTGGACATGATCATCTACGGTTCGCAGCTGATGCAGGCGGAGGCCATGCGCTACGGCGTGGAGCATTTCCGGCGGAACCGGGGACGCTGCATGGGCGCGGTGATCTGGCAGTTCAACGACTGCTGGCCGGTGGCCAGCTGGGCCATGGTGGACTATTTCGGCCGGTGGAAGGCAGTCATGTACTGCGCGAAACGGTTCTTCGCGCCGCTTCTGCTTTCCTGCGAGGAGGAGGGCATGCACACCCAGACGCCGAACCTGAACACGCAGCCCTTCGACTATGAGAAATCCATCCGCCTCTGCGCGAACAATGAGACGCTTACGGAGCGGAAGGTGACGGTCTGCTGGCAGCTGCGGGACGCCTCCGCGCGGATCCTTCGGGAGGAAAGCTGCGAAATGACCCTGGCGCCGATGTCGGCGACATGGCTTGACAAGGTGGAACTGCCGGACGCGGATGTATTTGAGAATTACGTGAGCTATCAGATGGAGGCGGACGGAGAGATCGTATCGCAGGAGACGGTGCTGTTCTGTTTCCCGAAGTATTTCCATTTCCGCAAGCCGGTGTTTGATGTGCGGGTGGAGGGCGATGAACTGGTCGTAAGCGCGGACTGCTTCGCAAAGGGCGTGCGGATCCTGAATGCGGACGACGATATGCGGCTGGAGGACAATTATTTCGATATGAACGGCGGAACGCGGCGCGTGAAGATCGTCGAAGGAAAGCCGGAAGGGATCACCGTCAGCAGCGTGTACGATATCCGGTGAGAAAGGAGGACTCTGTGGCCGCCCCATATGGATATTGACATGTCCGCCGCAATGGTGGTAAAATATGGGAATAGAAATACTGTCTAGAGGTTGGTAGGTATGTTTGCCGGAGTATGGAGAAAGATACTCACATTGGCCGCCGTCATGGGACTGATTGTGGGCAGTATTGGAATGCATGTACAGGACGCGCGTGCGGAGGAACCGGAAAAGCGCGTCTATAAGGTCGGGTATGTCCAGGACCGCAAGCCGGTTTCTTTTATCAATGAGTCCGGCGAGCTGGGGGGCATTACCCGCTACATCCTGGACCGGATCTCGGAGCTGAGCGGCGTCGAGTTTGAGTACGTGGCTCTTCCGACCGGTTCGGTCACCTATGATTATCTGCTGAACGAGGGGTTCGATCTGGTCACCAGTGTGGAATATAACGAGGAGAACAAGCAGGCCAGGGGAATCCTGATCAGCGACCCGTATCTTTCCAGTCAGAAGGTGATCGTGGCCCGGGAGGGCGTCGAGTTTTCCTACAACGCGGATCTGAAAGTGGCTGTTTCAACCGGTTCTCAGACTCTTAAGAAAGTGCTTGCCCGGATATTTCCCAATTTTGAACTGGTCGACTATGATTCCGTTGAGGCATGTCTGGACGCCATGAAGCGCGGCGAGGCGGACCTGCTGATCCAGAATCAGTATGTGGCGGAATACTGGCTGTACCGGCCTTCCTATGAGAATCTGAAGGTGATCCCGATCATGGGACTGGAGGATAAGCTCTGCTTTTCGGCAGTGGTGCCGTTAGAGTATTCCGGCGACTCGCCGGAGTGGCGGCAGAAGGAGCTTCTGATCGGGAAGATCGATGAGGCGATCTCGCAGATGACCGAGGATGAGACGGCCATGTATATCATCGAGGGGACGATGGAGAGCCAGTACGAGTACACCATCGGAGACCTGCTGTACCGCTATCGGTATGTCGCGATCGTGCTCGGAGTGGCCATGGTGCTGATCATCGTGCTTGTCTGCCTGCTTCTGCGGGCCAGGATGCGCGCGATGGAGGACCGGGCGGACGCGCGGGCCAAGGGCAAGTTCCTGTCCACGATGAGCCATGAGATCCGCACGCCGCTTAACGGTCTGGTGGGCCTGAACTATCTGATGACCCAGAATCTGGACGATCATGAGAAAATGAAAACCTATCTGAACCAGTCCTCATCCACGGCCCGGTACCTGATGTCTCTGGTCAACGACATTCTGGATATGTCAAGGCTGCAGGAGGAGACCATGGAGCTGGAATCCGGTCAGGTAAACCTGCGGCTTCTGGCGTCCACATCGGCTTCGATCGTCAGGGGCGGCATGGGTGAGAAGGGAATTCATTTTCAGATCGATGCGGAACTGCCGTATCCGGGAATTCTGGGCGATCAGGTGCGTATCCAGCAGATTCTTCTGAATATTCTGGACAACGCAAGGAAATTTACCTCTGTCGGGGGAAATGTGGATTTTACCGCCCGGCAGGAACTGAAGGACAATGATACCGTGCTTACTGTTTTTACGGTCCGCGATACCGGGATCGGTATGAGTGAAGAATTCCAGAAGCACATTTTTGATACATTTACCCGGGAAACGGATACGGTGTCCAAAGGCAACCAGGGTACCGGTCTGGGCATGGCGATCAGCCACAGTCTGGCGAAGCTGATGGGCGGTGATCTGACCGTCCACAGCCGCAAGGGAGAGGGCAGCGAGTTTACATTCTCCTTCCCGGCGCCGCTTGCCATTGCCGGTGAGGAAAGTCCGGAATGGGAGGGAGAAGCGGAGCAGGAGAAAGGGATACTGTCTGACGACGCGGAGGGCGTCCCGCAGTCCGGGACTGCGTCGGCGGCGGACAAGAACTCTCCGCTCAGGGTATTGATAGCAGAAGACAATGAATTAAATGCCGAGATCCTGATGGAACTTCTGGATGACGCGGGCGTGGCCGCCGATCTGGCCGAGAACGGCCGCGAGGCGGTGCAGAAATTCGCCCATTCCCCAATCGGAACCTATCAGCTGATTCTGATGGACCTGCTGATGCCGGAGATGGACGGTTTTATGGCGGCCAGGGCCATCCGGGCCCTGAAGCGGCCCGACGCTTCTGCAGTGAAGATTTTCGCCTGTACGGCCAATTCATATCAGGAAGACAGGGACAGGGCGATGGAGAGCGGCATGGATGATTTCATCACAAAGCCGATTGACATCGGGACGTTGTTGGATCGGATTCGGACAATGGGCTGAGCGCGGTATGCGGCTCAGCCCTTTTGGTATTTAGTCTTCGACTGTCAGCACCCGGAAATTCAGATCGGACCAGCTGCTGCCGATCAGGTAGGAAGTATAATTCTTGCCTGCGGCAATGTCCACCGAGTAGGAGACCAGCGGATCGCCGGAGGAGGAGCCGCCCGCGGCCGCGCCGATAATCAGAACCGGAAGTTCGCGGATCACGGAGTAATTGGTGGAGTTCGTGATATAGAACTGGTAGCTGCCGGCAATGGCCTGTTTGTAGGACGTAACTTCCGAGAAGCCTACGTTCTTAAAGACCGCGTCGTGGCTGTAAAGGAAGACGTCGAACGAGGAGCCGCTGTAAGCCATATTGGCGACGCGGTAGCAGCCGGTGTTGTAGCTTAAATTGCTGCAGCCGGTGTCATGGATCTGAATCAGGTTCACGCCGCCCGCCGCGGTGTCCGTGAGAACCAGCGTGTATTTCTGACCGGCCGAGAACGGAAAGCTCTGCTGGACCACCAGTGCCTGCAGCCCCGTCGTGCGGCGAACGGAAACCGTATGGAAGCCGTCGGCGATCGGGCGGTAGTAGGAGATTGTACCAAAACCGACGCTGCTCGCATAGACTGTATTATCGAAGGTAATGCTGACGTTTCGGTTGGCGGTTGAGGCGTTCAGGAAACGGACCTGACCAAGCGCGGAGGATCCGCTGACGGAACTGGAATTGCCGCTGCCGGAGCCATTGCCGGAGCCGCCGCAGGTGATGCAGCCGCCGCAGCTAGGGCAGGTTGGAAACCATGGGAAGACCGGCCAGATGGTGGTGCCGCCGGAACTGCCGTTGCCGGTGCTATTGCCGGAGCCGGATCCGGAGCAGTTGCTGCAGGAATCGGAACTTCCGCTGCCGGACGTGCCGCCATTCGGCCAGACCGGCGCTCCGCCTTCCGGCGCGATCGGATGCGTCAGGCCGTATTGATTGTCGGAACTGTTGTTGCCCTGCGAACCGGCGCCCGGCCAGATCAGGGAAGCGCCGGGAGTCGAGACCGCTGTGTTCAGTCCGAAGCTGTCGTCCGTGCCGCCGGTAGAAGACCCGGAGAAGACCGGCATACCGCCTTCCGGCGCAACCGGCGTCGCCAGACCATAGTCGCCGTCCGAAGCGCTGCGGGTCATGGAAGTCCCTGCATTTGCGGCAGCAGCGGCAGCGGCAGTCCCGTTGGCGGAAGCGTCCGCCTGTTGTGTATTCATCCCCTGGACGGGCGTCGTCAGCATGGCATTTTCACAGGCCATGGCCGAGACGCACGGGGCGTTTGCAGGGGAGGCTGGATGATTGGAAACCATAGAGGTACCTCGTTGTTGTTTTACTCTAGCCTATGTCTGGAAGCCTGTCAGAGTGAACGTTTTTGAATTGAAATCTTAATATCTTTTCAGCAGATTTATGTTGACAGATTCGCGCCGGATCTATATAATGATGGCATAGCCAAGAGGCATGGAATCTGTGCCGGAGAGTGATCCTTCTCCGGTGGTTCCGACCATCTGAAAGGAGTACGATTTTATGTCAGAGATGCTGGGTTTTCTAGTTAAGTATGCAGCAAGTATTATGCTCAGCGTGATGGTAGCCGTGGGAGTAGTACCTGAGGAATCTGTGGTTATCATGGGGCTTGATGCAGTCCAGACCGTAGAAGCGGATTATGAGGAAGAGAAGGTGCAGCCGGAAACTGAGCTGGCACTTTCCGATCAGGAACAGATTACCGTTCCGGCAGAGATTGATGCGGCTGAGACTGTAAAGGTTGCAGACGCCACAGAGGTAACATCACCGGTAGAGACGGAGCAGCCGGAGACGGAGGAAGCTGAGCAGGAGACGAGACCGTCCTTTTTGAGTTTTCTGTTTGGTTCCAGGAACAAGGAAGAGGAACCGACGCAGGAACAGACGACCGCAGCCCGGATTCAGGAAGCTGCTGTGAAAGAGACGGCAGTAAAAGAAACAGAAGAGACTTCTGCTGTTGCATCGGCAAAGCCGTCTGAAGCGGTGAAGGATGAGACCATTGCCGTGGCTGAGACGGACGCTGAGGAAAAGTCTTTTGTTTCATGGATCAGCCAGATTATCGGAGTAAACCACGAGACTGCAGCAAGGGAGACTTCGTCTGAGGTACAGACGGAAGCCACTGTGAAGGAAGCTGCCGGAAAGCAGACAGAATCCGTGAAGGAGTCTGCGGCTGTGACGACGACAGAAGTTGCAAAGGCAGCTGAGCAGTCAACCAAAGCAGCCGAGCCGACCAAGGCAGCTGCGTCAACTAAGGCAGCTGATTCAACCAAGGCAGCCAGTGCAACCAAGGCAGCCGAGCCGACGAAAGCGGCCAGTGCAACCAAGGCAGCCGAGCCGACGAAAGCAGCCAGCGCAAACAAGACAACCGAGCCTACAACGGCAGCCGCACCTACAACGGCAGCCGCTGAGACGGTTCCCTCGCCGCAGTTCTGCGAGCACGAATTCGGTGATTGGATTATCACGCAGGAAGCTACCTGCAAGAATTCGGGTTCCAAGTACCGTGTTTGTAAGAAATGTGGTCAGGTCGCCCAGACGACGTTTGCGGACGGTGATGCCCCGAATTATCATGAGTATGTGCATGTAACGGAAGGGGAGCAGAGCTGCAAGACATCCAGGGTTGAGTATGACAAATGCAAATTCTGCGGAGCAAAAAAGAACTATGTAACATACCCTGCATTGGGTCACAGTTATACTTGGGTTGAAACGACAAAAGCGACCTGCGTTTCTGCTGGCTATGGCTATGAGCAGTGTACCCGTTGTGGTCTGCGCCAGGCTGAGCGGAGGTCAAGCGGACCGAAGGGACACCAGTGTCAGGAAACCGTGGTTCCGGCTACCTGCGCTTCCATGGGATATACCAGAATGACATGTACCGTTTGCGGCAGAGAAATTGACAGGAAGAATTTTACAAGCACACTGCCGCACAATCTGTCAATGACAGCATCGACACAGGTTTCCTGTGTGTCGTCCGGAACGGAGACATGGACTTGTTCGACCTGCGGCTACACGGAAACCCGTCAGGTGGGCAGTCCGACAGGGCACAGCTGGGCAGAGAGCGGTCGTACCAATGCAACCTGCCAGCACGGCGGTTCGATCACATACACGTGTGCGAATTGTGGTGAGACCAGGACGGATGAGATTCCTTTGAGTGACCATAGGTGGGTACTGAATGAGGATCGGAGAGGTCTTAGTCATTGCGCCGATTGCGGCATGCAGGCGCCTTGGTCTGCTCCTGAGACTGAACCAGAGACGACGCAGCCGACTGAGCCAGAGACGACGCAACCGCCTGTGTCCGAGACTGAACCGGAGACGACGCAGCCGCCTGAGACCGTGCCTGAGACGTCGCCTGTTTCTGAAGAGACACTGTAAAACGATGATACATGATTTGCCCCGGCTGGCATGTGGAATTTGCTGGCCGGGGCTTTTTATGTCCCAGGAAGCAGCCGATGCGCGAATTCATTATAATGAAACGGGACAGATGTGCGAATTAACTATATCTGACAGGACTGGATAGGTCGACTCGTTCAGATAGGTTAAACCTGCTTAAAACCATTCTGATACAAACAAAAAACGCCGAAAACCTCGATTCTGCAAGGTTTCCGGCATCTTCTTAAAGAGCTGGCGACGGGACTCGGACCCGTGACCTCCTCACTACCAATGAGGTGCGCTACCGCCTGTGCCACGCCAGCCTTTACGGCTCCTCAACGAGCCGTATGTTATATTAGCACGAGATTTTCTGTTTGTCAACCGGTGATTCGAAAAATTCTTGGAGCCGGTGATTTGAAAATTCCTGGGGCCGGCCGGGTGTGATAATTGTACAGTCTTTTTCCCGGCAATGACGAATTTTTGTGTCGGATACCTCTTTCCAACTTCCGCGAAATGTGCTATGATAACCTATTATTGGAAAGAATACATGAGAAGTTCGCTGGAGGAGATTATGGAAAAACCGGTTGAAATGGCTGCGGGGACTGCCGGGATGGCGGAAGCGGCCGAAAGTTCAAAGAATTTTATCGAGCAGGAGATCGAGAAGGACCTGGCAGAGGGCGTCTACGACCATGTGCAGACCCGTTTTCCGCCGGAGCCGAACGGCTATCTGCATATCGGACATGCCAAGTCGATCCTTTTGAATTACGGCCTGGCGAAGAAATACGGCGGCAAGTTCAATTTCCGATTCGACGACACCAACCCGACGAAGGAGAAGACCGAGTTCGTCGAGTCGATCATTGAGGATGTAAAGTGGCTGGGTGCGGACTTCGAGGACAGGCTGTTCTTCGCGTCGGATTATTTCGAGACCATGTACGAGTGCGCGGTGCTGCTGATTAAGAAGGGCAAGGCGTTCGTCTGCGACTTAAGCGCCGACGAGATCAAGGCGTACAGGGGCGATTTCACGACACCTGGCAAGGAGAGCCCCTACCGGAACCGCAGCGTGGAGGAGAACTTAAAGCTTTTCGAGGAGATGAAGGAGGGCAAGTACGCCGATGGCGAGAAGGTGCTTCGAGCTAAGATCGACATGGCGAGCCCGAATATCAACATGCGTGACCCGGTCATTTACCGGGTGGCCCATATGACCCACCACAATACCGGGGACAAATGGTGCATCTATCCTATGTATGATTTCGCCCATCCGATCGAGGACGCGGTGGAGCATATCACGCATTCCATCTGCACGCTGGAGTTCGAGGACCACAGGCCGCTCTACGACTGGGTGGTGCGGGAGTGCGAGTTCGAGAACCCGCCCAGGCAGATCGAGTTCGCCAAGCTGTACCTGACCAACGTGGTCACCGGCAAGCGCTATATCAAGAAGCTCGTGGAGGACGGCATCGTGGACGGCTGGGACGATCCGCGGCTGGTGTCCATCGCGGCTTTAAGACGCCGCGGCTACACGCCGGAGTCCATCCAGAAGTTTGTGGATCTGGTGGGCGTGGCCAAGGCCAACAGCTCCGTGGATTACGCGCTTTTGGAGTACTGTATCCGGGAAGATCTGAAGCTGAAGAAGCCGCGTATGATGGCGGTTCTGGATCCGGTGAAGCTGGTCATTGACAATTATCCGGAGGGCCAGACCGAGATGCTGACGGTTCCGAACAACACGGAGAACGAGGAGCTTGGCTCCCGTCAGGTTCCGTTCTCCCGCGTGCTTTATATTGAGCGGGAGGATTTCATGGAGGAGCCGCCGAAGAAATATTTCCGGCTGTTCCCGGGCAATGAGGTGCGTCTCTTTGGCGCTTATTTCGTTACCTGCACCGGCTGTGAGAAGGATGCGGACGGCAATGTCACCGTGGTCCATGCGACTTACGACCCGGAGACGAAGAGCGGTTCGGGCTTTATCGGGCGGAAGGTGAAAGGTACGATCCACTGGGTTTCCGTACCGACGGCGGAGAAGGTGGAATGCCGCCTCTATGAGAACATCGTGGACGAGGAGAAGGGGAAACTCAACGAGGACGGCACCCTGAATCTGAATCCCAATTCCCTGACGGTGCTGAAGAACTGCTATGTGGAGCCGGCGCTGAAAGACGCGAAGGCTTACGACAGCTTCCAGTTTATGCGCAGCGGGTATTTCTGCGTGGACAGCAAGGACAGTACGGAGAATGCGCCGGTGTTCAACCGGATTGTGTCGCTGAAAAGTTCCTTCAGGCTGGAGAAGTAGAGATTGAACGGGCAGGGGTCACAGACTGCTGTACGGTTGACCCGGCGGGGTTCAATGTGCAGTGCCGGGAAATAACCGCACAGGACGAGTGGATTTTACTAAGGCTGAATCGCTGAAAATGGCGTATCCGGCCTTTTTCTTTTTAGAATCAAATGTCCAGCGCGCAGGCGATGGCGGAATCGGCGGCGGACAGCGTGAGCAGGGTTTATTTTCAGAATCTGCTGGCATGGGAATGAGGGCGGCGCGACGGCAGTCGAGGCGCATCCCCCGGAGGGAGCATGTCCGGAGGACATGCTATAAGAAAGCCCCTGTCATCCAGAACGATGACAGGGGCCGGTTCCCTGAGCGGTTTTATTCTTTGTCTTCTTCAATCGTTGCGGTGTCCGATTCTTTCTTCTGCTTATCGTTTGCGAACAGGTCGATCGTGTCGGCGTCGTCGGCCGCATCATCGACAGCATCATCGAGAGAGTCTGCCGCGTCATGGACAGCGTCAGCTACATCATCAACGGCATCATCAAGCGCGTCTGCCGCGTCATCGACAGCATCATCAAGCGCGTCTGCTGTGTCATCGACAGCGTCATCAAGCGCATCGGCCGCATCTCCGATCGCATCGGCAGTGCCGGAAAGTACATCGTCCGCGGCGGCCTCGAATACTTCCGCGGCGGCCTCCGCCGTCTCCGCTGCTCCTTCGGCAGCTTTCTCAGCAAGATCCTCTGCTGCTGTTTCTGCATCCTCCGCCTGCTTCTGGGCGGCGTCAGCAGCTTCCTTCGCGGCGCTTCTGGCCTTCTCAGCTGCGCTTTTTACAGTTTCCTTCACGGCCTTCGCGGCGTTTTTCGCCTTTTCTTTGGCCTGACCGGTCGCTTCCTTCAAAACTTCCTTTGCCTCTTCCATCTTCGGGGAGAGTGTCACATAAGTCCGTCCGGGCGTTTCCTCCTCGAACTCATCATCCGGTTCCCCTTCGAAATCATGGAAATCCTCGTCCAGCTCCCTGCTGAAGGAGCGGTACTTCAGATAATAAGAAACCGCCGCCGCAGCTGCGCCTGCAACCGCCGCCAGCGCGATCAGTTTCCCGAACCCTTTTTTCTTAGCCATAACAGATACCCCTTTCCGTATCAGATTCCTTTTCATTATTGTAATACCATTATTCCAAAAATGCAAGTGCCATATGCGGCGAGAGGGATATACGAAAAAATTTGTAAAATGTGTTTCCGCGCGGTTGCATTTCCGGGTAAGCTGTGACAAAATGAAAGAGATGGAAGGTACAGGATGAGATCGCCGCGGACAGAGAATACCCGCGGCGGCAGAAGGGGGACGGATCATGGTATTGCTTCGGGGAATTGGCGTGTCGGGCGGTATTGCGGCCGGCCGGCTCAGCTTCTATAAGCGGCAGGAGGGGGACATACCGCGTTATACGGATGCCGACAGCGAAGGGCAGTGGCGGCGCTTTGACGAAGCGCGCTGTGAAGCTGTGCGGCAGATTCAGAGGCTGGCGGAGCAGATGCGCGGGATGTCCGAGGCCGGTGCGTCGGGGGCCGCATCGGAAGCTGGAAGTTATGCTGGGATTGCCTCCGCTGAGGAGGCGGCGCAGATTCTCGAAGCGCAGGCGGTCATGGCGATGGATCCGGAACTGGCGGAAGCTGTCAGGGTGCGCATCCGGCAGACGCACGACAATGCCGAGGCAGCGGTGATGGACGCGGCCGGGGAGGCGGCGGCCCGGATTGCGGCCCTGGGTGATGACTTCATGACGGCGCGGGCCGCGGATGTGAAGGATGTGGCGCGGCGGATCGTGGCGGCGATGGGGCGGCCGGAGACGATGGGCCGATCGGCGCCGACAGGGCGGCGCTTACAGGATATGCAGCCGCCGGAAGTCCGCATCAGTGAAAGCACAGCGGCGGTTCCGGTTATTCTGGCGGCGGACGATCTGACGCCGGGCGAGACCCTGCATCTGGACCGCGCGAAGATTCTGGGGTTTGTTACCGCCGGCGGTTCTGCGGCGGGGCACACGGCGATCCTGGCGCGCACGATGGGAATTCCGGCCGTTATCGGCGCCGGCGGGATTCTGGAACCGGAATATGAGGGACAGGAGATTCTCATGGACGGAGATACCGGCGAGATTGCGGTTGCGCCGGATGCGGAGACGCGGGCGCGTTTTTTCGGGAAAGCCGACAGGCGGCGCAGGGAAGCGGAGAGTCTGGCGGCGCTAAAAGGCAAGCCCGCGGTGACGGGCGGCGGCCGTTCGATCCGTCTCTGCTGCAATATCAGCTTTCCTGCCGACGTCCCTGCCGTGATTGCAAATGACGCCGAAGGAATCGGCCTGTTCCGCAGCGAATGCCTGTTTCTGGGGAGAACGTCCGCTCCGTCGGAGGAAGAGCAGTTTGAGGCGTACCGGCAGGTGTTGTCCGCGATGGATGGGCGTCCGGTCACCATTCGCACGCTTGACGCGGGATCGGACAAGCAGGCGGCTTATCTGGGACTTGGCGCCGAGGCGAATCCGGCGCTGGGGAACCGCGGAATCCGCCTAAGCCTCGGCTGCCCGGAGCTTTTCCGGGTGCAGCTGAGGGCGCTTGCGAGGGCTTCGGCGTACGGTAAACTCAGAATCATGTTTCCGATGGTGACTTCTGTATGGGAGGTCGCGGAGGCGAAGAAGCTGTTTGGACAGGTGCTTAGCGAACTGCGCCGGGAGGGGACGGCGTTTGCCCCGGAAATTCCGGTCGGAATCATGGTCGAGACGCCGGCGGCGGCGCTTATAAGCGACAGACTGGCGAAAGAGACGGATTTCTTCAGTATCGGAACCAACGACCTGACCCAGTATACGCTTGCCTGCGACCGGCAGGGACGTGAAACGCCTGCCGATCCGGCTGTGACAGATAATGCGCCTGTTTCGGATAAGGAAGCGCAGAAGCCTGCGCCCCGGCCGGTTTATGACCCGCATCATCCGGCCGTCCTGCGTCTTCTGGAACTGACGGTGAAAAATGCCGCTGCCGCTGGCATTCCGGCGGGAATTTGCGGCGAACTGGCTGCGGACCGTGAGATGACGGAATATTTCCTCTCCATCGGCGTCGGGGAGCTGAGCGTTCCTCCGCGGGATATCCTGCCGCTTCGAAAAAAAATACGGAATTTATAATTTTTTTAGCACTCAACCCTTGACTCTGCTAACAAAGCGTGATATAACATTTTCTGGAAATAAAAGAACCCACAGAAAATCATTTCACAAGGAGGAATCAACATATGAAGCTGACACCGTTATTTGACAGGGTTGTCTTAAAGCAGCTCGTGGCGGAAGAGACCACGAAGTCGGGGATTGTTCTTCCCGGCCAGGCGAAGGAGAAGCCGCAGCAGGCTGAGGTCGTGGCCGTAGGCCCCGGAGGCGTTGTGGACGGAAAGGAAATCACCATGCAGGTGAAGACCGGCGATAAGGTCATCTACTCCAAGTATTCCGGCACGGAAGTGGAAGTAGAGGATGAGAAGTATGTCATCGTGAAGCAGAACGACATTCTGGCTGTCATCGAATGAGTTCCGGGTGCGGAGTGAATCTATTGATGTTTTCAGAGTGGTCCCGCAGGCGGGACGATCAGCTTCCGCAGCGCGGCGAAGCGCCGCGCATACTGAGCACGGAAGTTTACTAATAAGACTGGAGGAATGCAATTATGGCAAAGGAAATTAAGTTTGGTGTAGACGCGAGAAAAGCGCTGGAATCCGGCGTGAACCAGCTGGCTGATACGGTACGTGTGACATTAGGCCCCAAGGGACGCAACGTCGTTCTGGATAAGTCCTTCGGCGCCCCGCTCATCACCAACGACGGCGTGACGATCGCCAAGGAGATCGAGCTGGCGGACGCATTTGAGAATATGGGCGCGCAGCTGGTGAAGGAAGTCGCCACGAAGACCAACGATGTGGCCGGCGACGGCACCACGACCGCGACGGTTCTGGCCCAGGCCATGATCAACGAAGGCATGAAGAACCTGGCTGCAGGCGCGAACCCGATCGTGCTGCGCAAGGGCATGAAGAAGGCTACGGACGCGGCGGTGGAGGCCATTGCTTCCATGAGCCAGCCGATCAACGGCAAGGCGCAGATCGCCCGCGTGGCTGCGATCTCCGCTTCCAGCGACGAGGTTGGCGAGATGGTGGCGGATGCCATGGAGAAGGTTTCCAATGACGGCGTGATCACGATAGAAGAGTCCAAGACGATGAAGACCGAGCTGGATCTGGTGGAAGGCATGCAGTTCGACCGCGGCTATGTATCCGCTTATATGTGCACCGATAT
>CANQFR010000067.1 GCA_947599905.1 uncultured Lachnospiraceae bacterium
GTTTTTCGGTCTGACGAGGGAGACCTTTTATAGAATTAGGAGAATCGCATAGTGTGAAATCGGCAATAAAATTGATTGGTAATGATGCCAAAATATACTGATGGGGATATAAATAGTTGAATATTTGGCAGATATAAGCAAAAAAATAAGGGATTAGCAGAAAACGTTTTCTACTAATCTCTTATATTATGACAAAGATTCGCCGTTTCCGTTGCCCTGATTGTGGTAGTCTGGACACAAAATGTAATGGAAAATATAAAAGTCATCAGCACTATTTCAGCAAGCATTGCCACAGTTATTTCACCGACCGCCGAAAGCATATTTCAACGAAGAATATGTTTGTCTGGTTCGAGCGTTGGATACCGGATAAACAAAGCATTGTCCAACTCGCATCGCAGAGTCCTTACAGCGAAAGAAGCCTAAAACACTATTTCTACAAACAGCTTCCGACCTGTCCTCAATGGCAAATCCAACGTCGCGAGAGGTATGTCCGGAGGCTGTTTTACAGCGATGCACGTTCCATGTCGCACACGAAATACAGGCTTGGCTTACGAAGACCCAAGAGTGATGCCGCACGGGAACAGTTGGAAATAGTGCGGTATCTGACCTATGTGGAGACTAATGAAGATGCCCAAATATGGATGAGGGCGTTTATCGAATAGTATAGGAAATACGAGGAGTTTATAAACGCGAAAAGCATGGATGAGGAGAGCGGACGATGGTGGCACACACAAGATGCTACATCGTAGCGCGACCTCGATTTGGTGGACACCGACGATATCGAGTCGTTCTCGATATTGAAGGATGCCTCGGCATCCGCCGTCTATAACGTGTGCGGAAGTCATGTCCGCCGCCTTGTGTCGTCTGCGGCTCTGCGGCGGGAGACACAAGAAGCGTAGATGCCGGCGAATTCCGGAGAAGATTGCATTTTTTTCATTTTTTTCTGGGGGGGGGATTTTTATTATAAATTTCGTTATATTTATAATCGGCAAAACCAAATGCGACGAAGTTCAAAACCAGACGCGACTTTTGGAAAGCCGAAGTAACCCAAAACGAAAAGTGACGAAAATTTCGCACATGCAGCAAATGTAAAGTAAATGCATGTTTCGTTTACATAACACTGACGGTTTGTAAAGCAAATAGGCTTTTCGTTTACATATCACGGAAGATATGTAAAGTAAATCAGAAAAAGCACCGTTCGAGCGGCAGTCGAAAGCCATTCGAACGGTGTTTTGCATCAGTTGAACCAATGTCGAATCCGTCTCACCCATCTAAATACCGCCTCCGAATAGGGAGGTCTGTGCTCGCTCCTCATAGTTGCAAACCATCCACTCCTCCTGCCGACGACGGCTCGATTTCGAGGCACTAATCGTCCGCTCGATACGATGGATAATCCACCCGTTCTTTTGGGCATACCGGTCAATCATGTCGAACGGGAACATCGTGAGCATAAACTTTCCCTTGACGGTTTCGAGCAGTTGCAGGAGCTGCTCCATATTCTGCTCGTTGAACGTATCCTCGTAGTGTCCGCAATCAGAATTTACATACGGAGGATCGACAAAATGGAAGGTATCGGGAGTATCGTAGCAGGCAATCACATCGAGAGCGTTCCGGTTCTCTATTGTTACTCGTTCCAATCTGGCGCACAAATGTTCGGTGAACTCATCCTTGGCATTGCGCAGTTTCTTGGGCATCATGCCACCGAAATCGTATCCGAACGTCCCGTCCATCATCGACGCGAATGACATCTTGCAAAGAGCCCATACAGCCCACGCCCGCTCGACAGGAGTGAAGAACTGCGGATAAGAATTGATATGCCCGGCATGGGCATGCAGGTCTCGGCTGTGCAGCGTCTTGTCGATTTCACGTTTAAGGTCGGTATAGTATACCTGCGCGCACCAATAGAAATTTGTCAACTCCATGTTGATGTCGTTGATGATCTCGGCCTCGGCCGACCGTTTGGCGAACAAGACTGCTGCGCCGCCACAAAACGCTTCTGTATATATTTTATGCGACGGAATCAGAGGCAGGATATGCTTGAGCATTGTCTGCTTTCCGCCATAGTAAGAAATCGGTGTTCTCATTATTTATTTCGTTATTTCGGTTTAAATGGTTATATTTGCGTCATCTCACCTACATACCGTGCAGTATTCCATGCACAAAAAAGCGACAGCTCCGCAGACGAGGATACCCCCGGCTGTGCGGTGCTGTCGCATTGTTGTTAGTATGTAGGTGAGATGACTACTAACAGGCCGGGGGCTTTTTTATGCCTGCCCCCGAACGGCTATTCAAACATTTCCGGCGTGAAGAATCCGGCATGCGCTCGTGTTTTGAGCATTTGACGTGCTTTATAATTTGATTTGTAGCGTTTACGCAATACGAGTTTCTCGCATCCTGCCGCAATATAGACGTACTTGAACCACAAGGGCGAAATCCATCCTGCACTCTTGACCCGTCGTCGGTAGCTGTTGCTGTGGCGCATCATGCCCCAGTAGCTGTTTATCGAGGAAACGAAGCGTTCGACATACTGCTCGGCATCACCTTGCTCGGCAATCCTATTGTAACGATGTATTGTATCGTATAAGTGGCCGATGATTCGGTTGGTAGTGTAGCGTCGTCCGGGTTTGAGGACATATCCGACGAATTTGATGCCTTTCGAGTAATGGTCGATTCGAATCTTCTTCGGATGTAGTTGCAATCGCAGCTGCTCTTGCAAGAACTTGTCCATTGCTTTGCGCAACTCTATGAGCCGTTCTAAATCGTCGCTTACAACCTTGCCGTCATCCATGAAGCGAACATAAGCGGGAAACTTCTGCACCTTGACGATATAGTAGTCGAGCGGTGTGAGGTAGAAATTGGCTTCGTCCTGCGACGAGAGATTCCCCGGTGCGATACCGACATTGTCGTCATTATACATCAGACTTTTGCTCGGGGGCAGGTCGTCCCATGCTTCAGGTGGCGATAACTTACGGCAGTATCTCTGCGGGCAGTGAAATGCGGTTATACGCACCAACCACAACAGTAAGTCGAGGTCATCTCCATTGTACCGTTCGCGAATGAATTGTTCCATCATTTCCCAAAGAATCGACTTGTCGATGAACATGAAATAGCTGTGAATATCGAATGATAACACCCAGCAATCCTTCGTATAATTCTCACTCGTCTCTCTGATTCTTGTTTCCAATACATCAGCGGCCGACTGTGGGCCTTCTCCTTTGCGGCAGTTCTTAGATACGTCGCCCAATTGGTGATACCACTCCTCGTATAGCGGATTGAGCCGCAATTTTATGAAAATGGTGAACGACGCGGTCTCGGAATGCCGATGCAATAATTTCGCGTGTAACAGGATGAGTAACGATGAAGCAGGTACTTTCTGCCGGACGATAGGTCCCTGTGCAGAGCTCCTCGTGCAGTTGAACAAGTTCGGACTCATAGTTCAAAGAAAATTCGATACACTGACGCTTCGACCTCTTATGCCTCGTACAGTCGTAGTAGGCTTCGAGAATCGATTCGAACGGAATGGCATAGACTCTGTTACCGATTGCTGCCACAGGACGCACCGCGTTGTTGTTGTTACGGTTGTTGTTGTTCACGTAGCCGCTCCCAAAGCCGACGTACCAAGAAATATAATAATTGTACTCCGTTGAACTCCAATACCACGATGTATCATAAGCATTGAACACGCGACCGCCGTTAGTTGAGACCTGATTGTAAGCGGTGGCAAAGATTGGTCGTAGCGTGTCGTATTCAGGTTCCGTATCGGGTAAGGTATAGCCCCGTGTATGCCACCAGTACAGACGCGCCAATTCGCCCTCGGCAGGAAGATACCACTGTCCCTGTCTGTAGACCTCATGCAGCATTTCGTCCTCTTTAACCTCCGGTTCATAGAAATGACACAGAGAAGCTGCCCGATAGTAATATAGACGCAGGATATAATCATCACTCTCCGAATCGGCAGCATACTGCATGTATTTCTCATCCAGTTCAGCAAGTGTCGCCGGGATATCCATATCGGATTCCAGCAGTACCTGATTGCGGTATGCGATAATTTTCGCCGTGTTCCCTTTGCCATCCCAATCCGAGAATGAACCTGCCGTGAATTTGCGGAATTCATCCCCGCCTTCGTTTAGGTAAAGCGGGGTCCAATCAGTACCTGACGGTATACCGCCATTCGCTCCATCGTAATTCGTATAATTCTTCAATGCCGGGATGTCGCCCGCAGGATTCGCTTGCGTATTGATGCCCCATGTCGTGGCGTTCGGGAAACGAGAACAGCCAACAATGCGCACCAGTCCGTCATCCTCGTCATCGACTTGGTAGACGATGCCCACGACCGTCTTACTGCGGTCGTACACTTCGTCAAATGAACCATCAGCATAGGCATAGTCGCCAATCTTCGCACCGCGCTTGTAAAACCCGATAATCTTCTCTGCAGAGATGGTCTCACCATCGCTCAGACGGGTTGTGCTGGCCGTAATGACAGCCGTAGGTGTACCAACCGACGCATCCTGTTTAAGCGTCAGGATACCCGTCGCAGCGTCGATAGTGGCATAGGTTTCATTATCTATGCTCCATTGAACCGGCGAGAAATAGTTGGCAGAAGCTGGCAAAGGCAGAGCTGTACTGATACGTTCCGGCCTCGTAGATGAAACTCTTACCCGAAATACTGATGCTGCTGATATTACGTCGCGTATAACATAGAGCGGGTTTGTCTCGTCGTCGATATTGCCGTAAACGACCATAATAGCCTGTTTCTGCTCAAACGTCAGCGTCGTACTCGAAGAGGAGACCAAGGCAATGCGGCCAGTCAGTTTCGCTCCGATAGAAGCAAGGTACACGAGATGCTCGATGGCAAAGTTCGACCACTCGACATGGTCAATCTCCACCGATGTCAGCAAACGCGTTGCGCGATTGAGGCAGGTTTCGACAACTGCCTGACTATTCACCTGCGGGCAGCCGGTAATCTGTATCTGCGTCATTGCGTCAGCACCCTCGACCGTAAAAGTCGTAAGACCGGTAAGGTACGACAAGCGCAACCGCTGAATTGTTGCCGGGAGACGCAATTCCCAGAGGCTATCCGTAGACGGGAGCATAATGCCAACAATCGGTGTGCCTCGGAAGTCCACACGCTCAATCATCTCACTTGCCACCGTAACGGCGCGTGTCAGCGACAGGTTGTGCGTAACGACTAACTCCCGAAGCATCGTGCAAGCCGAAAGGTCGAAACCGCTATTGCTCAACTGGCGATTCGGATTCTCGGCCGTATGGGCGAGAAGAAGGCGCGTCAGACGTCGGCATTTCGGGAGGTTCGCCTGAATGTTAATTTGCCCCAACCCCTCCAATCCGGCTTCTGTGATACTTCCATCGGCCGCAGTCGTGTAGGTCGAAATATCCGTTACCAAATCGGCGTCGTAAATTGAGAAGGTTACCTCGTTCGCACCGCTGGTCGTGATGCCGTTCTCGAAGTAGGTCGGCGAGCCGGCCTCGATATTGCGCTGTGCCTTCACACCGCCCGAACCCCAGTTCATTGAGGCGTAAATCGGGCAATAGTGCCGCAGAGCCACGCCATCGCCACGCTTCCACAAACGGAGCATCAACACATTCGACGAACTTTCGCCTGTAGCGCACTTCGAATCCCAGTAACGCTGTCGGTACTTGTAGAAGTATCGCACCAGTTCCAGTTTACCGCCGTAGGCCATAGCAAAGTTGCCCGTATTGGCATAGCCCATGCCATCTACGTTGTATAAAGCCTCACACCAGTGCTCCCAGTACGACTTGTATTTGCCGAACAGCGACGACGCATTCAAGCCGTTGCTGCGCATCGAGACATACATTGCCTTGATATCTTCCGACCAGACCTTTGCCACACAATCCCACAGACCGCTCAAACGGCCGTTGAAAATCGGAGTACCGACCGTACAGGCGGCTGTATAGCTACCTGCTACCGGATCGTAAATCTCCCCGGTAACACGTCCGGTCGTACCGGTTGTAGCATCGAACGAATCGCCCCACTCATGAAAGAACAGCTATCGAAGAATGCCGGAGTTGTTGAATAGGTCCGTCGTGTCCGTGTCGCGTATGAAGAGCTTCCAAGTAGCATTCTCGGCGGTCGTATCCTCGCAGGCCAACGACATGTTCTTGTCCATCGAATCTGTGCCGAGATGGTACACAAGGAAGATGAAGTAGAAGATGGCGTCCCACTTGTTCAGATAGTGGGCATATTCTTTTTCGAACTTCGCATAGCGGTATTCCGGTGTATCGTAGTTGTAAATGTCATCCCCGTGCTGATAACTCGCATATCCGTCCTCTGCAACCGACAAGGCGCGATACGAACCGTAGCGCAGCCGGTAACGCTCCGCAACGGTCGGATTGCACGACTGCACCCAGTTGTGGAACCGGCGCAAGGCTGCCGTCTCGGCATTGGCCTGCGAGAGCTGATTCGACGATGATGCTACTCCGAACTTGTTCTCTGTAGTCGGTGACTTTTTCGGGCAGCGGGCATAATAGAGCGTCGTTGCAAGGCTGTCGAAACCGTCTTTCCAAGTCGCATCGTCGATGTGCTGCATGAAGAAGTTGATGTTGTCGTCTACCTCCCAGATTTGATTATTCTCCGATTTCTTGTTGAACCCGAAAATCGACGGGCTGTACTTGTTGTTGATGAAGTTGTAGATTGACAGAAACGATATCTTCGCGCTCCCGGCACTGTCGTATGTGCGACGGAAACCTATCTCCGGAAAACCCGACAGCGAATGCCGATAGGTTATTGCTTCACCGGCAGATTCCTGTGCAGCCTGCGGAGCGGTCAGCAAATCGGGATAACCGCTCGTTGCTGTGGCTGTCGCAACAAGAACTTGCTGATACATGTTCATTGCAAGCATATTGAAAATGCCCTCGCACGAAGCGAAGTTTACCTTATGCACGAATTCCGTTTCGGCGGCAGCAACTCCCGGCGTGATGGAGAACTTCGTGATGACAATATCTCCCGTTGGCAGGTTAAGCGTCCACCCGTTCGCATCGCCGAATTCGTACTTTTCCGCCCAGTTCTTGTATGGCAGCGGATAGTTGTTCGACGAGGTTCCGTCGCCGTTAATCTCGTGCGGCCCGGCTGTAAAGCTCGCGCAGGCGTCATCCATCCCCTCCGCGCTCCATTGTGGATTGACAAAAACGGTTTTGTCGCAGGTACGCGGGTCGCTTTTCGAGGTCGGCAGCTCCTTCATATCCCAGATGATGTAAGGGGTCGAAGGCAAGGCCTCCAACACTTTAGCAAGGCTCACATTGCCCGATGAATCGAGGACATCATTACGGCGTGCAATAGCGATTTTCTGCTCCAAATCCGGAGTATCGTAGGCGTAGTTGCCAATCATCTGCTGGTAGTTTAGGCTCTTATCGTAGGCCCGCACCGTGTAGAGGGTAACGTCGCAGTCTGCAGAACCGATGACCACGTCCTGCGGGACACTCTGCACCCATTCCGAGGCGTCGTAATCCATCATGCGGACGATGACGCCATTCACATACATGTAGCAGATGTTGCAGTAGGTCGTGGACGAACCCTGCTCCGAGTTGCCCGTATCGTTGACACACGTCGTAGTCTTGCCATCGATGCAGAAACCGACACGCACCCGCTGCTCATCGCAGTAGAGCGTATGAATCATTCCGGCTGCGCAATGCAGTTCTACACGGTTGGCATAGACGATGAATCCCACGCCGTCCTGCAAGCAGGTGATGACAGCAGCATTCATATTCGTGCAGTTGCCTGTCTCAAATTCGAATTCCAATGTTTTACCCGTGCGGGCTGAAACATTGGTTGCGTTCGCTCCGAAGTCCGACGAGAACGGCTGGAAACCGGAGAGCGTGATATGCTTGCCTGCCTTGATGACGAAGCCGTCGCCTCGGAATCCGTTATCGCCAGTAAGACGGAAATTCTCGGACCGCACGACTGTACACGTGCGCGCACCGTTATACTCGGCATACCAATCCTCCGCATCACTGTCTGCGTTTGTGCGACCGGCAGCCGAGAGATAGACCTTGCACTCCGTGGCAGGTTCCAGCGTTACACCGGCGGATTCTACCGTGAGTTCATACCCGGCCGAGGACGTGCAGACCTGAACCGTCGGAACGATAGTGCCCAGATAGGCATTGTCTCCAAGCATCAGACGCCACTCCTGCATGCCCGATGTCAAATCGTCGCCCAGCGTAACCTGCTGCGAACCGGCAGAAGCCAAGGTCATGCCCGACGCATCGCGCACAGACAACTGTACCGTAACTGTATCGCCCGGATTGCCCGTCGGAAAGTAGAAGAAATACGGAATCGATGCCGTGCCGTACAGTTTTGCCGTGCGGTCGGCATCTTTGCCGATACATACTGAAGGAGTCGAAAGGCCTCGCTTAATAAATGACGTGGTAATCGGAACGGTAGTAATGCCGTACTCCGTATTCGCGGCATAGAGCGTGATGGTATGCGCACCATAGGTCAGGGCGTTCTGAGGGTCGATAATAAAATCGTAGGTCGAGTTGGTAACCGTAGCAATCTGCTCTGTCTGCGGGTCGCCGTCTATTAACAGATGGACATCGGCTGTCGTGCCGGTACAGGCCACGCGCAGCAGCCAGCTTGCATCCCGCACAAGGCTTTCTTCGTAGCTGTCATCCAACCGCAGCACGACCTCCCGCGTCGATAGCGTGAATGTCCACTGGCGCGATTTGCCGTGATTGTTACCGACCACGAGCTGCACGGTATTTGTCTCCTGTGTCAGATAGGGGCCAAGGTCCAGCGAGAACTCCTGACCACCAGCCGGAAGGCTGTGCGACAAAGCGGCTATTTCCGTGGAGTTGACCGTAACACGGGCATAACCGGCCTCACTGTCCAAATCTTCCGAGTCGCTGCCATAGTAGGAGTTGTAGGTAAACTTCACGACATTGCTCGAACCTTTGACGATAGTCCCCACCGGCTGCTGCGTGATACGGGCCGTAAGCGTATAATCCATAGCGGCCGAGCCCGCAGAATAAAACTCCACTTTCGAGAGTACGAGGTTTGCGTGCTCCTCCTGATTCTCCGACCACGCTGTATAGGACTCCTCGTCTGCGAAGAACCGGATTGTCGTAAGCCCCGTATCGTCGCTACTGGTGAAGGTATAACCGAACCGAAGTCCGAACATCTTCTTGATGAAGGCTTCCACCTGCTTGCCTACATATCCCTCCCACGAGGTATCAAGGTTCTCGATTGGTTTGTCGATTTTATCTGCCATATCTTTCAATTTTAATTTTTCCACGAATCAGTTCCTTTCCACGGCTTCTCACCGCGCCACCAGCCGGAGCCGAAACACGAACTGACGGCTTCCCACACTTTGACTGCGCCACGATAAAGCGTCCGCACAGCCTGCCTGCCGATATACAATCGTCCGACCTTATTATTTCCCACGTACAACATTGCTCTATTCCTCTGCGATGTAATAAAGCTGTCCGTCGATACATTGCCCGGAGGCAATCATTTGTTCCATCTCCTCCTCGCTGGCAACTTTGTGCGGGGTATTCAACTTCAACTGTTCCGCCTGCGCCGCCGTCAGTCCAGCTGCGCTCCAGCCGCTCTCGGCATCGTAACGGTACAACAGCCCCGACGTGCTATCGACAAACAGGCAGGTTTCAAGGGGAACAGAACCTGATTTTTTCATATAAATAAAATTTATCCATTATAGCCCTATAAAAGAGTGGATAGCAAAAATTACTAACGATATTCTATTTTTATAAATTAAACGCAATCTTTACACCTTGCATCCAACACTCCAGCAAACAGTTCCATCTCTATCTTGGAAATACGCAATCGTGTTGCCATTTTTCGCCATCC
This sequence comes from uncultured Lachnospiraceae bacterium, assembly GCA_947599905.1. Taxonomy (GTDB): domain Bacteria; phylum Bacillota; class Clostridia; order Lachnospirales; family Lachnospiraceae; genus UBA3402. Next base: position 9,839 of record CANQFR010000067.1, read on the forward strand.
TTTTACAACTTCAATCACTTCAGAAATAATCTTTTCCGCTATTTTGTGATTAAGCATATAATCTTCGCAAGTATCAAGCAAAATACTTAAATCTGCTTTGTTAGAGATTGATGAGATAAGTAGGCTTTGATATTCATTCAAAGTAGGATTCATATCGTATGCCGGAGAAAGTGTCCAGCCTTTTGCAGTCAAAAGGAAACCATGATTGCGGAAATGGTCATCACTATTGCCTATGCAGATATTAAACGCTACACGGCGGTAGAGTTCCTGCAAATTGCGTTCTACATCTGTACAGTTTTGGACGATGAAATCAACTATATCTAAATAGCCGTGTCCTGTTGTTGCATTATCTCCATCTTCCAGTCCTAATAAGGTCATTGCTGATGCAAAATGAATCCGTTTGCCTTCTTTTGTTCTATCAAAACGCTTAGAGAGCAATGTGTGGTATTTCTCTCCTGTGGCCAGTATTTTTGTCTTTGCGGCATTTATACCGGCTTTTGCAGCAAGAAGATGACTGAAATGCTCCCAAAGTCCTGCATCATAATCATCTTTGCGAGAAGGGAACTTGGCTATACAAAGCGTTTTATCCGTATCTATCACACTTGCTTTAGGTCTTGCACCTCCCAATGAAGAACCGGGCTGCACGAGTTGGGCAACCCATTTCCTGTCAGGCAAGACATTTTCCTCTTCGCTTTTCTCAATTTCCGCACTAGCTGCAATCAACTCCTTTATGTCCGTCAGAGGTGGGATTCTCAACGACTCACTTACATTTATAAATCCTCCATCTTTTGACTCCTTGAAACGGAAGGCACCCATTCGGGAAATGTCATCAATACCGCTCAAAAAATCAAAGGAAGACAATCTACGTACCGGTCGCCGCTCTTCTATCGCTGCAATCTGTTCACGTCGCAACAACAGCGTTCGTCCCCAACGATCCGGCAAAGCATCCGAGAAACATCCGAATATATCTTTCTCCGGTTGCGTATATTGCTGTCCCGGATAATTATTGAGATCATCACTCAAGAACAAATCTCCGCGTCTCTTCAACCACTCATCGCTGAAAGTAAAGCAATAGCTGTCCGAACCATGAAGAGATTCATAGCCTAACTCGCCAACAAATTCTGTTTCCTTGAGCCAATCAAAATCGGCATAAACATATAGCGTCTTCATCATTTACTCCTTTTTTGAGGCACGTTCCCTAATCTTTAAACTCAAATCCTGCAAAGTTTTTCCCAACTTATCTTCTTTGGCCAGCCACAGAATATCATCGTCAAGCTGTAAAGCATACAGCACTCGCAAATAGATTCCGATTGCAACTGTCGGTATACCCTTTTCTATTCTGGACACAGTCAACGGAGAACAGGTGGCACGTTCAGCTACCTGAGCCACACTCAGATTCCTGCGCAAACGAGCCAGTTTAATCTGCTCTCCCACAACCGACATTTTCTGCTCCAACTTTCGTGGCAACTTAGTTCCCTTTGTATTCTTTGTCATATTAACCCATCATATAATATGCAAATATAGTATTTTTTATCTATTTAATGATGTATTATGGGTAAAAATCGCAAAAATATAAGATATGATATTTGACGTGTTCTACACTTTTTCAAGCGAATAAATCGAATTCGTCGCACTTTTTCCAACGAATCAGGCTTCATTTATACACTTTTCCATCAAAATTGAGTTTTGAAAACTACACTTTTGTGCCATTTTATGCTGTTATCTGCTGATTTATGGCTATCTTTGCAGTACAGAGTTACAGCAGAGAAAACAGGCAAAAAGATGCGGTACGAGCCGATTCACAAGAGCATCAGAATCAGAGATGTGAATTTCCCGTAATTTTCTGTCCATATTCCGAAAGGCTCCTCGTACCGATTTGGGCAGCAACGTGCTGTCTGCCAGAAATGTGAATAAATTGCATCGGAATATTGCAATGGGATATTGCGATAATTGTGACAGAATTTTCGAGATTGTTGAAAAGAACTGTCCTATGTGTGGAAAGAAATTGAACGCACAACCTCTACTTTATCCGATTAAAAACAAGAATAATAACCAAGACAAGTCAATTTCAGAAGCATGGAAAGCTTTCCTTGAAATTCTAAAAGAATGTTCTATACTATCAATATTTGGATATGGAGCGCCATTGTCTGATACTGATGCTATTGAATCAATGGCATCAGCATTTTCTTCAACTTTCCGCAAATTTGATTTCGTAGAAATAATAGACATTAAACCTCAAAATCAATTATTGGATGAATGGGATCCTTTCCTGAAAGAAACAAACTATCATGTTAAATGCTATACTAATTTATTTGATTCAATAATTGCTGAGTTTCCACGCAGAAGTATTGAAGGGTATTGCCAAAGGAATTTCAGCCTTTGGTGGGGTGAATCAGCTATAAAATTAAAAAAATTTCAATCTGTCTGGGAACTCGGAGATTGGCTTCAGCCATTAATTGATAAAGAAAATAATAATGATTACTCGTTGATTACAACTACTTTCACAGAGCATCCAGAAGCCGAATATGACAATAACAGATAAGGATGGTATAATGGATTTAGCGTAAAAGCATGAATAGTCTCCTTATATTGGGCAACGGTTTCGATTTGGCTTGCGGATTCATGACCTCATACATGGATTTTGCGGAAAAAGGGGTTACACAAGCTGTACCGGAACTTGGCGGTACAGAGTTCTGGCCATTCAATGAGGTGGATGAAGGTGAGTATCAACATTCTTTATATCGACATTTTCACGAACACAAAATACTCAATCAAGATGCACTGGGACGAGTACGTTGGATAGATGTAGAAGGAGAATTGTGGAAATACGCCAAAAGCAAGGTCGGTCAAAAATTGTCGCAAGACTATATCGCACGTGACACAACGGCATTTCACCTGCTGAAGTCACGGCTCGAAACATATATCAGGCGAGTGCATCCGCATGAGTGGAAGAAGGATAATGAGGACCCGTATTTACAACCATTTTTATGTGCAATAAGAGCTAACGGCAACTTCAAAAATATCTACACATTCAACTATACCGAAGTCCGATCCGTTTTGCGTCATTTTGCCAATTACACGGACGAAGATATGCCGAGAGTCATCCACATACACGGTTCGACACGAGAGAAGAATATCGTACTGGGTATCCATGATAACCCGTCTATCCCCGAAGAATATTCGTTTTTGCGGAAATCAAAGCAGCAACAACTCTACGACTTGAGCGCCGATTTGCTGAACGCTGACGAGATAATCATATATGGCTGGTCGATTGGCAAAACAGATGGACAATACTTCGAACCGTTCTTCCGACAGATGACATCTGTACCTGCTGCTCGTAGGGCGACCGCAGCAGCCAAGAAAAGACTGACGATACTGACAAAAGGAGAACAATCGGTTGCCTCAATCAA
>CANQFR010000068.1 GCA_947599905.1 uncultured Lachnospiraceae bacterium
TCGGTTGACGATTGGCTGGACATGATACAGGACTACACCCAGCTTGAGGAACTTGACCGTCCCACCCTTGTCCGGCTTATCCAGAAAATCGAGGTCGGCGAGAAATATCAGGTGAATGACCACATGGAACGGGACATCAACATCTACTACAATTTCGTAGGCTTTGTGGAACTGTAAACCCGTCATGCTTTATGCAAGGTTGACTAAAGATATATTTACTGATGTATATGCAACAAAAGCTCAAGTTGGTTGGGATATGCATTCAATCTTTATGAGCAAGCAGGCGGTCTTTTACGATGTGTTGCCAGAGGGGTGGGAGTATGTGCCAGGCAGTTTGTACGTGACAACCCTTAATGTGGATGGCAATGAGTATAAATGGGGAGATCTCTCTATTATGTATGACACCGGAGACGGACCAACTGATGAAGAAGGGAACATCTATGCGCCTCTGATTGATTTTCGTGGTGATAAGGATACAAATGGATTTCCGGAGCTGTTCAATATGTTCGGCAATAAGCTGGTGCAGATCTCGTTCACCTATAAGGTTAAGGCTACTGACGAATGGCTGCAGTCGATTGATTTTGATAAAGTTCAGGAAATAGTTAATCATGCCTGGATCAAAGATGCGAACATGACCCATTGGGATGCAGAAGAGACAATTCAGTATATTCCCAGCAGGCTGACCAAAAATGCCGTGCAGGTGAAGGAAGGCGATAAGTATACCAACCTGATGCAGTTCACGCTGGAGATTAACCCCAAGGGAGAGAAATGTCTGACGGAAGGCAGTTTCCTGACTGTGACGGATACGAGCGAGAACCTTGAGATTAATCCCGACAGTATTGTGGTGAAGGATGCGAAGACCGGAGCCGAACTGACTCGGATGGAAGACGATACGGAGGATGATAAACTGAGTTCCGATAACTGGTGCATGCTTCTAAGTAAGGAGGATAGCCAGTTCCAGCTGAAGGTACCCGACGGCAGGGCGCTGACTATCACATATGATGCCAGTATCCCTGCGCAGGGCTCGGGGCTGACAGTCTCCAACAGTGCCAGCTTAGACGGTGTGGAGCACGGCGCCAGCGACTACAACATGATTGTGAATGTTGAAAAGATTGCGGGCAATGGAACGGGCAGTACCCGTACACTGACCGTAAGTAAAGTCGATCGTGATAATACGGATAAGAAGCTGGAGGGAGCGAAGTTTAACTATTATACGATCATAAAGAATGTAAGTGCCCTTGCTCCAACGGGACTTCTCGAGATTGGAGGAACATCATACAAAGTTCATCAATTCAATCGCGATGATGATCCATACGTCACGGATGAAAACGGTTCATTCAAGATCAGTGAGGGCTTGTCGCCGGGATATTACTATATCTTGGAAGAGGTCGAACCGCCTGCCGGTTATAAGAAGTTGGAAGATCCAATTGTGATCTATATCGGTTTCCGAGAAGATGTGGGGAAGGATTCTGAAGAATATGCCGGTGGAAAGTTGCCTGATCCTGATACGGTTACCGCTATTGCCGCATACGACCTGAACGTGGAAAATGTGCACGAGAAAGGCAGTCTGACCATCAAGAAGACGGTCGTGAAAGCAGATGGACCTGCTGGTATCCCGGAATATTTCGAGTTTGCCATCAACAGTCCTGAAGATTTGGATGGAAGAACGTTCAAGGCAACTATCAGTAGTGGCGAAACCATCAGTGGTGACGGCGTAGGAGAGGACGTGACGGTGACTTTCACAAAGTCTACTGCCTATGTGAAGCTTAAGGGTGGTCAAAGCATTACCATCAATGAGCTGCCCACCGGAGAGTATACTGTGACAGAGGAGAATACGAGCGACGCTAATATTACTGGCTATGAGCTGACGGTCACCGGAGGTGGTAAGGTTAATGTCGTCAAAGATGATGCTGTAATAGTGGAGATCACCAACACTTACTCACCCGATGGATCGAAAGAATCCAGTTCCGAACCAAGTTCCGAACCGAGTTCCGAGCCGAGTTCCGAACCGAGCTCCGAACCGAGTTCCGAGCCGAGTTCCGAACCAAGCTCAGAGCCGAGTTCCGAGCTTAGTTCCGAACCGAGCTCCGAACCCAGTTCAGAGCCGAGCGAGTCGACGCCGGAGAACCCGACGAGCCCAAGCCCGGAGAACCCGACAAATCCGAGTCCAGAGAACCCGACGAGTCCGAGCCCGGAGAACCCGACGAGTCCGAGTCCGGAGAACCCGACGAATCCGACCCCGGACAATCCGAGGGTCCAGATCCCGGATAATCCGGTACCGCTGACGCCGCCCATCGAAAATATTTCCAATGACTCAACGCCGCTTTCCAGCTTTGAAGTTCTGGAGGAAATTACGGATGAGGATGTGCCGCTGTCGTATTTCGCTCCGCAGACCGGAGACAACAAACCGGTCGGACCCGCAGCAGTCATCGGCCTGCTGGCCCTTGGAATGATGGGGGTATTTGGAGCCCTGAGTTTAAGAAAGAAAGAGGACAACGATTAAAAGCGATCGATACCATTGAGAGGGGCCGCTGTTTCGCAGATGAGCAATCACCTGTGGGCAGCGGTCCCTCTCTGTCTGAAAGTATGGGCGAAATTAAGGTACAGAAATACGCCGTATGGAGGTGAGTCTAAGAGTTCAGAAATAACCCTTTACCTTTTCTGCGGCCGTCGCGCAGACCGTATCAAAGGGCTCGTGTGGGAGGTGGATGGCTGGCATCTATGATTTCTGGTAAAATAAAACCATCAAGTATCAGGAGGCGGTGTAATGGATTTCCAGCATACGGAAGAAAAACTGAACAGCCTTGGCAAGGAAACCCCATCCGCCTGTTCCTGTCACAACAGGAGCAGCTGAAGAACATCGACCACACGCTGCAGAGGGTATTGGAGCAAGTGGCGGATTTAAAAAGGCACCGTTTTGGAAGGTCATCAGAGAGGCATGAAGTAACCAATGGCCAGCTCTCCTTCATGGAAACAGATGGCCAGACCGTATTTTTTAACGAACCGGAGGCGGTAGCCTCAGTTTTGTATAGGTACGTATTATCTACAGTTTACGAGTCTTCTGTGATTTCCCAGTGCCCATTGTTGCCGCTTCCAACATATTTGATATTGTTTAGGACTTTTATTTTTCGTCCTACAGTTCTGACGCTCATGCCAAGGCGTTCCCCCATTTCTTTGCGTGTGATATAGGGATTTTCCTGTATCATCTTATATAGTTGATTTATGCTGTCTTTGTGAGGGACATCGTGGAGGACATCGTGAGGGACATCGTGAGGGACATCGTGGAGGACAGTTCCGTCTGGTCCTACCGTTGCTGTAGCTACTTCTGACAGCGGGATAATAATGCGGAAAATATCTCCCTCTATAAATTCCGGCTCCGCTCCGGAATACATTTTTGTGTATTTGTAGGTGTTGCGCATCCCGGAGCCGAGTTCATCTGCCAGGCCGATCTCGCGGAAGACCTTTGAAATAGGCGGGTTCTTAGGGTATGGCTCGAACGAGGCAAGGTTCAAAGCACCGTGACCGTGCGAAAGATTGGCATTTTCTGTAAAGACGCGCTGCTTTTCAATAACCAGTTTTGCAACATAGGCGTTCGAGAAATCCCGGTGAACCAGTAAATTCGACACAATCTCGCGTAGGATATGATCCCTTGTGCTGACACTCTGTATCCCGTCCAGATGGAATGTGTCATTCAAGTGTTTCTGTCCAAATGCGATTAGCCGGTCATAGCTTTCAATCAGGTTCGTAATTACCACATCCCGGTCGTCGTAGCGGTCAGTGTTGAAAACACGGAAAATAGCATCCGTCTTATGCTGCGGCAGGACGGACATGATCAGTTGATCCGTACCGAAAAGCAAAATGGCGGCGAGAGTAAGCCCCTCTTTTCCGGAGGAGCGGTCTTTCAGAACCAGCCCCGCGCTGCGGATGACCTGCTCGTTCGACATATCCAGCCATGGGTGGTTATTTGCTCGGGAACGGGTCATGTTTTTTGCGCGTTCGATCAGATCCTGGCGCAGGTCGCCGATACCGAATACCGGGAAGACCTTATTAACATAATAACTGCCGCTTTTCCTGGCGTAAAGCCGGTATACTTCGTCCGAGTGATTGGTGATATCAATATCGGCGTCATCGTTCCGATCCCAGATCCTTCCGGAGCAGCGTACTACGTCCTGTGACGCCGGCACACGGATATAGAGGATTTGCTTTCCATCTGCCACATAAGAAACCGGAGTAAGATATAGCGGCGGGTACATTTTGCTGTCGTTATTGATGGTAGTAACAAACTGTTTTTTGATCTTATTGACCTTGTCCTCCTGGATACCGATAATCCTTCCATCATTTTTTACACCGAGGAAGATATGGCCGCCGTCCCTGTTGGAAAAAGAGCATACAGTTTCATAGACATCTTTTGTAATGTCCGTATGGGATTCCTTAAATTCGACGGTAATGCTTTCGCCTCCGTCAATCAAGTTCTGCAATTCTGCTGGAATCATCATAAGCGGTCTGCCCTCCTGATTTCATCTTGCATTGTCAAACAACTATCTATTATTATATTTCCCCATTTGTTTTGTATCAAGCATTATTTCTTCCGGGCGTATAGTCAATCCAGACCTTTTCGTAAACGGCAGACCGTTTACGTATGAAGTCATACGGCGTCAGGGTACAGAGAGAATATCGTATGGGGTCATACGGCATTGCGGTACAGACAGAACGCCATATGGTGCAAACGGATATCGTTACACATTAAACCTGAAAAGAATCACATCCCCGTCCTGCACCACATAATCCTTGCCTTCCAGCCGGACCAGGCCCTTGTCCCGGGCCGCGGCGTAGGCGCCGCAGTCTAAAAGGTCGCGGTAATTGACGACTTCGGCGCGGATGAAGCCCCGCTCGAAGTCGGAGTGGATCTTGCCGGCCGCCTGGGGCGCTTTTGTCCCTTTCTTAATGGTCCAGGCGCGCGTCTCGTCCTCGCCGGAGGTCAGAAAGCTCAGAAGTCCCAGCAGGTCGTAGCTGGCCGCGATCAGTTTCTCCAGACCGGACTGGCTAAGCCCCAGATCCTCCAAAAACATCGCCTTCTCATCGTCGTCCAGTTCCGCGATCTCTTCCTCGATCTGCGCGCAGATCACGAATACCTGCGAGCCGGTCTCTGCGGCGAACTCGCGCACCCGCTGAACGTGCGGATTTGAAGCGCCGTCATCCGCCAGATCGTCCTCGCCGACATTCGCGGCAAAAATCACCGGCTTGTACGTGAGAAGATTAAGACTTCCCAGAATAGCCAGCTGTTCTTCGTCATCGCAGACATAGGTACGCGCCGCTTTGCCGTCTTCCAGATGCGCCTTCAGCGCCTTCAGAAGCTCGACTTCCTTCACCAGAGACTTATCGTTAAATGCGCTCTTGGCCGTCTTGGAAAGACGCCGTTCCAGAACCTCCAGATCCGCAAAAATCAGTTCCAGATCAATGGTTTCAATGTCCCGCAGCGGATCGACGCTGCCGTCCACATGGATCACATTGCTGTCCTCAAAACAGCGCACCACATGGACAATCGCGTCCACCTCCCGGATATGCGACAGAAACTGATTCCCCAGTCCCTCGCCCTTCGAAGCGCCTTTCACGAGTCCCGCGATATCCACAAACTCGATCACCGCCGGCGTCACCTTCTTCGAATGATACAGATCGCCCAGAAGCTTCAGCCTTTCATCCGGAACAGCCACCACGCCCACGTTCGGATCAATCGTGCAGAACGGATAATTCGCCGATTCCGCCCCCGCCTTCGTCAGAGAATTAAACAAAGTACTCTTACCCACATTCGGCAGCCCAACGATTCCTAATTTCATATATAACGACCTCTTTCCAAATAGTTTCTTCTGCATACATGCTTCGTTCTTCCAGCATACGTGGAGTATACCACATCCTCCCCTGAAAAGAAAGTCTTATTTCCTCGAATCCGTTCATCTCTTTCCTCTCACTCCCGCAACAACCGGCGCAGAAGCCCGTCCGCTTCTGCGCGTCCCCCTTGCGACTGCTCCTCAGGAGTCCCATCCCCTTCTGCGAGTATCTTTCGCTTCTCCCCGAGAGTCTGGTCCCCCTGTCGCATCCTGCCGCAATCTGTCGGTCGAATACGATTGCATTTTCCCCCATAAGGCGGTAAAATGAAGAAAACAATCATGTGAAAGGAAGAGGAACGTACATATGACGACCCCCGTCGACATTCGCTTCCCGCACCTGGGAATCACCATCGAACACCTGCAAAACGGCATCTACATCTTCGGCTTCCGCATCGCCTTTTACGGCATCATCATCGGCATCGGCATGATCGCCGGCATCCTGATCGCCCGCGCCGACGCCAGACGCCGGGGCCAGGATCCAGACCTGTATCTCGATTTCGCACTTTACGCAATCATTTTCGCGATCATCGGCGCCCGCGCATACTACGTGATCTTCGACTGGGACAGTTATAAGAACGACCTGATCCAGATCTTCAATATCCGCGCCGGCGGCCTTGCCATCTACGGCGGCGTCATCGGCGGCGTGCTGACGCTTCTGTGGTTCGTAAAGCGGCGGAAGCTGTCGTTTCTGTCGATGGCCGACACCGCCTGCCTCGGCCTCATCACCGGCCAGTGCATCGGACGCTGGGGGAATTTCTTCAACTGCGAGGCCTTCGGCGGCTATACGGACGGCCCGCTTGCGATGCGCATCCGCCTTGCGCTCGTGAACGCCAATATGCTCTCGCAGGAGCTCATGGACCATCTGATCGTCGAGAACGGCGTCGAATACATCCAGGTCCACCCGACGTTCTTCTATGAGTCCATGTGGAACCTCGGCGTCCTGATGTTCCTGCTCTGGTTCCGGAAACGGAAGAAGTTCGACGGTCAGGTGTTTTTCCTCTATCTGTTGGGCTATGGTCTGGGACGGGCGTGGATTGAAGGTCTGCGTACGGATCAGTTAATATTCTTTGCGACAGGGATCCCCGTGTCGCAGGCATTATCCATGGTACTGGTAATTGCAGCCGTTCTGGCGCTCGTTATCGGCGGCAGGAAGGCGAGACTGGCAGAAGGAGGATGACAATGGACAAACTTACCAGAGATGAGCTGATCGCCCAAATCGAGTCAGCCCGCAAAAAACTGAATCAAAGCATCGACGAAAAGCGATGTTACGATGAAATTTTGAAGGACAGTGTGCGCCTGGATAAACTGATTGAACAATATATTGTGGCCGGTTTTTGATGGTGAACAACATTTTGAGGCAATTGCGGAAAACGCCGTAATTGCTTCATTTTTTTTGATTTTTTCTCAAAAAAAACCTTGCATTTTCCGGGGTCTTGTTCTAGAATAAGATTACGAAGTGGAGATTTGTGGTAGTTTGTAGGTGGTTGTGGGTGGATGTGGTTGGAAACCGCAGTCATTCGGTTAGGAGTAGGGCATGGGATTCATCGGCGAGTACAACCATACGGTTGATGCAAAGGGCAGAGTGATCGTCCCATCCAGGTTCCGCGAGATATTGGGCGAGGAGTTCATTGTCACGAAGGGCCTGGATCACTGTCTCTGCGCCTATGAGAACGCCGCGTGGCAGGAATTCGAGAAGAAGCTCGCCAGCCTTCCGACCAATACCCGCGAGAACCGCCAGCTGACCCGTTTCTTCCTTTCCGGAGCCGCATCCTGTGAGGTGGACAAGCAGGGCAGAATCCTGCTTCCGGCAGTTCTGCGTGCGTTTGCGCAGATCGAGAAGGATGCCGTGCTGGTAGGCAACGGCAACCGCGTCGAGATCTGGAGCAAGGAGAGATGGGACGCGGCGAATAACTACGACGACATCGAAGACATTGCCGAAGGACTGGAAGGGTTCAGCATATGATGTTTGAACACACATCCGTTCTCCTGCATGAAACCATCGACAGCCTCGGCGTGAAGCCGGACGGAATCTATGTGGACGGCACGCTGGGAGGCGGCGGACATGCCGCGGAGCTTCTGGGACGGCTGGGGCCGGAAGGAAGACTCGTCGGAATCGATCAGGACGAGGCGGCCATCGCCGCGGCGACAGAGCGGCTGGCGCCGTACGCGGACCGCGTCACCATTGTCCGCAGCAACTACGAGGATATGGACCGCGTGCTCGACGATCTCGGGATCGGCAGGGTCGACGGCATTTATCTGGATCTGGGCGTTTCGTCCTTCCAGTTTGATACAGCGGAGCGGGGATTCTCCTACCGGGAGGACGCGCCGCTCGATATGCGGATGGACCGCAGACAGGAGCTGACGGCGGCGGATGTGATCGCCGGTTATGATGAGGAGGAACTGACGCGGATTCTCCGTGACTACGGGGAAGAGAAGTACGCGAGGCAGATTGCGAGACAGATTGTCGGGTGCCGGCAGACCGCTCCGATCGAGACGACGGGGCAGCTGACAGAGCTCATTAAGAAGGCCGTGCCGATGAAAGCGCTGTCGGCGCAGGGGCATCCGGCCAGACGGACATTTCAGGCGCTGCGCATCGAGGTGAACAGGGAACTGGAAGTTCTGGAGAACTCGATTGACGCCATGATCGGACGTCTCGCGCCCGGCGGGAGACTGGCGATCATCACCTTCCACTCGCTGGAAGACCGGATCGTGAAGAAACGTTTCCGGGAGAATGAAAACCCGTGCATCTGCCCGCCGGATTTCCCGGTGTGCGTGTGCGGCAGGAAGAGTAAAGGCAAAGTGATCACCCGTCGGCCGGTTACGCCGGCTGCGGAAGAGATAGAGGCAAACAGGCGCAGCAGAAGCGCAAAACTCAGAGTATTTGAAGCGTCTTAGAACGGGACGGAAAGGAGACCGATATGGCAGCCACGAGAGCATCGCAGATGAGAACGGCGCGCAGAGATGCGCGACGGCCATCAAGGGAAGAGATGTATATCCACGGCAATACCGTGAGAAAGCTGGCGCCGGCGGAAACCCCGGCTGTCAGGCCGGAGAAGGAACCGCAGCACAGGGACCGTCACCAGGCTGACTATACGGTCAGAAGGAACCGTGAGAAGGCGCTGCAGCTCGACCTTCCTTACCTGCTGATGCTTGTTGTCGCGGCCTGTATCACCTTATATTTCTGCGTGAGTTATCTGAACCTGCAGTCGGTGATGAGCGCACGCGTGGATCACATTAAGACGCTGGAACGGCAGTTGGAGACCTTAAAGAGCGATAATGACGCCTTGGAGACTCGCATCAATACGAGTATAGATCTGGATCACATTTACCGCGTAGCGACCGAAGAGATGGGTATGGTATACGCAGGCAGAGACCAGGTGCTTCTATATAATAAGACGGAAAGCGAGTACGTAAGGCAAAATGAAGACATCCCGCAATACGAATGAGGATGCGCACCGCCGCGCCCCGAAGAAGAAAATACTAAAACGATATATGCAGGAAAAGCTGGCAGTCACCGTCATTGTGATTATGCTGGCTTTACTTGCGCTTATCGGGGTGCTCTATCATATCATCGATGCGAACAATGAAGACTATACGAAACTGGTTCTGACCCAGCGTTCGAACTATGACAGCCGTACGATCCCCTACCGCCGCGGCGATATCGTGGACCGCAACGGAACCTATCTGGCGACCAGTGAGCGGGTATACAACGTGATCATCGACGCGAGCCAGATCTTCCACGACGAGAATACCGAGAAGAATTACCTGGATACCACCGTGGATGCTCTGGTGCAGTGCTTCGGCTATGACCGGGCGGAGCTGACGGAAACATTAAACAGCCGGAAGACCTCGCCGTATATCCGCTACGAGCGTCGTATTTCCCATGACAAAAAAGAAGCGTTCGAGAACCTTGCGGAGGAGATCAATACGGCCAACAGCAAGACCCCGGGGGACGATCCGAACCATGATAAGCGCGTCTACGGCGTCTGGTTTGAGGAGGAATACAAGCGTCTCTACCCGTATAACAGCCTCGCCTGCAATGTCATCGGTTTTGCGAGCGGCGACGGCACGACCGGCAGCGGCGGGATTGAGCAGTATTACAATGATATGCTGATCGGCAACAATGGCCGTGAGTACGGCTATCTCAATGACGAGTCCAACAAGGAGATCGTCATCAAGCCGGCACAGAACGGGTATAAGGTGGTTTCCACGATCGACGTGAACGTGCAGACGATGGTGGAGAACCGCATCGCCCAGTGGCAGGCAGAAACCGGCAGCGAGCATATCGGCATCATTGTCATGGACCCCAATAACGGCGAGATCCTGGCGATGGCGGATGAGAAGAAGTACGACCTGAACAATCCGCGCGATCTGAGCAGCCGTTACAGCGAGGCACAGCTTGCGGAAATGACCGATGAGCAGAAGGTGGACGCCATGAGCCAGATGTGGCGGAACTTCTGCGTCAGCGATACCTTTGAACCGGGTTCTCCTTCCAAGATTCTGACCGTGGCCGCGGCGCTGGAGGAGAACGCGATCAGCACGAACAGCTATTTCTACTGCGACGGCTACCAGCATGTCGGCGGCTTTAATATCAAGTGCACGGCCTTCAGTAAGGGCGGCCACGGGGAACTGAGCCTGACGGAAACTATTATGCAGTCCTGCAACGACGCGATGATGCAGATCGCGGCCCTGACAGGCAAGGAGAAATTCTATCAATACCAGTCAATGTTCAATCTCGGCGCGAAGACAGGCATTGACCTGCCGGGCGAGGCGTCGGCATCCACGCTTGTTTACCGCGCGGATACGACGCAGGCGTCGGCGCTGGCGACCAATGCCTTCGGTCAGAACTATAACTGTACGATGGTACAGATGGCGTCGGCGTTCGCTTCCTGTATCAACGGCGGTTATTACTACGAACCCCATGTGGTGAAGCAGATTCTGAATGAAAGCGGTTCCGTTGTACAGAAGAACGACGGCGTACTGGTGCGGGAGACCGTGTCGGAATCGACGAGCCGCTTTTTGCAAAACGCCCTGCTTATGACAGTGGAAAAGGGAACCGGCGCTGCCGCGAAGGTGGAAGGCTACGCGATCGGCGGCAAGACCGGTACGGCAGAGAAGGTAGGACGTAACCATAAGGATTATGTGGTTTCCTTCTGCGGCATCGCGCCGACCGACAACCCGAAGGTACTGGTATATGTGGTCATCGACCAGCCGCATGTGGACGATCAGGCCCATTCGACGTTCGCGAGCGGCGTGTTCGCCCAGGTTATGAGCGATATCCTTCCGTATCTGAACGTATTCCCGAGCGGCGACGTGCAGATCGTTACGCCGATTCGTCCGAGCGGCGAATATGTGGCGAATCCGGACGGAAGCGGCCCGACCGGCGAGGCCGGTACGGAGACCGGCGGAAATTCAGCCGGAAGCGGAAATGCGGGCGGTTCGGGAACAGGCCAGTCCGGAGAAGACGAGGGAACCGGAACTTCGGGCGGTGAGAATGAAAGCGGTACGGCGGGCGAAGGAAACGGCGGACAGACGCAGCCGGAAGACGAAGACCAAACCGGTGAAGGCACTGCCGCAGGCGCAGGTCACGGCGGAAGCGTGGCCGGCGGTACGATCACGCCGTTCCCCTATGATACCGAAGAATCCGTGCCGCAGGAGTACGGCGAGGACGGAAGCGTACTGCCTTCGGAGCTGCCGGATATGCTGCCGTCGGGCGGGGCGGGCGCGGGAGAGTGACCTGCGGCAGCTTTCTGAAGCAAGACAGCCTGCATAAAAGACGGACCGGTTCATATATTTATAGAAATGATGATGTCCAGGCAGGTCGATGAACCGGATTTTAAGCAGACACAGGAGCAGAACGCTCACGGTTCTGCTGGCAGTCAGCCTATTGATGGCTGTAATGTGCGGGCGGCTTTCGTATCTGATGATTGTCCGGGCAGATCATTACGGCCAGATGGCCGAGGATCTCCATCAGCGCGAGCGGACGATCAAGGCAGCGCGCGGACGCATTCTGGATCGCAACGGAACCGTGATCGCCGATAACCGCACGGTCTGCACCGTCTCTGTGATCCATAACCAGATCAGGGAGCCGGAGCGCGTCACGGAGGTTCTGGCGCGGGAGCTGGACATTGACGCGGCGGAAATCCGCCGGAAGGTGGACAGATACAGCGCCCGTGAGATCATTCAGACAAATGTCGATAAAGAAACAGGAGACCGCATCCGAAACCTGCGCCTGGACGGCGTGAAGGTGGATGAAGACTATAAACGCTATTATCCCTACGACAGCCTGGCGTCGAAAGTCCTGGGCTTTACGGGGGGAGACAACCAGGGAATCATCGGCCTGGAGGTCCGCTATGAAGAATATCTGAAGGGGCAGAACGGCCTGATTCTTACGATGGCGGACGCCGCCGGCGTGGAACTGGAAAATGCCTTCGAGGAGCGCATCGAGCCGGTGGCCGGCGCGGACCTGACCGTCAGCCTGGATGTGAATATCCAGACCTACGCCCAGCAGGCGGCGCAGACGGTCATGGAAGAGAAGAATGCGAAAAAGGTGTCGGTCATTGTCATGAACCCGCAAAACGGCGAGATCTACGCGATGGTCAATGTGCCGGAATTCAATCTGAACGATCCGTTTACGCTCACTGATGACTACGCGCAGGACGCGGCCGGAAACGCTGAGACCGCTGCCTCGAAGGAAGAACTGCTCAATCAGATGTGGCGCAACCCGGCGATCAACGATACCTATGAGCCTGGATCCACGTTTAAGATCATCACCGCCTCGGCGGGGCTGGAAGCAGGTGTGGTGGGAATTAATGATCATTTTTCATGCCCGGGATACCGGATTGTGGAGGATCGGAAGATCAGATGCCATAAAACCGGCGGTCATGGTGGGGAAACTTTCCTGCAGGCGACGATGAATTCCTGCAATCCCGTGTTCATCGACGTGGGACAGCGGCTGGGCGTGGAGAGATATTATCATTACTTCACGCAGTTCGGGCTTCTGGGAAAGACCGGCGTGGATCTGCCCGGAGAGGCGTCGACGATCATGCATCAGAAGGAGAAGATGGGGCTCGTGGAACTGGCCACCGTCTCTTTCGGCCAGTCTTTCCAGATCACGCCGCTGCAGCTGATCACGACGGCGTCCGCCCTGATCAACGGCGGTACGCGGGTGACGCCGCATTTCGGGATCCGCGCGGTGCGAAGCGGCAGCGGGGGAGAGGGCGAGAGCATCCGTACCTTCACGTACCCGGTGCGCGAAGCAATTGTCTCCGAAGAGACCAGTGCAACCGTGCGCTATCTGCTGGAGCAGGTAGTTGCGGAGGGCGGCGGGAAGAACGCTGCGATCCCGGGCTAC
>CANQFR010000069.1 GCA_947599905.1 uncultured Lachnospiraceae bacterium
CCTTGGTCTTGCCGGTGCGCTGTTGGGCAGACCTCCTATCCTCATTCTGGACGAACCAACCAATGGCCTTGACCCTTCCGGCATCCATGAAATCCGGAACCTGATAAAATCTCTACCCAGCCTCTACAACTGCACCATCATGATCTCGTCCCACATGCTTTCCGAAATTGAACTGATGGCGGATGATATCGGCATTCTCAATCATGGACGCCTGCTGTTTGAGGGAAGTCTGGATGATCTGCAACGCAGTGCAAAGCAGGCGGGAATGTCCGCTGACAATCTGGAAGATGTGTTCCTCGCTATGGTAGATCAGGACAATGCTGCCAGAAAGCAGAGGGCACAGTTATGAGTATGCTTGCGATTGAACTTCGGAAAGAAAAGCGAACAGGCGTTATTCCTGTGTTGCTGGCTGTTGGCATTTTAGGCGCCGGTTATGCCTTTCTAAATTTTATTGTGAGGAAAGACACTCTGCTGAGTTTGCCTTTGGCGCCTATGGATGTTTTGCTGACCCAGCTTTACGGCATGATTATGATTTTGAATATGTTTGGAATCGTAATTGCCGCCTGCATGATCTACAGCATGGAGTTTAAGGGTAATGCTGTTAAGAAAATGTATATGCTCCCTGTAAATGTCCCTGGGATGTATCTTTGCAAATTTCTGATCCTATCGACCCTGCTGTTCGTGGCAGTAGCTTTGCAAAATCTGGCACTTATGCGGATCGGTATGACAGACTTGCCGCGAGGGGCGTTTGAAATGGGAACTCTGATTCAATTTGCGGGTTACTCATTCATTACCTCAATGCCCGTCCTGTCGTTTATGGTTTTGATCTCGTCCCGTTTTGAAAACATGTGGGTGCCGCTGGGCATTGGCGTTGCAGGTTTCCTAAGTGGGATGGCATTGGCTAATTCAAGCATTAACTTGTTGATGATCCACCCTTTCGTCATCATGCTGAAACCTGCGGTTGCTATGAGCGCACAGCCGGACACAAAGGCTATCATTGCCGCATGTATTGAAACATTGGCATTTCTCGGCGCAGGGCTGTGGATGGCACAAAATCTGCGCTATGAGTAAGGAGGGATCTGGATAATGAATTTTTTTGAGCTGCTCAGAATTGAGTTTATGAAAGTAAAACGCTCGAAGATCGTACCGCTGATTTTTGCTGCGCCTCTGCTGGTGGTTGCCTCCGGGGTCGCAAACCTGAGCCGATATTTTACGCCGGAATACACCAACGCCTGGCCTGCTATGTTCATTCAAAGCGCCCTGCTCTACGCCTACTATCTGCTGCCGTTCTCCATGATTGTGGTCTGCGTGATGATTGCGGGCCGCGAAACAGGAAACAACGGCATCCTGAAAATGCTTGCCCTGCCAGTCAGCCGCTATGCGCTCTCTATAGCGAAATTCTGCGTTCTGACATTTTACCTGTTTATGGAAATGGTCGTGTTCCTTGCGGTATTCGTGATCGCCGGGACAGTTGCCACAAGCACAATGGGCGTGACCGAGGCGCTGCCCATCCTTTATCTGCTGAAATGGTGTGTCGGATTGTTTCTGACAATGCTGCCATGCATGGGAACCATGTGGGCAATCACCGTACTGTTTGATAAGCCGCTGCTTTCCGTAGGATTGAACCTGCTTCTGGTTATCCCCGGCATTTTGGTTTCAGCAACACCCATTTGGATTATTTATCCGTATTGTTACAGTGGATATTTGGTATCATGTTCTCTGCATGATTTTACGGTCAATTCTAACATAAGGACTCTTTCCATTTTTCCGTTCTTGCCGATCGCGATACTGGTATTTGTGATAGTGCTTGTGATTGCAGTGACTCAATTTGGAAAGAAAGAAATGAGGTAAAAAACGATGGGAAGTAAAAAACTGAAAACTTTGAGTTTGGTATCGCTGATTATCAGTATCATCCCCGCAATAACCCTTATCCTTGTGTTCCTTAAAATCGCACTGCCGGATGGGGTGAATACGGCATGGACTTGCGTCAATATCGCTTCCGCTGTGGCAGGACTGCTTCTCTCTATTGTCTGCGTTAAGAGTGAAGAAAGCCGCAGCCCTGTGAATATTGCATCCACTATCGTCAGCTCCTTTTGGTGCTTGCTGATGATCGGCATAGTGGTTCCGGCATTGTACTTAACATTCTTGCAGTAAGGAGGGGCCTGTGAAGTCTTTCAATCGAGGATTATTCATTCTTCTTGCTGGAATATTGCTTCTTTCCTGTACGGCATGTTCCGGGTTAGAGAGTTTGAGTGATGGACTTAAGGGCGGCGTGGAGCAGTTTGGCGACAATGTTACTATTGGTAAGAGTAACGGCCGTGGGGTGCTAAGAAAGCCCCAAAGCAATACACTTCGGGGCTGGAAATTCTGGTGCCGGTAGCCGGACTCGAACCGGCACGGATTGTCTCCGCGTGATTTTGAGTCACGTGCGTCTGCCAATTCCGCCATACCGGCATTTTATATTTTAATTCCCATAAGTCCCGAAAAACCCTGAAATCGGAGGGATGTACGGGAGGGATATTAAAATCAAATGCACCTATTTAATTGTAAAAGTACCACATTTCAAGCCTTCTGCCTTTACGCTGGCGGTCAGGCGAACAAGATTTTGAGTCTGCCTCGTCTGCCATTCCGACAAGCCGGCTCATCCAGACAGGCCGTCTGGCAGCGCCGCGGCCCGCAGTTTTGAGAACGAGTTCAGTTTAACATATCTTTTTTTCTTTGGCAAGTATTTTCCGCGAAGAATGATTGAATTTTGTCATACAATTTGGTACAATATTTCCAGTTGGTAAGATTCGGCCGGACGGAGCCGGCTGTTCGCAGTCACACCTGAAGAGATATACAAATCTACGCACAATAAAGGAGGACATCCATGGAAAACGTAATCATCCTTGACCACCCGCTAATCCAGCACAAGATCTCCATGCTGCGCGACAAGAACACGGGAACCAATGAGTTCCGCTCGCTGACCGGCGAGATCGCGATGCTGATGGGCTACGAGGCCCTGCGCGACCTGCCCCTGCAGGACGTGGAGGTGGAAACCCCGATTGAGAAATGCATGACGCCGATGATCGCCGGCAAGAAACTTGCCGTCGTGCCGATCCTGCGGGCCGGCCTCGGTATGGTAAACGGCATCCTGTCTCTGGTACCTACCGCCAAGGTCGGTCATATCGGCCTTTACCGCGATGAGGTCACCCACGAGCCTCACGAGTATTACTGCAAGCTGCCCAGCCCCATCGAGCTGCGCACGATCGTGGTCACCGACCCGATGCTGGCGACCGGCGGCTCCGCCGTGGCGGCTGTCGATTTCATCAAGCAGCACGGCGGACGGCATATCAAGTTCATGTGCATCATCGCTGCGCCGGAAGGACTTGAACGGCTGCATGCGGCTCATCCGGATATCCAGATCTATGTGGGACATCTGGATCGCTGCCTGAATGATGCCGCCTATATCTGCCCCGGTCTCGGCGACGCCGGCGACCGAATCTTCGGGACGAAGTAGTATTTAGAAGAGTAGAATCAAGGCGTCACTGGCGCCCTGCCACCACGGAATACAAGCAAGGCATCACCGGCATCCTGCCGGCACAGAAAGAAAAACGGGCGATACCATCTCGGATATCGCCCATTTATTATTTTATCGTCGGAAAAGCATCCCCGTAACCTGTAACCCGTGCCGCTTCTGAGATACCGTCCATATCATCGTTCTCCACAGGAGCACCGGCAGAAAAGCGCTTCGGGAAACGTCCCTTTTCTATCTCTCTTCCTTTTTCACGATCATGCCGTCCCTTTTATAAATGGAGTCGGGATCCACGCCGCCTCTTACGCTCGACAGCGGATAAATATTCGAATTGCGGCCAATCACCGTTCCGGGATTCAGCACGGAGCCGCAGCCGACTTCCACGCCGTCCCCGATCATTGCGCCGACCTTCTTAAGCCCGGTCTCGATATCACCGTCGGCAGCGTGAATCTTCACCAGCTTCTTATCCGACTTCACATTCGAGGTCAGCGACGCCGCACCCATATGGGCCTTATAACCTAAAACGGAATCGCCCACATAATTATAGTGGGGGACCTGAACACGATCGAAAAGGATCACATTCTTCAGTTCCGTCGAGTTGCCGACTACGGCATGCTCGCCCACTAAAACATTCCCGCGGACAAACGCACCGGGCCGGATCTCCGTACCCGCGCCGAAAACCGCAGGGCCTTTGATCGTTGCGGTCGCCGCTACAGACACGGACTTATGAATCCAGACATCCGCCTGCGGATGGTCATATTCTTCATTCGGAAGCGCCGCACCGATGGCAAGCACGATCTCGCCGATATGCGGCAGTACCTCCCATGGATACGTGTATTGTGTCAGGTATGGTTCTGCGGCGGTTTTCGTCGTATCGTAGAGGTTCGCGATCGTCATCTGCTCACGGTTCATATCATCATCCTCCGGATACGCGCCTACAGAGACGCCTGATAGGCGTGGATCGCATCCACGGTCTGCGCATAATCCGCCTTCACCTGCTCATAGAGCGGCGCCGCCGCTTCGATATTCTTGCTGCGGAGCGCTTCCGTCAGCAGATGGCTGGACTCGTACAGCTTGTTAAAACTCAGATTCTGGCCCACGCCCTTGATCGTATGGGCGGCCCGAAATGCCTCGTCATAATCGCCGGACTCCATGGACCGGGTCAGCAGATCATAGCTCCCGTCGTCAAGAAACTTCAGCACAAATTTCTGAACCAGTCTCTCGGTGCGCAAACGCCCGATCACACCCTCATAATCCCCTTCCAATGCGGCATAACATTCCTGTAACGTCATGATTTCTCTACCTCTTCCTTTCCCAAAACTGTGTAGCCATGTATGTCTGTTCCAAAATACGCACTTCTTTATCTGTCAGCCGGCTGCGCTTTCTTATCCGCAGGATGGCTTTCATTCCACGGCATCAGTCCGGCCTTCCTTCGCATCCCGGCTGTCTGCGGTTTCTGTGGCTTCCGCGTCCTCATCGGCCGGACGGATCTTCCTCTCTTTCTGCGTCCCGGCCGCCCCCGGTTCCCGCGCTCTCCGCTTTCTCACCGCCCGCGACTCCCGCAGATTCCGCTTCCTTCCCGCCCGTCCCGGCGCCGGCCTGATTCTCCGCGGCGGATTCCCTCTCGCTGTCGATCGGCGAAATCAGGGAAAGCGTCTCACAGCTGTCGCCGTCGTAGAACCTGAACTGTCCCCTTCCGCCGCGTTTGGCAGCATAGAGCGCCTGGTCGGCGGCATGGAACAGGGTGTCATAATCCGTCCCCAGCATCTGCGTCTTCGCCACACCCATACTGACGGATATGGGGAAGGACTCGTAGGTTCCGATCAGGGAATTGAAAATACGGTTAATGGCCAGATCCACATGCTCCCGGTACTCGAAGAACAGAAGGAATTCATCGCCGCCCACACGGGCCGACACGGTTCCTTCACGCATATTGCGCTTTAAGGTCTTCGCCATATGAATCAGTACCTGATCGCCGAACATGTGACCGTAGGTGTCATTGGCCTTCTTAAAATAATCCACATCAAAGATGCCCAGGGCAAAATTGCTCTCCGGCTTTCTCGCCATCATGTCCTGAATCCGCATCTTCGCAAATTTGTGGTTATAGAGCCCCGTCATGGTGTCATGGGCCGCCATCTCTTCCAGCACCGCCATCTTGACCCGGGTCTCATGGATGTCGATGGCCTTGCCGATCGCACCGGTATAGACCGGCGGTTCCTCCTTGGACCAGGTTGCCCTGGCGATCAGTTTCATCCACCGTTCAATGCCTCCCATCCGGATGATGCAGTCGAATTCGACGATCGGATTCTCGGGCGTTGTCCGGCTCAAAAGCCCGGCCAGCTTCTGCATGCTCTCTGTGCCCATGGTCGCCAGCACCTTTTCATCATGGTAGGGATCCATAATGATCTCATCCAGTCCCAGGTGCTTCGCGCCCCACTCGGATATCGTCACCGAAGGCGGCGAGACGTTATATTCAAACTGAACCTCCTGGGACATATCTGCGAAGAACTTGTACTTCTCGCGCTCATGCTCCAGCAGATACAGCGTGCGGTCCGAAGCCGACAGGTCTTCCCGCTGCATCAGTTCCTCCGTCAGGTTGCGCAGCAGATTCTGGTCATCCCAGTCATGAACTTCCTTTTTCTCCAGGGCGTTCTGGATACTGCCTTCCAGTTCCTTGAGGCAGCCCATCAGAAGCGGATTAAACTGGCCGCACTCGCCGTTCAGGATCATCTGCACCGCTTTCTCATGGGGAATCGCCTTCTTATATACACGTTCGCTTGTCAGCGCGTCGTAGACATCCGCGAGCGCCACAACCTGTGCGACAATCGGGATCTCGTCTCCCTTCAGGCCGTCCGGGTATCCGCGCCCGTCATAGCGTTCATGGTGCCAGCGGCAGATCTCATAGGCACGGCGCACCAGAGGTTCATTCTGGTGGGCAGGCAGCGCCTCCAGCATGGACGCCCCGATCAGGGCATGGGTCTTCATGATCGCAAATTCTTCGTCCGTCAGCCTGCCGGGCTTATTCAGAATCTCCCCGGGTATGGATATCTTGCCCACGTCATGGATGGCCGCGGCCGTACTGATCAGGGCGATATCGGCCTTGCTGAAGCTATACTTGTCCGTCATCTGACTGAGCTGCTTCAGCATCAGTTCCGTCAGCGTGCGGATATGTAACACATGCTGCCCGCTCTCGCCGTTTCGGAACTCCACGATGTGGCTCAGAATGTCGATCATCAGGGCGCTCTGCTGCTCCTTCTCCCGCACCTGATCCGTCACCATGTTGATTAGTTTCTTCTGCTTGGCATACAAAAGCAATGTATTCACAACGCGGTGATGCACGACAAACGCGTCGAAGGGCCGGCTGATGAAATCCGTAATTCCGAGCTCATACGCCTGCTGCACGCGGGCCGGCGCGCTTTCCGCCGAAATCATGATTACCGGCGTACTCTCGATCCACCGGAAATCATTCATCGCCCTGAGGACGCCGAAGCCGTCCATCTCCGGCATCACGATATCCAGAAGAACCAGGTCGATCTGGGCCACCTGCTTCTGCAGGACAGCCACCGCCTCCTTGCCGTTCTCCGCTTCAATGATGTCATAATCGTCCCCCAGCATATCCGCCAGGATCGAACGGTTCATCTCCGAATCGTCCGCAATCAGGATTCTCTGCTTGCGTTTATCAGCCATACCAGTGATGCGCTCCTTTTCTCCTTCTGTCTCAGCGGCTTATTCCGCATACCCCTCCGGATTGTTCTTCTGCCAGTTCCAGGCGTCACGGCACATTTCCTTAATCCCGCGGCGGGCCGTCCAGCCCAGCTCCTTTTCAGCCTTCGAGGGATCCGCGTAACAGGCCGGCACATCGCCGGGCCTCCTGGCCTTGAAGACGTAATTGATCTTTAAGTCGTTGGCCTCCTCAAAGGCATTGATCACATCCAGTACACTGTAACCTGTTCCGGTTCCGAGGTTATAAATCCAGACGCCGCCGTTCTCCTTATCCATCTTCTGCAGCGCCTTCACGTGACCGTCTGCCAGATCCACAACATGGATATAGTCGCGGATGCAGGTGCCGTCCGGCGTGTCATAGTCGTTGCCGAAGACACCCAGGCACACGAGCTTGCCCACCGCCACCTGGGTGATGTAGGGAAGCAGGTTATTCGGGATGCCTTTCGGATTCTCGCCGATCCGTCCCGATTCATGCGCGCCGATCGGGTTGAAATACCGCAGAAGCATAACCTTCCACTCCGGATCCGCCGTATGCAGGTCGGTCAGAATCTGCTCCAGCATCCCCTTCGTACGCCCGTAGGGATTCGTAATCGTCCCCTTCGGGCACTCCTCGGTGATCGGCACAAAAGCCGGATCGCCGTATACCGTAGCCGACGAGCTGAATACAATGCTCTTCACGCCGTGCCTGCGCATCTCGTCGCAGAGAATCAGCGTGCCGGTGATATTGTTATGATAATACTCAAGCGGCTTGAACACGGATTCCCCCACGGCTTTCAGACCCGCGAAATGAATCACGGCCTCGATCCGCTCATTGTCAAACACATTCCGTACCGCATCCTGATCCAGAAGATCCGCCTCATAGAAAATGACCTTCTTCCCGGTCAGTTCCTCCACACGCTTCAGGGACTCCCGGCAGGAATTACACAGATTGTCCAATACCACTACTTCATACCCTGCATTCAGAAGCTCGATGCAGGTATGGCTGCCGATATAACCGGCGCCGCCCGTTACCAAGATTGCCATATCCCTACCTCCTGTCGTACCGTTGATAACCGCTGGTTTCCGACCAGCGGCATATGCACCCTTTGCCGCAATCGGATTCTCTTACCCGGCCGTCCGGTATCCTGTCTCCATTATAGCCGCTAAATCATGAAAATACAAGCGTCACTTCTCGAACTCGCCGCGAATTTTCTCAATGGCCTTCTTCTCGATACGGCTTACGTACGATCTGGAAATTCCCATCTGCTGTGCAATCTCCCGCTGGGTATATTCATGGCCGCCGAACAGGCCGTAGCGCAGCCGCAGGACCTTCTGCTCGTTCGGCTTCAGACAGTGCGCGTACGCCTCGTAAAGCTCCTTCACATCCTGACGCATGATCATGTCGTCGAGCGCGTCCGGACTGTCCGTCTCAATGACATCCACGAGACTGACCGTCTCCCCGTCCTTATCAACGCCGATCGGATCGTAGAGGGAAACCTCCTTCGCGTATTTCCTGCTGGAGCGCAGGAGCATGAGGATTTCATTCTCCGCACAGCGCGCGGCGTACGTGGCAAGTCTCCCGCGATCCGCGTCGAAGGTGCTGACCGCCTTGATCAGCCCGATCGTTCCCACCGACAGCAGATCCTCCGTATCATAGCCGGAACCCTGGTATTTCTTCACCACATGGGCCACCAGACGCATATTATGTTCTATCAGCTGATCCCTGGCCTCCCGGTCTCCCCCTTTAAGACGTTCGAGGCATTCCCGCTCCTCGCGGGCGGACAACGGTTTTTTATAGGTTTTCAAAATCGAAAAGCCACCCGAAAGCAAAACTTAATGTAGTTTATGCTTCGGTGGCTTTCTGAGTGCTTTTACACCTTCCGGCGCGGCTTATCCTTTTTAACACCGGCTCAATCCGATCGCTACTGCAGGAATCCGCGGATGATCATTTCCTCGGCTTCCTTCTCGGAAAGGCCCATGGTCATCAGCTTCATCAGCTGCTCTCCCGCGATCTTTCCGATCGCCGCTTCGTGGATCAGCGCCGCGTCCACATTGGTCGCCTTAAGCTGCGGCGTCGCCACGATCACGCCCCTGTCCATAATAATGGAGTCGCACTCCGCGTGGCCGCTGCAGGCCGCGTTGCCGTCGATCCGGATCATGACCTCCTGAACGCTAAAGCCCTTCGCCACGCCGCGGCTGATCATGTCGCAGGTGGAGCCGTCCCCGTTCATCTCCACGGAAAGTTCCGCCTTCGCCTTCTGGTTCCCCTCGGTCAGGATCTTGTCATGGATGATAATGGACGCGCCGGCGGCCAGCTTCGCGTTCGTCACGCGCAGCGTATCGTCGATTCCTCCGATCTGCGAAGTCTCCAGCTCCATCGTCGAATTCTCGGAAAGCTCGATCACCGTCGTCGGATTCATCAGGCGTTTGCCCCGGCCGGTGCCTTCGCCGTAATGCCTCTCCACGTATTTCACACGGCTGCCCTTTCCCACATGGAAGCTGTGGACGCCGTCGTGGCGGGAATCCTCGCCGCCGCAGTTGGAAATACCGCAGCCGGCGATGATCGTCACGTCGCAGTCCTCGCCGATGAAGAAATCATTGTAGACCAGTTCCTTAAGGCCGCTCTGGCTGATGATCACAGGGATATGCACACTCTGGTTCTTCGTGCCGGGCTTGATGATGATATCGATGCCCTGCTTATCCTCTTTCGTCACAATATCGATGGAGGCGGTCGTATTTCTCGCGGCGCTCTGTCCATTGCTACGGATGTTGTAGGCGCCTACGGGCAATGCGTCGAGCGCAGCTACTTCTTTCAGTAAATTCTTCTGAATCTCATCCATTCCGCTCACCTCTTTTCCGCGCGGGACGCCTGATGCGTGTTCAAAAGGACCGAACACGCTGCCGGGCGGATGTCCGTGGACAGATGCTCCATGACCCGCACGCCCTCGCCGTATTCCAGCACCTCGCCGTCTTTCAGATAAATGATCTTATCCGCGATATTCAGGATACGCTCCTGATGGCTGATGATCATGATCGTGCCGGACGTCTCCTGATAGAGCTTCTCAAAAACCTGAATCAGGCTCTGGAAGCTCCAGAGATCGATCCCCGCCTCCGGCTCGTCGAAAAGCGTCATCTTCGTCCCCCGGGCCGCCGCCATCGCGATCTCGATCCGCTTCATCTCGCCGCCGGACAGCGTGTCGTCCAGTTCCCGGTCAATGTAATCCTTAGCACAGAGACCTACCTCGCTCAACACCTCGCAGGCGTGGGCGAACCGCTCGCCGCCCTTCTTGTCTTTGCCGCCGGCAAGTTCCAGAAGGTCCCGGACACGAAGCCCCTTAAAACGGACCGGCTGCTGGAACGCGAAGCTGATCCCCCGGTTGGCCCGGTCTGTCACGGAAAGATCCGTGATATCCTCGCCGTCCAGCCAGATCCGGCCGGACGTGGGCGCAAGAAGCCCCATAATGATCTTCAGTAGCGTGGACTTGCCGCTCCCGTTGGGACCGGTGATCGCCACGAAGCGGTCGTCGACCGTCAGGCTGACCTCTTTTAAGATCTCTTTGCCGTCAGCCTGAAATGATATATTTTCCAGTTTCAGCATGTTGTCACCTGATTTCTTTTTGCTGATTGCTGAGCTTCTGCCGCCTGAAGAATCCCGGACATTTTCCATGCGCCGTGGCTCCGGAAACTGTCAGGCATCATGACGCCAACATTCCTTATAACAGCTCGATCTTCCACCGGTTCTCGTATGTCTTCCCGGCCTCCAGGGCGATCAGCCCCGGCTGTTTAGCCAGATCTTCCACGATGCCGTCACGCGACGGAAGCGACGACCACGGTTCGATGCAGACATAGGGCGCGTCCGAATGGGGTTTGTGCCAGATCCCCAGATACCGCATCTGCGGATAGGATACGCGAACTGCCTTCCGTCCGTTTTTCGCATGCAGGCAGACCTGCGCGGGTACGCCGGTAAGGACAATGGCGTCGTCGTCGAACAGATCATGGCGCAGCGGCAGTGTGCCGCCGTCGCCTAACGCGAACGGCTCCGTACCGGTCACAAAGCAGGCTGGCGAAAAGACGACGCGGCGGGTATCTCCCTCCGACGACAGGCCGCCTGCTCCGGCAAATGTGAGTTCATAATCTTCAAACTGCAGCCCGTCCTCAAGCGGTACGTTAAATCCCGGATGCCCTCCGATCCCGAAATACATGGTCTTCTCATCCTCATTCACGACGCGGTAGACCACTTCCAGACAGTTCCCGTTCAGCCGGTATTCGATCTCATAGGTAAAATGATACGGATAACGGGCCAGCGTCTCCTCATTGTCCTTAAGTCTCAAAAGGAGACCGTCCCCGCCGCATTCCGCGGCCGCAAGCTCGCTGTCCTTCACAAAGCCATGGATATCCATATGATATTCCCGGCCGCCGAGCGTGTATTTTCCTTCCGTCATCCTGGCAATATAGGGGAACAGGTTCGGGGCCTGATCCTTCCAGTAGGCCGGATCTCCCTGCCACAGATACTCGGTTCCCTCCCGGTCCCGGATGGAGCGCAGGCTGCCGCCCAGGGTCTGTACCGTCACGCTCATCTTTTCGCTTCTGATCGTATATTCCATCCCGTATTCCTTTCCGTTTCCTGTTACTGTTCTTATCCGGGCCCCGTTTCTTACTGCGTCGCGGATTCCCGGTACGAATTGCTGCATATGTCTGCCGCTTACAGTATATACCCCGGGAGCCGGTTCTGTAAACAGAATCTTTTCGCGCGCAATGAGCCCGCACTTTCTGACGGGCGCGGGCTCATGTTCATCTGTTCTCTTCAGTTTCTGAAAGCAACACGCCGTGATCCTCTCCGGAATATGACGAAGCTCCGATTACGCTGCCTATCCCACCAGCTGCATCATGATCTCATTGCTTCTCGTCAGGAACTCGGTCATGCGCTCCGGGCTTAAGCTGCCATGGCTCAAGGAAGCCATATCGTAAAGCTGCTTACAGATCTTCTCGGTCAGCTCGCCCTCCTCATGTCCCAGTACATACTGAACCAGTTTGTGGTTGGCGTTTAAGACCAGTGTCTCACCCATACCGCCGAACATATCCGGATCCATGCCGTACATATTGTACATCCGCATCATGTCCTGCATCCGGCGGTTCTCCTCGGACAGCGTGATCATGGACGCCAGCTGATCGTCTTTCAGCTTCTCCACCTTGATCTCCAGCTTGTCGTTGCCGATGGCCTTCTTAAAGGTCTCCGTCAGCTTCTCGCTGTCCGCCTTGAAGCTTTCCGCGTCCTCCTCCTTCACTTCCTCCTTGAAGGTGGAGCTGACATCCGCGTCGATGCGCAGGAACTTGACGCCCTCGTGCTTCTGCTCCAGCTGATTGATGAACGGGCTGTCAATGGTGTGCTTTAAGATGACCGCGTCAAGGCCTTCCTTCTTAAACATGTTGATGTACTGGCCCTGTTCCTTCTCGTCGGTCACATAGTAGATGATATTCTCGTGCTTCTCCTTCGCCGCGTCCAGGCAGTCCTGCAGCGTCAGGTACTTGCCGTCCAGGTTCTTGAAAATGATGTAGTCCTTCATCTTCTCCTCGAACTTGTCGTCCTTCAGACAGCCGAACTTGATGAAGGGGCTGATATCGTCCCAGTATTTCTCATAATTCTCCCGGTCGGTCTTGCACATGCCGGACAGCTTGTCGGCGACCTTCTTCGTGATATAGTCGGAGATCTTCTTCACGAAGCCGTCGTTCTGCAGCGCGCTTCTGGACACGTTCAGCGGCAGATCCGGGCAGTCGATGACGCCCTTAAGGAGCATCAGGAATTCCGGAATCACCTCTTTAATATTGTCCGCGATGAAGACCTGGCTGTTATACAGCTTGATCGTGCCCTCCAGGCTGTCGTACTCGGTATTGATCTTCGGGAAGTACAGGATGCCCTTTAAGTTGAACGGATAGTCCATGTTCAGATGGATCCAGAACAGCGGCTC
>CANQFR010000070.1 GCA_947599905.1 uncultured Lachnospiraceae bacterium
GATATGTAGCTGAGGTTCAGTTCCTCAATGGCCTCCTGTCGCCGCAGTATTTCATCCCGATGGATCAGCGGCTGTTCGATGAACGTCCGCATCAGCCGCGCTCCCATGGCCGTCTTCGTCTTATCCAGCACCCACAGAAGGGACCCGCGGCGCTGCTTCTCACGAAGGGTCTCCAAAAGCTCCAGGTTCCGCCTCGTGGAGGTGTCGATGATCATATACTCGCCGGTCGTATAAGGCAGGATTGTCGTGATATGGGCCAGGGAATTCTTCTGCGTCTCATACAGATATTCCATGACCGCGCCGGCCGCAATCACCCCCGCGTCGTAGTCGCCCAGCCCCAGACCGTCCAGATTCTGCACATGGAAATGCTCCCGCAGCACCCGCCTGCAGGCGTCGTCCGCGAAATACCGGCTCTCCAGCGCGGAGACCGCCATCTGGTAGCGGTTCCGCAGATCGTCCAGATCGACGCCCGACATGACGAACGCCTCGTTGCAGATGATCTCCGAAGGGGAAAATTTATTGATTTCGTCTAAGAGATTGCGCTGACCGGTCACCTCGCTGACCAGATAGTCCCCGGTGGTGATGTCGCAGATGGAAATTCCATAGACGTCGCCCACGCAGACCACGCCCATCAGGTAATTGTTCTTCGTCTCATCCAGCGCCTGGCTGGCCGTGATGGTCCCCGGCGTTACCACACGGATGACCTCCCGCTTCACCAGTCCCTTGGCCAGCTTCGGATCCTCCATCTGCTCGGCGATCGCCACCTTGTAGCCGTTCTGTACCAGCTTATAGAGATAGGAGTCCACCGCATGGTACGGCACGCCGCACATGGGCGCCCGCTCCTCGAGGCCGCATTCCTTGCCGGTCAATGTGATATCCAGCACCTTCGACGCCGTCAGAGCGTCTTCGAAGAACATCTCATAGAAGTCACCAAGACGGTAGAACAGAATGCAGTCCGGGTACTGCTTTTTTGTTTCCATATAGTGAACCATCATCGGAGATAATCCGGCCACGTTAATTTCCTCGCTTCCCCATGTAATAAAACCCTTTGCTTTCCTCCAGATACACGTCCACGATCTTTCCTATCAGCGACGGCTCTCCCGGGAAATGCACGACCGTATTGTTGTCCATGCGTCCCGTCAGATATCCGTCCAGATGATCGTCCGGCTCCTCTGCCAGCACCTTCTGCACCGTATGAAGGTCTCTTCCGCAGACCTCGGCGGAGATCTCCTGCACCCGCTTAAGCAGACGGTCAAACCGGTCCTTCACCACGTCGTCCGGCACCTGATTTTCCATCTTCGCAGCCGGCGTCCCGGTCCGTTTCGAATAGATAAATGTAAACGCGCTGTCGAAGCGTACCCGTTCCACCACATCCAGGGTCTCCTGAAAATCTTCCTCCGTCTCTCCCGGGAACCCCACAATGATGTCCGTCGTCAGAGAAATATCCGGTATGGCGCGGCGGATTTTGTCCACCAGCTCCAGATACTGCTCCTTTGTGTAGCGCCGGTTCATTTGCTTTAAGATCCGGCTGCTTCCGGACTGAACCGGCAGATGCAGATGATGACAGACCTTTTTCGCGGAAGCCATCGTCTCGATCAGCTCGTCCGACAGATCCTTCGGATGCGAAGTCATAAAGCGGATCCGCTCAAGGCCCTCGATCTGATCCACCTGCTTTAAGAGCTGCGCGAATGTGACCCGTGTATCCAGCGTCTTTCCGTAGGAATTTACATTCTGGCCCAGAAGCATCACTTCCACGACGCCCTCCGAAACCAGCCGCCGAATCTCCGCGATGATATCCTCCGGTCTGCGGCTCCGCTCACGCCCGCGCACATAGGGCACAATGCAGTAGCTGCAGAAATTATTGCAGCCGAACATGATGTTGACGCCGGATTTGAACGGGTATTTGCGTTCTACCGGAAGATCCTCCACGATTCGGTCGGTGCCTTCCCAGACGTCTATCACCATATTGTTCTTAGAACTGGCCGCCGTTCCGGTACCGGACTTCGTCGGTTGGGACAATGATGCAGGAATCGCGCCGCAGGCCTCCGTTCCTGAACTCTGGCGTAATTCATAACGCCTGCACAGAAGCTCCGCCAGCTTAAAGATATTATGCGTTCCGAAAATGATATCCACGAACCGGTAGCTTGTCCGAATCTTCTCCACCACCTGCGCTTCCTGCATCATGCAGCCGCAGAGAGCGATGATCATGTCCGGATTTTTCTTCTTGATCGTATTCAGATAACCCAGGCGCCCGTAGACCCGCTTGTTGGCGTTCTCACGCACCGTACAGGTATTGTAAAGCACGAAATCCGCGTGCTCGTCGTCTGTCTCCTGATATCCGATCTGTTTCAGGATTCCCAGAAGTTTTTCCGAGTCGCGGCTGTTCATCTGACAGCCGAACGTCTGGATGCAGCACGTCAGCGGCCTGCCGAGCCGTGCGCTCTCCGCCTCTGCATACCGCTTCGCCTTCGCCGTGAAATAATATTGCCGGTCCGGCTCTTCTTCCGGCGGAGGCAGTTCCAGGTTAATCTTATCAAAATCAATGTATCTGTCCATATGTTTCTGAGCCTTTCGTTCCTGTCCGTATGACCGGCATTCTTCATGGGACATACAAAGCAGTGGACGCCACCGGCGCCCACTCAATCAGCCGTCTTCTTTATTTTACATGATTCGAAGACTTTTGCCAATATCAAAATTTCGAACTTTACGCAGTCTTCCGGCAGATTTCTTCCCGGGATTTCTCCCGTCTGATGAAACCGCCATGGTCAGTCGATCCGTGTAAATCCCCAGGAATCCCAGAACCATTGACTGACTGAACCGTCCGGGCTTCGGAAGAAAAGGCGCGGCACATCTTTTCCAGCAGCCGGAATTCTTCCGTCTGGCACTTCGAAAGCAGGCGAACCGCTGTCCGCCCCCATTCCCGGCGCCCCGACCGACATCTCCGCCACATCCGTTCCCATATAGGACGACATCCACTGGGGCTTTATCCCGTCAGGGCCCGGTTCATAAACAAACAGATGCTGAGACCAGCTCTTCTCGTCCTCGCTGACCCAGAACGGACGGCTTTTGCCGAAACGACCGATCTTCCAGCAGAGAAGAAGCAATTCCTCCGTCCTGTCGCCGTCGATATCACAGCACAGCGCATCCTGCACCTTGATCTCCGGCGGCGACGACCAGATACATTCGCCATCCTGCAGGACACGGACAACACGCTTTTCAAGACTCACTTCCATATCTGCCCCGGCAGTCCCGGCTTCCGCACCGGACAGTGGACCGGAAGCATCTTCCACTGAATAGCCCCGCAAAACCTGTCTCCCGCTTTTCCACTCGATCCAGCGGGGCAGAAACCATCCGTCGTGATATCCGTACAAAAGAATGGCAGCGATACCCGCAAGCAGGGCGACCGGCAAAAGTATCGAAAGAAGCCGCGCCGCCCCCGACTTTCTCATCTCAGTCCGCATGCTCATTCCCAGCTGTACAGATACCGGTAGCTCAACGTCCAGTCAGGCTTCGTGGCAGACGGATCCTTTTCGAAATAACCCTCCGCGTTGACATTGATTCCGCGCATCTCCCGCCATTTGCCGTCGGTCAGTCTGTCATCTGCCGGCCACGCGAACTGATAGAAGGAATATACGCTTCCCTGAGCGATCTTCAGCTTTCCGTCCACATTGACAATCACATGGATTGTGGATGGAATATCGGTTCCCAGTTCCAACACCTGCCCATAGCCGGTGGCCACGTCCACAACGACAGCGGCCGGACATTCCCGGGTAGCCACGATCCCATTTTCAGCCGGAAGATCCTGCATCAGTTCGATCCAGAAATGCTCCAGCGTGCCGCCGTAGCTGCGTATAAACTCATATTCCTCGTCGGTCAGGACTTCGTTCGTAAGCTCCTTGACAGATATTTCCTTCAGCGTTTCGGCGATCTGCGAAAGCCGCGACAGGTTCTCCCTGTCCGCATCGTTCAGCAGGCCGTAAACCTCCAGTCCTTTCGCCGTCCGCTCCGAAAGCGCCTCAAAACGCGCATATACAGACGGCTCCGGCTCCACATAACCGCGGTCGTCGTACTCCTCATAACCGCCGCCCATTTCCGCGATCACCTGCTTGGTGTAAAGCACGGTGTCATGCTTCAGCTCCGTATAACTGCCTGCAAAGCATTCCAGATCCTTCTTCGCCCACTCATCGTTCTGCATAAACATCGGATAGCCCTCGCCCTTTTCCTCAAGAAGCGGCCGCAGCGTATCCAGCCACCCGGAATACAGGCTCTCCGTCCAAAGCACGTCATTGCCATCGGAAAGTTTCTCCCGAAGGGATTCCATGTTCTCCGCATAGCCTTCATAATTGGACGAACCGGTTTCATCCAGAATCGCGAGTGCCTTTTCACTGCCAAGAGCTGCCGGGACGTCCAGCACATCCGGAAGCACACGGCCCGGCGTACTGTCGTCAACCAACAGCTGCATGACCGCGGCATCAATTGAAAACCGCTGTCCCATAAGGCGGAAGCCGGGTTTCGCGCTGTTGCCGCCGTCGCCGGAAGGCACCGCGTTCACTGCCGGCGGGGCGAAATAAGACGCCAGCTCCCGAAAACGGGAAAATGCATCCGCATCGCCGGTCATCTCCGCAAGATCGGTGACATTTCCGTAAGCCTTCTGATAGACCGGCAGATACTGGTCGATTCCCGGATCGTCGCTTTTTCCAGCGAAAAATGCCGTCACATCATAAATCGACTGCCAGAGCCGGTATGCCTCCTCATCTTCTGCGAACAGTTTGGTTATCAGAACCGCAGCTTTGTCCGAATCATCGTTGCCCTGCTCAAAATGCATCCGCCCGTACAGCATCATGGTCCGGAAATACCGCTCCAGCTGCTCGTCGCCTTCATAGTAACCGCGGGGGATATACTGGGTGTAGTCTTCGTTTCTCGCGGAAATATCGGAAACCGACATTCCCTCTGCATTCAGGATCTTGCCGATTTCTTCCTCAGCCGCAGCCTTCACATCCGCAGGAAGCTCTACGCCGTCATCCATCAGCTTTGCACCCACACCAAACAGCAGAAGACACCGTCCGGCGGCCGCTTCCCAGTCTGTGCCCTTCAGAGATTCGTAAAGGGACGCGCTTTCCGAAAGCATGCGGCTGCTCAGCGCGGACAGATTATCCGAAAGATACCCCTTCTCCAGATTCTTCATCAGATGGCTGAAAAACAGGTGATACGTATGCATCAGGGAATCCACCGTCACAAAGCTCGGCTTGTTCTCATAACGGTTGTTCTCATAGATTTCAAAAAACTCGTTGCCGGCAGTCCCGTCTACGGAAAAACCATTCCTGGCAAGCAGCTCCTTTACACCGTCTTCAAGGTAGAACTGATCCAGATTCTCAACATTGCTCAAATCCGCATTGACTGTGTACGGCTGCACCGCGGCAGCGACATCGACCGTGATTCCGGCCTGTTCAGCTTCCAGCGGACTTTTGCGGATTGACAGCTCCATGGCCTCCGCTTCCGCGGAACCGCCGCTTTCGGTCGCCGCTTCTGCTGAATCGCCTGCATTTCCGTTTCCTGCTTCACTTCTGTCCTCGCCCTGTCCTGCGGACTGCGAACTGTCCTGCGAGCTATCCTGCGACGTTTCGCTTACGTCTCTGGTTTCCTTCGCACCCGCTGAACCCTCCGTGCCCGTCTGGGCTGAATCCGGACTGCCTCCACGGCTGCCGCAGCCGCCCAGAACGGTGGACAGGACGAGCACTGCGATCAGCAGAAATGCTCCGGACCGCGATGTGAATCTTCTCCTCTTCATGTGAAAATCCCCCTTTCACAAATGGCGCTGTTCCTTCTTATGCGCGATTCTCTATGCGCTGTTCATGCGCTGTTCATGCGCTATTCACTTTGGACGCCGCCGTATTTCCTGCCGAGATCGGTAATCGAGCCGTCCGCTTCCCTGATGGAAATGCTGTTCAGCGTCCCCCGCATGTTGGCGCGTATGGCCTCGATATACTTTCGGCGCAGTTCCGCCTGCTCTATTTTCTCTTCTTCCGTCAGACCGACAGCCTGCGATTTATGGTATAACGTGTTGATCCGGTCGATCATTTCCTGCGTTATCATATTGACCTATCTCCTTGATTCGTTCTCACTGTGTGGTCCCCTCCGACTGCATGGACGCCACATGAATTCTCAGCCGCCGCGCTCTGAAAACATCTGCACGGACTTCTAAGCATTCCAGTACCTGCGTTTCTGCTCCTCATCCAGATTCGCCACGAAATTGATCTTATATTCCAGAAATTCCCGCAGGTCGATCAGAATATGAAAGATCAGCGCCCTGTTCTCGAACTCATCTGCGGAAGTAATCGGGTCTCCTTCCCGCATATACGCGACCAGCTGATCCAGCTGCTCCAGCTGTCCGGTCGGCACGTTCTTTTCGACCACGAATTCCGCCATTGCCGTCATATACGCCGCGATATGGCGCGATTCCTGCGGCATTGTGCGGATCCGCGTGATTTCCGTGTGGAGATTGCTTAAGACCGAGCACTGATTGCGCCGCATCTCAAAATAGTCGATATAATACCCCGGATGGGACTGGAATGTATTGCCCTGATACTCGTTGGCCTCGTTGATGTAATGAAGGAGCAGCCGTTCCAGCTCCCGCAGCTCTTCCCAGACGTCCGATTCCAGCTCTTTTCCTGAGAAATAAGCCGCCAGATGCATGATGATGATCTGGAGCCGCCGCTCAGTATCCTTCATCCAGTTAATGATGTCCTGCCTGCGGTGGCGGTTGTTGGTAAACAGGTTCAGGATCAGGGCGATCGTAATGCCGATCAGAAGCAGATACAGCTCATTGGCAATCGCGTGGATACTGAAATCCATCGTATCCAGAAAATGCATCCCGATGACCGCGTTGACCGACAGCGCCGATCTCCACCCGATATAATCGCACAGAAGCGTCATGATCATCAGGAAGCACCCATAGGCGAACCAGTCGCTGTGGAACAGCAGAAGCGTCCCGCGGGCGACAAACACAGCCGCCACAAACGTAATGATCCGGAACAGGGACAGCTTCACCGTCTCCCACTTGGTGGTCAGGATCGTCAGCAGCGTAATGGAGCCGGCCGAAGACGCAAAGTCAAGTCCGAACAGATGGGCCAGATACATGGCAAGGGCGCTTCCAAAACCGATCTTCGCCGCCTGCAGAAGGATCTTCCAGTGCTGCTTCTTCTCCATAAATGCGTACTCCCCCCCTGTGAGTTATTCCCCGATATCGCCTATGCGTCCAAATCTTTCATTTGAGCGGCGCCGCACGTCACAACCATCTATCCGGTTACACTTCCCGCTTCCAGTTCCTCGCCGCCGCAAACATATCCGGAGAAATGTGGCAGTATCCGCCCGGATTCTTCTCCAGATATTTCTGGTGGTATTCCTCCGCCGTATAGAAATTCGCAAGCGGCAGCGCCTCGACAGCCAGCGGCCGGTCATACTGCTTCTGCAGTTCTGTAAGCGCCGCGTCAATCACCGGCCGGTCCGCCGGATCCGTGTAATAGATCCCGGTCCGGTACTGCACGCCCACGTCTCCGCCCTGGCGGTTCACGAGAGTCGGGTCGATGACCTTAAAATACTGCTCCAGAAGTTCTCTGAGCGTGATCCGCCCCGGGTCGTATGTGACATGGACAGTCTCCGCGTGGCCGGTGTTCTCATGCTTCACCTGCTCATAGGTCGGATTCGCCGTATTGCCGTTGGCATAACCTACCTCCGTCCTTATAACTCCGCTCAGGCAGTCAAAATACCGCTGCGTACCCCAGAAGCAGCCACCGGCCAGATAGATCTCGTTGAATATCCCCTCTGCCATCTTGTCGCCTCCTCGATTTTCTACGCTTCCGCGCCGATTCCGGCCACCGTCACGTTTTTAACCGCCACCGCGAACGGGCCGTCATAGACAGCCGACTGGTACCGTTCTTTCGAAAATACCATATGCTGCTGCGCATCCAGAATGCTTCCGTTCATAGAACCGCCGGTGACAAGCTTTACCTGCTTTCCGTCATACAGATACGCGAGCCGGATCTCACCGCCGAAATGCCCGGTCATGGAATCCATCTGGAAGTCAGAGAACAGCACAATATGCAGATACGGCTGCTTCTTCATTTCCACAAACGGCACCGACCCGGTGGGGACCTGGATCCATCGGTAGACGCCGGTCGGTTCGATTCCCAGATAGTAAGCCATGCGGGCGCTGCCCGGAATCGTCTTTATGACGCCGTTCTCCATAAGCGTCCGGTCCGTCAGCGGGATCCCCTGCCGGTCGTAGGGCTCCGCCGCCTTCAGAATGATCGTCAGCGGGTCGCCCTCTATCTGCTCTCCCTGTACATTCTTACCGACTGCATAATCAGAATAATGCTGGTAGATCATACCGGCGTCCGCGCGGTCCACATAGTAGCTCATGATCGTGCTCATCTCGTCGCCGGACAGAATCACCGTATATTGTCCGGCCGGCGCCGCTTCCTTCGCGCGGGCGCGGTCCCTGGTCTGCTCCATGGCGTGTTCCACGTCGCTGCGGAACGTATCGATGTCCGGCTCTCCGAAACGAAAGACATGATGGGTCTCCACATCCTCCGGCGTCAGGCACTGGATCACATACTCGCCGTTGATATTAAATGTCTCCCAGCTCACGTCAGTGCCCGCGGAATTCACCACGCGCATAATCTTCTTCACCGCGAAAAACTCCGCGGAATTGACGAAGACGTCTCCTCCCATATCGCAGGAAAACAAGGCCTCCGCCATGAACTGAATATTCTCCTCCGGCGTCCGTTCCGCGAACGCGCTCTTT
Source organism: uncultured Lachnospiraceae bacterium (assembly GCA_947599905.1). GTDB lineage: Bacteria > Bacillota > Clostridia > Lachnospirales > Lachnospiraceae > UBA3402. The sequence continues at coordinate 8,804 of CANQFR010000070.1, forward strand.
GACGGCACCATTTCCCTCTTCCCGCTGTCAAACAGCGGATAATAGGGATTGCGGACAAATGACGCGGCGTGATACGCGGAGCGAAGCGTCTCCTTCAGTTCCGCATCATCCATTCCCGGATAGACCGGCACAGCGGAATCGCCGACGAATTTCTGGCCGTTTTCTTCCGACTCCGCATAGACGCTGACCATATAGTCCTTAAGCGTGGTGCGCCGCTTCAGATCCATGGACCTGCGGATAAAAAATGCCTCCGCCGACCAGGAACGGGTTTCCGTAATGCTGTATGTGTCAATGTTAAGCTCTTTCAGAGCTGATAAAATCTTATCGATCATAGTTTCTCCTTTTGATATTTCACGGTTAAGTCACGATTATTATTGTCATTATCCCAGCCGGATCCGCGCCTTCATATAGGGACCGCCGTCGGACACCTTGACCCACTCCTTGTAGCCCTTGCCGCAGAATCCGCTTCCGGACAGTTCCGGCGACGGCGACATCATGCTGATGGATTTCAGAAGGTCCGGCACATAGCCGGTCAGCACGATGGGCGAGAATATTCTGCCGGTGAGCTTACCATCCCTGATCTCCCTGGCGATACTGACCATGCACTGGATCCCCCAGTTCTTCGGATCTTCCATGCCGCTTCGCGGCTGTTCCAGCAAAAAGCCGTAATCGATGGACGCGATCATATCTTCCACGCTGTCCGTGCCGCCCTCAAACCAGGTGTTGGTCATGCGGGTGTAGGCCTTGCGGCGATAGCTCTCCCGGCGGCCGTTGCCCGTCGGTTCCGTACCAAGGATCCGTGCAGACTGATAATCGCTGATACCGGTCTTAAGAACGCCTTTGTCGATCACCACCGTGTCATGGGCCATGGTTCCCTCGTCGTCGAAGAAATAGCTTCCGGTCTGCTCATAGGCGGCCGCACCGTCATGCATGGTCACAAGCGGCGACGCCACGTACTGGCCGATAAATTTCTCCGCCTGCGCGCGTTTCTTCACGAACATATCCATCTCCACGCCATGGCCGAAGGCCTCATGAACGATCATACCGGTGACCTCTGGCGAGCAGACGCAATCGTACTCCCCGGCGACCATCGGCAGGCTGTCCAGCAGTTCGATTGTCGTCTTTGCCGCTTCTTCTACATCCGCGCCCAGCTGATCCAGAAGTTCCATTCCGCCCAAAGCAGAGACAGACCGGAAGCTGCTCTTGATCTCCTGCCCTTTCGCGGCGATCGTTCCGGCCATTCCGGTAGTCCAGAGGATGCTCTGCTCCAGATCCTTCTTCGGCGACAGGAATAATTTAGAGGTACGGTTCCAGTTGATCCGGACGACGCAGTCCAGAATCTGTCCGTTTACAGCCAGGCCGCGGTCGCGGATCGTCTTCATTTTCTCCAGGATCACGTCGTCGCCAAGCTCCTCCGGATCATTCTGATACTGCGTGCTGTCGGAGAAGAAGGCCTCATCCTCCTCCGGCGCCGTATATTCATTCTCCGTAATACCCGCGGGCAGGGCCGCCGCCGACATGCCGGCTGTTACGCGGATCTGCTCCAGGATATCCGGGATCTCTTCCTCTGTGATCTCATTAAAGGAATGCTCCGACCAGTGCTTTCCGTCAAATACCTTTACCACAAATCCTCTGGCGGACATCATGCCGCTGCCGCTTATGGAAGACAGACGGCGGTTCACGCTGTATGACTTCTCCTTACTGTCCGCCGCAAGGATCGACGCGTAAGTGTAGCTCTTCTCCAACTCCGCCAGCAGCTTCTTAAGAAGCGGTCTGACAGCCTGTATATAGGGACTCAGTTTTACTTTCATAGATACCTCCTTCGAATCATAAAGCTTATCTTTTCGATTATTACTAAGCTTCCTGCGACTTCGCCTCCCGCATCACTCTCGACGCGATCTCTTCCTTCAGCTCAGCGATAAAGGCTCCGATCTCCTTCTGCCCTTCGTCTCCCGCGAAACGGCTGCGGACGGCGATCACACCGTTTTCCGCTTCCTTCTGGCCGACCACGATCATATAGGGAACCTTCTGCAGCTGCGCCTCGCGGATCTTGTAGCCGATCTTCTCCGAACGGTTATCGGTTTCGACACGGATACCGGCGTCGTCAAACTGCTTCGCCACCTGGGCGGCGTACTCCTCGTACTTGTCGGAGATCGGAAGCACCTTCACCTGCACCGGCGCCAGCCAGGTCGGGAACGCGCCCGCGAAATGCTCCGTGATCACGCCGATGAAGCGCTCGATGGAGCCGAACACCACGCGGTGGATCATCACCGGACGGTGCTTCTGTCCGTCCGCGCCCTGATACTCCAGTTCAAACCGCTCCGGCAGCTGGCTGTCAAGCTGGATCGTACCGCACTGCCAGGTACGTCCGAGGCAGTCGGAAAGATGGAAATCCAGCTTCGGGCCGTAGAACGCGCCGTCGCCCTCATTAATCGTGAAGGTCTTGCCCATGCCGGTGATGGCATTTTTCAGGACGTTCTGATTGTATTCCCACTCCTCCAGAGTGCCGATGTGGTCTTCCGGCATCGTGGAAAGCTCGATCTCATAATGCAGGCCGAACGTGGAATAGACCTCGTCAAAGAGCCGGACCGTCTCCTGGATCACGTCCTCCATCTGCTCCCTCGTCATGAAGACATGGGCGTCGTCCTGGGTGAAGCAGCGCACACGGAACAGGCCGTGAAGCGTGCCGGATTTCTCATGGCGGTGGACAAGGCCCAGCTCGCCGACGCGCATCGGCAGCTCGCGGTAGGAATGGGGCTCGCTCTTATAGACCAGCATTCCGCCGGGGCAGTTCATCGGCTTGATGCCGAATGGAATCTCATCGATCACCGTCGTATACATATTCTGCTTGTAGTGCTCCCAGTGTCCGGAACGCTCCCAGAGCTCGCGGTTTAAGAGAATCGGCGTGGAAATCTCCATGTAGCCGTATCGCTTATGGACTTCGCGCCAGTACTCCAGCAGCGTATTCTTAAGCACCATGCCCTTCGGCAGGAAGAACGGGAAGCCGGGGCCTTCGTCGGCCAGCATGAACAGACCCAGTTCCTTGCCCAGCTTGCGGTGGTCGCGCTTCTTTGCTTCTTCAAGCATGGTCAGATAAGCGTCCAGCTCTTCCTTCTTGCCGAATGCAGTCGCATAAATTCTGGTCAGCATCTTATTGTGCTCGTCGCCGCGCCAGTAAGCGCCGGCGATGCTGGTCAGCTTATAGGCCTTGCCCACGTCTTTCGTGTTCATCAGATGGGGGCCGGCGCACAGGTCGGTGAATTCACCCTGTTCATAGAAACTGATCTCCGCGTCCTCCGGCAGATCCCGGATCAGTTCTACCTTGTAGGGCTCTTCCTTCTTCTGCATGAAGGCAATGGCCTCCTCCCTGGGCAAGGTGTAGCGCTTAAGGGGCAGGGCCTCCTTAACGATCTTCTTCATCTCCGCCTCGATCTTCTCCAGATCCTCCGCGGTGATCGGCTCCTCAAAGTCGATGTCATAGTAGAAACCGTCGGCGATGGACGGACCGATCGCCAGCTTCGCGCCCGGATACAGACGCTTGATCGCCTGGGCCATCACATGACTCGCCGTATGGCGCAGGGCAGCCAGTCCCTTCTCGTCTTTGGCGGTCAGGATATTCAGGGTGCAGTCGTGGTCTACCACGGTGCGCAGATCCGCGCCCTCGCCGTCGATCTCGCCCAGGCAGGCCGCGCGGGCCAGCCCGGCGCTTATATCCGCCGCGATGTCGATGACCGGCATGGGCTGGGCGTATTCTTTGATGCTTCCGTCTTTCAAGGTTACTTTCATGTTTGTAAACTCCTCTCTTATAAAAAATGTACTCGCTCCGCAGAAAGAGAAAATTACAGGAATCGCGTCGTCAGCGTCTTTCCTGCACGCAGATACAAAGAAATCCCTTCCTGCATCCTGCTGCAAGAAGGGACGATTTTCAAATCGCGGTTCCACCCTTATTGAGTGAGCGGACACGCGCCGCTCAGACCACTTCATTTGCGAAGATAACGGATTCACCGGACCCGATTAAAGGCCGCTCGGGGATGGTCTTCACGGAAATCTCCCGCAGGACGCTTCCACCGTATGCGTCCCTCTCTGGCCGTTCGCTCTCCGCTACTGTTCCCGTCAGCGCGTT
>CANQFR010000071.1 GCA_947599905.1 uncultured Lachnospiraceae bacterium
TATGCAAGAGTATCTGAAAACCATCGACGAGGTCATTGCGAATGGCCGCTTCAAGGACACCTGGGAGTCCCTTCAGCAGTACCATGTCCCGCAGTGGTATGAGAAGGCCAAATTCGGTATCTTCATCCACTGGGGCGTTTACTCGGTGCCGGCTTTCGGCAGCGAGTGGTATTCCCGCAACATGTACATCCAGGGAACCAGCGAGTTCGAACATCATGTGGCGACCTACGGCCTGCATAAGGATTTCGGCTACAAGGATTTCATACCGATGTTCAGGGCGGAGAATTTCGACGCGGAAGAGTGGGTCAGCCTATTTAAGGAAGCCGGGGCCCAGTATGTGGTGCCGGTGGCCGAGCATCACGACGGTTTCCAGATGTACGACAGCGCCATTTCCGACTGGAATGCCGCGAAAATGGGGCCGCACCGCAATGTCCTGGGCGAGATCCACGACGCCTGCCGCAAGGCGGGGCTGTATCCCTGCGCTTCCTCGCACCGCGTCGAGCACTGGTTCTTCATGGGCCATGGAAAGGAGTTTGATTCCGATATCAAGGAGCCGCTCGTGCGCGGAGACCTCTACTGGCCATCGATGAAGGAGCCGGCGGATCAGTTTGACCTGTATTCCGAGCCGACGCCTACGGAAGAGTTCCTGAATGACTGGCTCTGCCGCTGCTGCGAACTGGTGGACCGTTACCGTCCGAAGATCATTTATTTCGACTGGTGGATCCAGCACAGCAGCGTGAAGCCGTACCTGCGTAAATTCCTCGCCTATTATTACAATCGGGCGGATGAGTGGGGCGAAGAGGTGGTCGTTAACTATAAGCACGACGCCTGCGCGTTCGGCACCGCAGTCATCGATGTGGAGCGCGGACAGTTCGCCGAAGCCAGGCCTTACGCCTGGCAGACGGACACCTCCGTCGCCAACAATTCCTGGGGTTACACCGAAGGCAATGTCTACAAGACGCCGCATCAGATCGTCCGCGACCTCGTGGACATCGTCAGCAAGAACGGCCGTCTGCTCCTGAATATCGGACCGAAGGCGGACGGTACGATCCCGGACGAGGACCGTCATATCCTGAAAGAGATCGGCAAATGGATGAAGGTCAACGGCGAGGCCATTTACGGCTCCAAGATCTGGAGAAAATCCGCGGAGGGGCCCACGAAGATCGTGGAAGGGCAGTTCGCGGATTCGGACGATAAGGGATATACCGCGGAGGACATCCGCTTTACTGTGAACGGCGGATATCTCTACGCCATCTGCCTGAACATGAAGGGCAGGGATACGGTCTGCATCCGCTCGCTGGCGGAGGCGGACGCTTCCCATGCGCCGAATTTCCACGGGATCATCCGGTCGGTGGAGGTGCTGGGGTATGACGCCGCGCCGACTTGGACGAGGGACGAAAGCGGACTGACCGTGAAGACGAAAATGATTGACGGCGAGATGCCGGTGGTATTTAAGATTCAGATCGACTAGGCAGCGGCCTGTTTGTCGAAAAATGTCGAAATCTGCGATTGGCTGGCGGCAGCGCGGGCAGCCGCGCTGCGGGCGGCCCCCGCAAACCTTATGATCTGTCTCCCGGGTACCGCCGCAAAGCCTGTGTTCTGTCCGTGGCGGGACCTTTGAGCCGGAATGCCGGAAATGCTGTCGAAACTTGCGATAGAATCCATTTGCACTGGCATATCTGCGAGTTTATAATCGAATCATGACGCGCTGATCAGATCCCGCAGCAATGAGCCGCGGGCAAGGCGAAAAGGAGGATAAGCCATGACACCAACCTTAAATGTAGCAATCGCGGAAGACAACCCGAAAACATTAAATCTGCTGGATCAGATGCTCTCCGGCGAGGAAGGCATCCAGATTGTCGGAAAGGCCGAGACGGGCGATGAAGCCTATGAGATGATCATGTCCACGAAACCGGACGTCGTGCTGCTGGATGTGATCATGCCGGGAATGGACGGACTGACGGTGATGGAAAAGGTGAGGAATGAAGAGAAACTCACGAAGAAACCGTCCTTTATCATGGTATCCGCGGCGGGAAGCGAGAATGTGACCGAGGACGCCTTCCGGCTGGGGGCGAATTATTTCATCATGAAGCCGTTTACCCGCGAGGTGGTCGTGGACAAGGTCCGCCGTCTGGCCGGCTATGCGGCGAAGCCCAGGGGGCTGGCCCTGCCGCATTCGCGCAAGATCCGCCCATATGAGAATCAGGTGGAGTATATGGAACAGAACCTGGAGACGGACGTCACCCAGATCCTGCATGAGATCGGCGTCCCGGCCCACATCAAGGGCTATCAGTACCTGCGCGACGCGATCATTTCCTCGGTCTGCGATCAGGATATGCTCTCGTCGGTGACGAAGGTGCTCTATCCGAACATTGCCAAGAAGCACCAGACGACGTCCAGCCGTGTCGAGCGGGCGATCCGCCACGCGATCGAGGTTGCCTGGAGCCGCGGGAAAATGGACACAATCAATGAGATCTTCGGCTACACGGTCAGCAACGGCAAGGGAAAGCCGACCAATTCCGAGTTTATCGCCCTGCTTTCCGATAAGATTCGCCTGGATTACAAACGGATGTGAGATTCGGCGGGAAGCGTCCCGCGGGATGACCACGGACCGGCGGCAGGCGGGATGCGCCGGCCGGAGCGACATTATTTTTTGTCAAATTTGAAAAACTTCTGCTTCCTTATTCGTGAAAAGTATTGTATACTATATCTGCGGCCGGCCTGTGGGGTAAGGGACCGGCGCCGGGATTACCGAATCAAAGGAGGAGGGTTATTCATGAAGAAGATCTTATTTGTCGCCTCGGAGGCGGTGCCGTTTGTCAAGACCGGGGGACTGGCGGATGTGGCCGGTTCGCTTCCCAAATGTTTTAATAAAGAGTATTTTGACGTCCGCGTGATGCTTCCCAAGTATATGTGCATGAAGCAGGAATGGAAGGATAAGCTGAATTATGTCTCCCATTTCTACATGGATTATCTTGGTCAGAGCCGTTATGTGGGTATTTTGACGTGCGAATACGAGGGCGTTACCTTTTATTTCATTGACAATGAATGGTATTTCAACGGCAGTACGCTTTACGGCGACTGGCTGTACGATCTGGAGAAGTTCTCTTTCTTCTGCAACGCGGCGCTTTCGGCGCTGCCGGTGATCGGCTTCCGGCCGGATCTGATTCACTGCCATGACTGGCAGACCGGTCTGATTCCGGTCTATCTGAAGGACCGCTTCGCGGGCGGTGAGTTTTTCCGCGGGATCAAGAGCGTGATCACAATCCATAACCTGAAGTTCCAGGGCGTCTGGGATGTGGCGACGATCAAGCGCCTGACCGGACTGTCCGACTATTATTTCACGCCGGATAAGCTGGAAGCCTATAAGAACGGCAACCTCTTAAAAGGCGGCATTGTCTATGCCGACGCGATTACGACGGTCAGCAATACCTACGCCGAGGAGATCAAGATGCCGTTCTACGGCGAGAACCTCGACGGCCTGATGCGCGCCCGCGCGAACAGCCTGCGCGGGATTGTCAACGGCATCGACTATGATGAGTTTAATCCGGAGACAGACGAATACATCGAGGCGCACTATAACGCGCAGACTTTCCGTAAGGAGAAAGTGAAGAATAAAAAGGCGCTGCAGAAGGAACTGGGGCTTGCCGAAGACGAGAAGACGATGATGATCGGTATCGTCTCCCGGCTGACCGACCAGAAGGGTTTCGACCTGATCCAGTATGTGATGGATGAGCTCTGCCGCGACGCGGTGCAGATCGTGGTACTCGGCACCGGCGAGGAGCGCTACGAGAATATGTTCCGGCATTTCGCCTGGAAGTATCCGGGGAAGGTGTCGGCGAATATTTATTATTCGAACCCGTTGTCTCACAGGATTTACGCGGCCTGCGACGCGTTCCTGATGCCGTCGCTGTTCGAACCGTGCGGCTTAAGCCAGCTGATGTCGCTGCGCTACGGGACGCTGCCGATCGTGAGGGAGACCGGCGGCTTAAAGGATACGGTGCAGCCGTATAACGAATTTGCAGGTACCGGCACCGGCTTCTCGTTCAGCAATTATAACGCTCACGAGATGCTGAATACGATCCGCTACGCGGAGCGGATTTATTACGATAAGAAACGCGAGTGGAATAAGATGGTCGACCGCGCGATGGCCCAGGATTTTTCCTGGAACGCATCGGCGCTCAAGTATCAGGAGCTGTATGACTGGCTGATCGGATAAGCGGCAGTGTGACGCGAAGGAATGAGTGAGACGCGAAAGAGACGGTAGAGAAATGAACGTGTGGCAGCAGCTTTTGAGCAATCAGATCCTGATAAGCGCCGTGGCAGGCTGGACGGTGGCCCAGCTGTTAAAAACTTTGATTGATATCGGACTGAACAAGTCATTTCGGCCCGAACGGCTGGTGGGTTCCGGCGGTATGCCGAGTTCGCATTCGGCGACCGTCTGCGCGCTGACGGTCGCTTCCGGTATCCGCTACGGTCTCTATTCGTTCGAATTTGCGGTCAGCTTTGTGCTGGCCAGCATTGTTATGTATGACGCGATCGGCGTGCGGCAGGAGACCGGCAAGCAGGCCAGGCTTCTGAACCTGATCGTGCAGCAGGACTGGTTTAAGCTGGACAACCAGGAGGTCGAGAAGCGCTTAAAGGAGTTCGTCGGCCATACGCCGCTGCAGGTGTTCGCTGGGGCGGTGCTGGGAATTCTGGTTGCGCTGCTGGTGGACACTCTGTTCAGCTAGGTGCGCGGCGTAAGAAAGCGCAGAGAGGGAATGGAAGCCGGGGGCGCTGAGGACAGTGCAGGGAGAATTGCTGTCAGGTGCGCCGGGAGAGGCGCAGAGAGGGAATCGATGTAAGAAGGAGCCGGCATATGAAAGACAGATGTTCCGGACGGATGAAACGGCGCGCGGCAGATGCGCGCCTTGAAGATAGAGGGACGACGGGCGGACAGAGACGCTTCGGCAGGGCGCTGTATTTGATGACGGCGCTTTTTCTTGCGGCTTTCCTGACGGGCGGCTGCGGGGCCGGCTTCCCGTTCGCCGAGGAAGAGGATGCCGCGGGGGAATATACGAAGTCCCAGGCCATGATCATCGTGGCGACGGAGCGGAACCGCTATGAGCAGGTGTATACGGACCGAATCTGGAATGTGACGCTGACGGACGGACGGTCTTTCGGGGCTTACCTTTTGGAGCAGGTGGAGACATTTCTGACGAACCTGAAGCGGATGAATCTGCTGGCGGAGGAACAGGGCGTTGTGCTCACAAGCGCTGAGCAGAGCCGGCTTCAGTCGCTTTCCGCACGCTATTACGAGGGACTCAGCGATGCGGATAAAGCTTATACGGGCGCGACAGAGAAAGACGTTCAGGCGATGTATCAGGAGTATTATCTGGCGAATAAAGTCGTCGGACAGCTGACGGACGGGATCGATCTGGAGGTCAGCGACAGCGACGCCAAGGTGATAACTGTGCGCATGATCCAGATTTCCAGCGAGGCGGCGGCCGAGGCGGTCTACCGGCGGGTCAGTCAGGACGGCAGCAATTTCCTGACCGTAGCCCGGGAGACCAGCGAGGGAGAGCAGATCGAGCTGTCGCTGGGCCGTGGGGAACTGCCGGAGGCCGCGGACGAAGCGGCGTTTGCGCTGTCCGCCGGGGAGATGAGTCCGCTGATTGCGTGCGACGGCTGGTATTACATTTTCCAGTGCGTCAGCGATTATGACGCGGAGGCGACCGCATTAAGAAAGACCCGAATCTACGAGGAACGTAAGAATCAGGTCTTTCAGCAGATCTGCGCTCAGGCCGGGACGGACAGCCCGGCGGTATTTACAGAGAATTTCTGGCCGGAGATCCGGCTGACCGGGGACGATACTTCGACAACGACGAACTTTTTCGCACTATATGAGGAAGAATTCGGCAGCCAGTGAGTTGATGGCGCTCTGGTCGGCGCAGGCCATCAGTTCCCTTGCGGAATGCATCGCCAGGATCGGCACGCCGATATCGACGGTCCGCATCGAAAGTTCCGCGGAAGCGATGGCGCCCAGCGTGGAACCGCCTCTCATATCCGAGCGGTTGGAGAACTTCCGGTAAGGGATCTGCGCATGGCGGCAGATGCCCTCGATGACGCCGATGCAGGAAGCGTCGGTGGCGTAAGACTGGCGGGAACTCATTTTCAGAACCACGCCGTCTCCCATACAGATCTTATTCTTGATATCGCATTTCTCCGGATGGTTGGGGTGGATGGCGTGAGCCACATCCATGGACAGCAGAAAGCCATCCATCATAGCGTTCAGATAGGTTTCCCTGCCGTAACCAAGAGCCAGGAATATTTTCTCCAGAACGCGTTCCGTTACGGAGGAGCAGGCGCCCTGTTTGGTGCGGCTGCCGATTTCTTCATTGTCGTAAAGCAGAATCAGATTGATGCCGTTTTCGCGTGTGCCGGCGGTGATCCCGTTCAGACAGGCCATCACGCTTGTCAGGTTGTCGAGCCGGGGTGCGCTTAGAAATTCACCGTCCGGACCGGTTACGGCGCAGGGGTCTGTGTTGTAGACGCAGATCTCAAAGTCCAGAATATCTTCCGGTGCGCAGCCCGCTTCTTCCGCCAGCCGGTTTAAGAAGAAATGCTCCGGCTCCGTTCCCGGGCCGGTCAGGGTCATGAGCGGCAGCATGTCAATCTGCGGGTTCAGTTTCATGCCGTCATTGGCCTCCGGGTTCATATGGATCGCGAGGTTCGGTATCGTCAGCAGCGGGTCCTTAAAATCGACAAAGTGCGTTACCGGCTCCAATGGACCGGCCCCCGCAACGCTGACGCGGCCGGCCATGGACAGCGGCCGGTCCAGCCAGGTGCTCAGGTTCGGCGACCCGTAGACTTCCACGTTCAGCTTTCCGTAGCGTTCCGTCGTCACCTCCGGGTTCGGCTTGACGCGCAGGCAGGGCCAGTCCGTATGGGCTGTCTCGATGCGCAGCGACGGCCGGTCTGTGAGTCCCTTCCCGACCGTGAAGGCGGCCAGCGTGGAATCAAAAAGCGGCACGAAATAGCCGCGGCCCGGCTCAAGTTCCCAGTGCCCGGTCAGTGTCAGCCGCGCAAAGCCGGCCTGCGCGAGGATGCGTTCCGCTTCCAGTACGCCGTGATAAGGGGAGACGCCGGCGTTAAGAAGGCTGATCAGCTGCTTCGTATCTTCGGATATGTTCATAATGGGTATGCTCCTTTTTGACTGGTTCATGAAAAGTGAATTCAGTATAGCACAGTTTGCGGGAAAGAAAAAGCGGCAATCGTTTTTCGGTTGAAATAAATCCGGATATCGGCTACAATGTTGGGAGACGGATCGCGGAAACGCCGCGAGCGGCCCGCGGGGATGGCCTGCGGGGACGCACAGGAATGGCTTCACGGAAAGCAGGGGGAACACACAGATGATCGCGCTTCAGATCGAGGACAAAAAAACATTTACACATGAGCTTTTTGTCGGCGGACTGTTCGACCGCTTCTTCCTGCGGGAGGCGGTGATCGTCACGTTTAATACCTTTTCCGTCGACGGGCGCGTGCGGCAGGGATACTATACGGAAGAAGAGTTAGAAGAAGGACGCATCGAGGAATATTCGCTGTGGTCCGCGGTGAAGCCTTTTTGCTTTTCCCTGATCAAAGGGAAGAAGCTGCCGGAGAGTTTCCGGCTTGTGTTCCAGTACCCGACAGCGGCGACGGAGCGTTTCCTCGCGGACAACGGTCTTGCGATGCGGGCGGAACAGGTGAAGGGGTTATACCTGAACGTGCGCTACGAAGAGGGGCAGCTTGGCTGCGTGACCGGAACGGCGCTTGCATATTTCACGATGGACAAGAGTCTGGAGCGCGCCTGGGATGAGGCCGTTGTGCGCTATCTGAAGTCGCGCGGGATTCCGTTCTATCGATCATGACAGGGGGACAGCAGGCAGATGAAAAATATCACAATCTATGACATCGCCCGCGAGGCGGGCGTCTCGGCGGCGACCGTTTCGAGGGTTCTGACGAACAATGCCAATGTCCGTCAGGAGAAGAAGCAGAAGGTTCAGGCGCTGATCGAGAAATACAATTTTAAGCCGAACGCTCTGGCAAAGGGCCTGTCCGACACCAAAAGCAGGGTTATCGGCGTCATGGTGGCCGACGTGCGCAACCCGTTCTATGCGGAGGTATTTGTGGCCTGCGAACTGGCGGCGGAGAAAGCCGGTTATACGGTGCTTCTGTGCAATTCCCTGGGGGAGACGGAGCGGGAGAAAGAGCAGCTGGAGCTCTTCTATGAGCAGCGGGTCAGCGCTGTGATCCAGCTGGGCGGACGCGTGGATGACCTGACGAGCGACGCGGATTATGTGGAGATCGTGAACCAGTTTACCAGCAATATCCCTCTGGTGGTCAGCGGCAAACTGGACGGTACGCTGTGTTACCAGGTGCAGATCGACGCCGTAAAGTCGGTGGATCTTCTGATGGAGCATCTGATTGATCTGGGACACCGGCGGATTGCGCTGGCCAGCGGACGGCTGAATGTACTTTCTACTTATGAGAAATACCAGCGGTATCAGCAGATTCTCCGAAATTACCGGATCGATTTCCGGGAGGAATATGTGGTCGAAGGCAAATACAACTATTACGGCGGCTATGCGGCGATGGAGAAGCTGTTTGCGTGTAAGGAACTGCCGACGGCAGTCATCGCCATCAACGACTACGCGGCGCTGGGAATCATGCACAGCATTCAGGAGCACGGGCTTCGGATCCCGCAGGACATCGCGGTCGCCAGCTATGACAATACACAGCTGTCCGAACTGCTTTCCCCGCGACTGACCAGTGTCGACTATCAGTATGACGTTTTCGGGCAGAAACTGGTGGAGACCGCGATCGCGGCGGCGGAGGAAGGCGAAGTATCGAGGATTCAGCTCGTGACGCCGAAGCTGAAAGTGCGGGAGAGCACGGTATCGGAAGCCGGAAACCTGTAAGCCGGGGGAAGCAGGCTTGCGGACGTACCTGCGCCTTACAGATATCCGGCCTACATGAAACCGATTTCAAAAATAAACGAGAATTTGACGCCAAATGAAGCTGCCGGAAATTCGAATTTTTCAAAAAGACGAACGATTTTTGTAAGTAATGCACAATTAATTCTATGCAAATTTATATAATATTTCTAAAATGGCAATTTCCTATTGACAATTAAATATAATATGCTTATCATTACCTATATGAAATGGGTTTCAAAACAGAAATTTGCCTAGGAGGCGGACTGATGAGAAGCAAAAAGGGTACATATGTCCTGACGATACTGACAGCCGTTGCCATGCTCGCAGGGTGCGCAGCGGGCGGCGGCAGCACAGGGACGCAGCCCGGCGGTGCCCGGAGCGGAGGCGGGCCGGAAGCATCCGGCGGCGCACAGTCCGGCGGCGGGGGAGGATCCGCAGGTGCGCAGGCAGGTATCGCGGGTTCCGGAGAATTGCAGGACGGCGGCGCGGGAAGCGGCGGAGCCGCGGCGTCAGAGACGGTGCCTTATCTCTGGGATGTCCATACGACGCAGGAGCTGATGGCGGCGGATTATCTGCTGTATCGCGTAAACTGCGGAAGCGCGGGAGACACCGGCGGCGAGACAGGCCTGTACCAGACGGCGGAGGATCAGCCTTACGGAGCGGACGCCGGAACCGGCAGGCAGTGGGGCTACCGCCCTGCGGATTATATGGAAGCGCTTGAAGATGACACGGGCGACGGCCTGACCCGGTACCGATGGGGGATCCGGGAGGGCGCCGAATATGATGCGGAACAGATCGGCTTCTATTATGATTTTGAAGTTCCGGGCGGCACTTATGAGGTCACGCTGGGTTTCTATAATCCGTTCAGCGCCCGGACCGTCACGGCGGTGGCGGAAGATCAGACAGTGATGGAGGATCAGAAGATCCTCAAGTATAAATTGACAGAGAATGCGTTTTATACCACGGTTACCGACGGGAGCCTGCAGCTGAAGGTTTATAACCCGGACCGGGGGAAGGACGCGATGAAGGATCCCATTCTCAGTTATATTCTGGTGAAAGCGGTGCCCGAGTACACGGCGGAACTGCTGAAGCAGCTGCTTACACAGACGGAGATACCGGAGAATGTGAATCCCACGCGGCAGACGATGCGCTTTACAGCCGGCAGCTATGAGGCGTTCAGCCGGCAGTATCAGGAGGCGGAGGCTCTGGCACAGAAGGAAGGCGTGTCGGAGGAGGAGTACCGCGAACAGTATATGGCGCTTCAGAACGCCTATGACGGATTGGAGGAAATCAAGGTGTATGATTCATTCCTGCCGGGAAAGAAATGGACGGACGATGAGGGAAATCTGATTCAGGCCCACGGCGGTCAGGTGCAGCGGCTGACGGTGACGGATCCGGCTACCGGACAGACCTCGGAGAAATGGTGGTGGGTCGGCGAGGATAAGACGAACGGTTCTTCCCGCAGCGGTATCTGCGCGTACAGTTCCGACGACCTGTATAACTGGCATTACGAGGGCATCGTGATGCGGAATGTGGAGAGCCGGGCCCAGCTGGACGAGGAGGAATACTTCACCAGCCTGTACGCGGATTACACGCCGGAGCAGAAGGACAACGTATTCGCCTGTCTGGACGCGGGGAGCGCGATCATCGAGCGGCCGAAGCTTATTTATAATGAAAAGACGGGTATGTACGTCCTCTGGTTCCACGCGGACGGCCCGACTGAGACCAGCAATTCCTCTTACGCGGCGGCCTGCGCGGGCGTTGCGGTGTGCGATACGCCCTACGGACCGTTTCGGTTCATCGACCGGTACCGGCTGAATACCTGCCCGCCGGATCAGGAGGACTGCTACCCGCAGAGCAAAGGAATGGCCAGGGATATGAATGTGTTCGTGGATGCGGACGGCACGGCCTACATCATTTATTCCAGCGAAGAGAACCTGACCCTTTACATATCGAAGCTGAACGACGAGTACACCTATCTGGCGGTTCCGCCGGAGCAGGCGGTTTACGGAAGGGATTACATCCGGCTGTTCCCCGGGGCGCAGAGAGAGGCGCCGGCACTGTTTGTGAAGGACGGTGTGTACTATCTGATGACCTCCGGCTGTACCGGCTGGGCACCGAACCAGGCCAGATACTACCGGGCGGACTCGGTGCTCGGCGAGTGGGAGAACTGCGGAGACCCCTGCGTGGGTGACGACAACCACACGACCTTCGAGTCGCAGAGCACCTGCATCTTTCAAGTTGGAGATGATTACGTCTATATGGGCGACCGGTGGAACAGTGAGGATCTGAAGAACTCGCGCTATATCTGGCTCCCGATAGCGTTCGACGAAGCGGGAAATATGAGCATCTCCTATACGGATGAATGGAAGCTTCCGTGAGCGGGGAGAGGCATGAAGCGGAAGAGCATCAGCGGCGCGGCACTGCCGTCGTAAGAGGGCGTCAGTGGCCGCGAGGCGTCTCACGAAGCCGACCGGCAGCAGGAGCGACAGCAGATGCGAAAGAACGGCAGCGGGCCTGGCGCGGCCCGGGCATACGGCGAATAAAGGAAAGGCATGGACTCGATATGAGAAACGATGAGAGAGTGAGAGGGAAGAAAGCAGCGGCGATCCTGACCGCGGCTGTGCTGTCCGTGGGCGTCGGTACTCTGGCTCCTGCCATGACGGCGGGAGCGACCGGGATTGAGTCTGAGGATGTGGTTGCGGGACTTCTGGATGTGATCCATGATACCGAGACCTACGACGACTATCTGGCGGCCCATGAGGGGGCGGCGTATCCGGATACAGAGATCACCGTAAACGGCGCGGATTATAAGGAAGCATCCGAAGGCTTCACAGCCGACGCGGACGGTCTGAATACGCTGGAGGACGGCAGCGTCACCTACGAGGTGGACGTGCCGGAAGCCGGGTTCTATAACATTTTTCTGAACTATTATCCCAGCGAGGGCAAGAACAACGCCATCGAGCGCGAGCTTTACATCAACGGGGAGATTCCCTTCGAGAACGCCCAGTATCTGGAATTCACGCGGATCTGGGAGGACGCGGAGGAGATTCGCCGTGATTCCCGCGATAACGACGTGCGTCCCAAACAGAAGGAAGCCGGGCAGTGGATGTCCGCTTATCTGGCCGACAGCGACGGCTATTATCAGGATTCGTTCAAATTCTATTTCGACAAGGGCGTCAGCACGATCACCCTGGTATCCACCAAGGAACCGATGAAGATCGGAAGCATCGTCTTAAAGCAGGAGGAATCGCTGCCGACCTACGCCGAGTACCTGGCACAGCACAGTGATGCGTCCCCGGTACAGCTGGCGGAGGCAGTCAGGATTCAGGGCGAAGATGTACGCTATAAGTCCGATTCCACACTGTATCCCATTGCGGACCGTACCTCTCCCTTATCGGAGCCCTACAGCCCCAGCAAGACCCGCCTGAACGTGATCGGCGGCGCGAACTGGAAGCAGGTCGGACAGTGGCTGACCTGGGAGATCGAGGCGCCGGCAGACGGTATGTATGAGATCGCCCTGCGTTATCGCCAGAACATCAACACCGGCGTCACCGTGGTGCGTTCGGTCCTGCTGGACGGCGCGCTGCCGTTTGAGGAGGCGCGGGAGTGCAAGTTCTACTATAACAATGACTGGCAGGTCGTCCCGCTGGGAATCGAGGACGGCGAACCGTTCCGCTTCTATCTGACGGCCGGTACCCACACGCTGCAGATGAAGATCAATCTGGGCGAGGAGATGTCAGAGATCATCCGCCGGACGGATGTGTGTATCTCCGAACTGAACCGGGCTTACCGTCAGCTTCTGATGGTGATCGGCAGCTCGCCGGACACCATGCGCGACTACCAGCTGACCACCAGGACGCCGGAGGCGCTTCAGATTCTGAAAGAGCAGTATGAGAATATCAGCGAGATCCGTCGGATGG
>CANQFR010000072.1 GCA_947599905.1 uncultured Lachnospiraceae bacterium
GTGCGTTCGCGTATTTTATCGTGAGTCTGGTGCGGGGTGAGCCCGGCTGGACGGAGATCACGGCGATGTCGTCGAGGGTGACCTGCGGTGGTGATTTCGTCTTTCTGTACGAGGTGGGAGCGGACGGCGGCTCAGCGCAGAGCGAGAGGCGCGACGTGACCGCTGCGTACACGGCGGCGGCGGAGAAGGCGTACTGGATGTTCGAAAATGTGCGGGCGGCGGGTAATTTTGCAGAAGCCGATGAAGAGAATACCGCAAGCGCAGATAAAACGACGGCAGATGGAAAAACCACGGCCGGATATGGGGACGCGATCCATGGCTGCGCAGTTGCGGAAGCAGCCAATGGGAAAAACGCGGTTCCGGCGGTAGGAAGTGTTCGCTTTCTCAACGATCATCCGAATGAAGAGGTCACGATCGATGCGCCTCTCTATGAGGCGTTCGTGAAGCTGGACGCCGCAGGAGGCCGGTGGCTGTACCTGCCGGCAATCTACCAGACATACAACAATCTGTTTTCCAGCGAAGCAGATTCCATAGCTGCTGAATTTGACCCGCGGGAGAATAAAGAGATGGCTGCATACTTTAGGGACGTTCTGGTGTACGCGAATGACCCGGATGAGGTGGAGCTGGAGCTTCTGGGCGATAACCGGGTGCTTCTCCATGTGTCTGAAGACTATCTGGCATTCGCGGCGGAGAACGGAATCGACAGTTTCATTGATTTCTACTGGATGAAGAATGCTTTTATCGCGGATTATCTGGCGGAGTCGCTTATGGATGCCGGCTTTACCCACGGAAGCATCTCAAGCTATGACGGATTTGTGCGGAATCTGGATGGACGGGATGTGAGCTATTCATTTAATGTTTATGACAGAGTGGCGGCCGGGACGGAAAGTTCAGAGGCAGACGATCAAATCCTCCAGCTGTCGGTTCTCCAGTATTACGGCCCGGTAAGTCTGGTATATCTGCATGATTACGCGATAACTTCCCTGGACCAGCAGCGCTATTATCAGATGGCTGGCGGGGAGATGCGCACCCCGTATATCGATCCGAAGGATGGACTGTGCCGGAATTCCGCCAGCAGTTTGGTGTCGTATTCTTACGATGACAGCGTGGGGTGCACGGACATTCTTCTGTCGATGGTTTCGATATATATTGCGGATGAATTCGACGCTGGCGCGGTGGAGACGCTGGCGGAAGAGAGCGCCGGGGAGGCTGGTTCTGTCTCGGAGGCAGCCGGAACAGACGCAGCTTTCGCGATGCCGGCCGGTGCAGTTTATTCGATATACCGGCTGGGAGACGAGATCCACGCGAATGACCCGGCGGCGGAATTTACGGAGGTTTACGAGGGATATACGATCGTTAAGTAAAATTTAAACGCACGCAGCGCCGTCGACACAACTGGCGTATGCGTGCGTTTTCATTTCCATGCAAGCAAGGCGCCAGTGACGTCTTGCTTGTGTTTTCATGCGAGCAGGGTGCCAATGACACTCTGCTTGAATCTCTGTGCGGGCAGAGGGCCGGCGATGCCCAGCTTTGTTTGTTCATACAGTGTCAAATAAGAGAAAACGGTCAGGATCAGATCAGCCTCATCCGCATCTGCTCCGGATCGGTACTGTAATTGATGCAGGTCTCCTTGTCGATCCTGCCCTGCTGGAACAGGCGCAGGAGGCTGTTGTTCATGCTGACCATGCCCTCCGACATGCTGGTCGCGATTACATTGTCGATCTGGTGAATCTTGTTCTCGCGGATCATGTTGCGGATGGCGTTGTTCAGATACATGATCTCGAAGGCAGGGGCCAGCTTACTGTCCTTCGTAGTCAGGAGTTGTTGGGAAATGACCGCCTGCAGCACCATGGACAGCTGGACGCGCACCTGCTGCTGGCCGTCCGGCGGGAATACGTCCACGATACGGTCGATCGTATTGGCTGCGCCGACGGTATGCAGTGTGGAGATGACCAGATGGCCGGTCTCAGCAGCCGTCATAGCGATGCGGATCGTCTCGTAGTCGCGCATCTCGCCCAGGAGGATGACGTCCGGCGCCTGGCGCAGGGCGGCGCGGAGGCCGTTGACGTAGCTTTCGGTGTCCTGGCCGATTTCGCGCTGGGTTACGACGGATTTGTCATGGCGGTGCAGGTACTCGATCGGGTCTTCCAGCGTGATGATGTGGGCGCCGCGCTCGTGATTGATCTTGTCGATGACACAGGCCAGCGTCGTGGATTTGCCGCTGCCGGCAGCGCCGGTCACCAGCACCAGGCCCTTCTTCAGCGTCGAAATCTTCATGACGCCGTCCGGGATGCCCAGCTGGGTGTAATCCGGAAGTTCAAACCGAACGATACGGATGATGGCGCCCAGGGAACCGCGCTGCTTCATGA
The DNA here is from genome assembly GCA_947599905.1 of uncultured Lachnospiraceae bacterium. GTDB lineage: Bacteria > Bacillota > Clostridia > Lachnospirales > Lachnospiraceae > UBA3402. The sequence goes on from CANQFR010000072.1 coordinate 2,370, forward strand.
TGCTGGCGCGGAAACGGGACAGACCTGGAAGTGCGAAGGAGAAATCGTCGTCGCCGCATTCCAGGATACGGTCCATCTTGCGGTGATTGCTGATTTCATAAATCTCGGTGATCAGGACATCCATGGCGTCCGGGAAAATGCGCTCGCTGTTCATCGGGCGGATCTGACCGTGGACCTTCATGGAGATCGGGATGCCGGGAATCATGAAGATATCGGAGGCCTCCTGTTCAACTGCCTGTTTTAAGATTTCCTGTATGTTCATAGTAAGGGCTTCCTTTCCTGAATGATTCAAATTAAAAGGATGTTGCACCGGTGTGCGGTTCGCGGGGAATCCGGATGCTTACTGAGGCGGCTGGGCCAGATCCGAGCCAAATACCGGCATGCGCGTATCGATGACGTATTCGGTGCTGTTAAAGATATAGTAGGCCAGCACTTCATCGCCGGTCCCGCTCAGTTCCATACGGAGCGTCTGACCGTTTGCGAGCGGCACATCGCAGTGGACAACGCTGTCTTCCGATACGGAGACAGAATAACCTTCCGGAAGCGACCGGGCGGCCGTCTGAGCGGCGGATGATGCAATCTCCTGCGAGACGGCCGGCTGTTCGTCCCCGGCTGTGGCGGAAGTCTTGCCGGTGGCGCTGTCGGATTCGGCGTCTGTGCCGGTAGCTGTCATGCCGCCTGGTTCGGCGCCCGCGCCAGGGGCTGTCATGCCGCCGGGCAGCGCCTTCCGGTAATCGCGGATAAATGTCTGTGCCTGTGCGTCGGCCTCGTAGTAAATACGTACGGCGTCCGTGTGGCGCTCGGAGAAGGACAGGGCCGTTTTGGCGTCGCTTAAGCTCAGAAGGCTGAACACCGCCAGACAAAGGATCAGGAAGATCAGCACGATCGAGGAGATGCCGATGGAGATACGATTCTTCATAGCGGCCTCCTTCCTGCGGCTGCGGCGGCAGATGATTCCGTCCCGCCGGAGCATGCGGAAGAAAGCGCCGCCGCGCGCGCGCCGTTTAACGTACACAGAATCTCGCCGTCCCGCGTGTCCGTCGCTTCTACGACAACAGTCAGCAGTCCGTCCGCCATGTCGGCGGTTATTTTCAGTGTAAATGTATCCGTGGAACAGGCAGAGCTGATGCGTTCTGTCTCTGCCGCAAATCCGGTTTGTCCGTTGGCAACGGCGTCAAATCCTGCTTCGCTGACTGCGCTGTCGAAGGAAGCACAGATTTCCTCAATAGCATTGGAGGCAGCCAGCGTAGCCTTGTTCAATGTCTCCGCCTTGCGGCTCATCTGTTCCGCCTTCGCAAAGGCTAATACAAAGATGCAGGCACAAATCAGGAAAAACGCGCATACCCACATCATTTCCATCAAAAATGCGTAAGAAGGACGTTCCCGCTTTTTCATGAGGCAGCCCCTCCTTCCTGAACGGTACTGTCGGCATCGCCGGTGCTGGCGGTATCGATGCCGCCGTTCTGTGTTTCGCTGTTTCTGTCGGCAACACTGCTGTGGTTCTGTGCAGCGCCGCTGCTGCGCAGCAGCAATCTGGCTTCATCGCTGTCGCCAAGGCTGATGATCAGGATGCGGTCGCCGCCTTTTCGTTCTTCGATGGCGAAGGTCAGCCTGCGGCAGTCCATAATGTCGAGTCCGTCGTCCACCCCCAGACCGCTGTCTGTCCGGGAAAACAGCTCTTTCAGCTTCAGCTGGCCGCCGCTTTCATAGATCCAGGTCTCATAATCCGTATTGCCGTATCGGGAAAGCATGACAAGCACCGAACAGCCATTGATATCGCGCACTTCAATGGCGTCCTGCTTATCATTCTGGCGTACTTTGTTGGTGATATAGGCAAGAGCCGTGTCTGTCTCGAAGGACGCATTGTCGCGCCCACGGATATTTTCATAGACACGGCTGCCGATCAGGATCGTAAATATGGTACAGATCAGAAATACAAAAAACAGCAGAGCCGGAAACAGCTGCTCTGCTCCCCGGGAAGGCCGTCTGGAAGCTGACTCATTAGCCATCACTCGTCCTCCTCTACAACCGGGATAATCGTGATGTCCGGCATGATGTTGCTGGCCCATCCGCTGTAGAAGACATTATAGGCTTTCCGGTCGATGGAAATGCCGTAATGCTCCTCCAGATATTCCACACTGGGCGGATACCGTCCCTCAATGGCATAGCACTGAACGGAGGCACGTTTTACCGCCTCCACAAGCGCATTCAGATTCTCTTCCTTCGTCCGTTCCGCCACACCGCCGGTGCCTGCTATGAACAGATAGAGACAGGCGGCAAGCAAAACTGCGGAACCCAAAAGACCGATCATCGGAAATTTCTTCTTCTGCCGAACCACATGAATCATCGTCTGCGCCTCCTCACCCGATCGCGGACAGAATGCCGGCTAACGGAAGCATGACGGACAGAAGAACCAGACCGACGGCCACGGCAAGAATCGTGACGATGGCCGGCTCCAGGCGGGCCACCATGGAATCCAGGGCGTCCTCTGTCTTCTGGTCGTAATCGTCGGCCAGCTTGCGCAGGATGGATTCCAGCTGACCGGCGCGGCTTGCCACACGCAGGAGCTGCAGGTCAAAGCCGGAGAACAGTTCCGCGTCCTTCACCGCGTCGTAGAAGCTGCTGCCCTGAAGCACCAGTTCATTGGTTTTCTTGATCGAAGCGGAGATCTGCGGATGATCCGCCAGCTTCTCTGCCATATTCATGCCCTCTTCCAGCCGCAGGCCGCAGCGCAGCGTCACGGAAATGGTGCTGCAGAAGCGACGCAGAGCGCTCATCCGGCTGATGTTTGAATGGGAGCTGATGAAATTCATCACGGCTGTAGCGAAGGCGGGCTGTTTGCCGCTGCTGCTTAAGAGACGGACAATGATGATACCCAGGGCCAGGACCACGATGACAACCAGAGCCACACCGCTTAATATACCGCCGATATGGATGGCGGCCTGTGCCACCGGCGGGATCGCCGCTCCCAGCTGCTCATATACACCGGAGAAGATCGGCATGATCTTTGTGAACAGGATGAATAAAATAACAAGAAGCATGAACACCATCATGGCCGGGTAGGTCAGCGCCCTGCGCAGGCTCTCGGCCAGTCTGGTCTCACGCTCGTAGTAATCGGAAAGTCCTTCCAGGGTTACATCCAGCGTACCGGTGCGTTCGCCCAGAACGATCATCTCTACCATATAAGGAGGGAAGCAGTCGGCTTCCGTGACCGCCTCGCTGAAAGAGCCGCCCAGACGGATCTTATCGGACATACCGGTGAGAATCTTCTTCTCATTCTCATCGGCGGCGTCCTCCGCCATGACGGCCAGTCCCTCATAAATCGGGACGGCGGACTTAAACAGTAATGATATCTGCATACAGAAACCGGCCAGAGCCAGCCCCTTGAACGGTGATTTCGTCTTCGCCATGAGAATTACCTCGGTTCCTCTTAATAAGTAAACTTCGCGGAGTAATTGGCGGAGTTTTTGATGTGTTCAGTCACAGACGGATTCCCTTTGCCCGTGGAGGCGAAGGTCGGATCCATGAACCGCCAGTCGTTGCCGTTGAAGAAGATCACATTGTCAATCCAGCCCTGTTCATCCGTGTAGACACTGACCCAGGCATGGTACTGGTTGTTGGTATAACCGATGACCAGCTTCGACGGAATGTCCTGCAGGCGCAGCATCGCGACCATCATGGACGCGTAGTCGAAGCAGATGCCGTTGCGGGTTGCCAGCGTACTGTCGATATTGGGCAGGTAGCCGCTCTGGACGGTAGCCGCTTTGTTGTAATCGTAGGACAGATTGTTCACCGCATAGTTGTATACGGCGGCAACTTTCTGCAGGGGTTCCGTAATCCCGGCGCATATGGAATCAGAGACGCCGACGACCGCGGACATCGCGTTATAATTGCAGAACTGGTTCGGATACAGAAACGGCAGCTTGTCGTTGGAGAGGGAGACATTGACCGTCTGGTTCACAGCCTGCGCATACATGCTTCCCTCGACCTGCTCGAAGACCGCGATCGTGTAAGCGCCGCTGCCTTCGGTCAGCGGGAAGGTCTCGTAAGCGCCGGAGACGTTCAGGTCGTAAGTATACTGCGTATTCTTGGTGATGCGGACCTTGATCCGTCTCGCGCCGCCGGTATACCTGATCATGACGTAACCGTCGGAAGTATGGGAAGCGTCGATGACAGCTGCGCCGTTTCCGTAGACAACAATCCCGTCGGCTGACGGTGTTCTGAGAACGGCCGCCCGGCCGTCGAAATCCGGCGTCATCGTGCTAAGTGTAAGTGCGAGGGCAAATGCAATCGCCCGGCGAAAGGTTGACTTCTTCATAATCATTCAAGTCCTTTCTGAGAAGTGACGATTCAAAACCAATGAGTTCGGTGGCCGCATCGGTTCTTCTGCTGATAAACTACATTATACAAAAAATGGGAAAAAATTACAAGGACTAAACGATGAAGATTTCTGACGGCCTGTTTACGATATTGGAAGAAATTCTGACTATTTTTCCGGGCTTTATGGAAGTTATGGAAATGCTGCCAGCGTTTCCCTATGGAATTGCCAGTCTCTGTGTGTTAGCATTAATTTGTAACAGAAATGTAAAATTTCTGAAATGGAGGAGGAAAGTAGATGAAAAGGATTATTTTTTATGCGGCTGCGGTGGGGATTTTTGTATCGAGCGTGCTGGCGAAGCCGGCCAGAGGTGCGTCGCCGGGAGAGGAATGGTTCCCGGGTCAGGGACCGTGGATGGCGGAAGAGTCTGGAGCGAATGGAACCGGGGTGCAGACGCCGGGGACTGAGTGGTTCCCGGGTCAGGGACCGTGGATGGTGGAAGAGCCTGAAGCGAATGTAACCGAGGTGCAGACGCCGGGGACTGAGTGGTTCCCGGGTCAGGGGCCGTGGATGGCAGAAGAGTCTGAGATGAACGGTTCAGGAACACAGCCGCAGGAAACTCTGCCGGATCTGTGGGGAAATTGCTTCCCGTGGCAGGAGTTTCTGCAGGAGTGGCAGCCGGGCGGCAGTAACAGCTTCTGGTTGTTTGACGGATCGGCCCAGGGGAATGCCGGAGGTTCCGGCTGGCAGCAGGACGGTCAGAACGATCTTTGGTGGTTCGGCGGAGCAGATCATTGGAATACCGGGGAAGGCCAGGGCGGCGGACAGGCCGGCAATTCCGGCGGCTGGCAGCAGGGAACGGACACGCCCGGTCAGCCGGGAAGCGGCTGGCAGTCCGGCGGCAGCAGCGGGCTTTCTTCTTACGTCACACGTATCGTTGAACTGGTCAATGAGCAGCGCGCGGCGGCCGGTCTTTCGCCGGTAACAGCCTCGGCGGAGCTTTCTGCGGCAGCGGATGTACGGGCCCGGGAAATTGTTGGCAGCTTCTCCCATTACCGTCCGAACGGAACTTATTTCAATACGGTCCTTGACCAGAGAGGCATTTCCTATAACGGCGCCGGCGAAAACATTGCCTACGGCTACGATACGCCGGAGCGGGTCATGAGCGAGTGGATGAACAGCCCCGGTCACCGCGCAAACATTCTCGACAGCCGCTACACGAAGCTTGGCGTCGGGTACTATGAGAGCGGCGGCGTAAAATACTGGACGCAGATGTTTACATATTAACAGAATCTGTGTTATACTGTCCACACAGGCACCTTATTCTGGAATAGGGCAGGACGCAAGATGAGTACGACCTACATTGTGTTCGACCTGGAGTGGAACCAGAGTCCGGACGGAAAAGAGAATTCCATAGAGCATTTCCCGTTTGAGATCATTGAGATCGGCGCTGTGAAGCTGGATGAGAGGCTTCAGATTATTTCCGAATATCATCAGCTGGTGACACCGCAGGTGTACACACAGCTGCATTACCGGATCACGCAGGTCACGCATCTTCGGATGCGCGACCTGATTGACCGCGGCGAATATTTCCCGGAGGCCGCGGAAAGTTTCTTCAGATGGTGCGGCAGCGGGGCCATTTTCTGTACCTGGGGATCGATGGATCTGGTGGAGCTCCAGCGGAACATGGATTTCCATGGGATGGAGAATCCGTTCCGCTTCCCGCTGTGTTATTATGACGTGCAGAAGCTGTATGCCCTGCAGTTGGGAGAGGGCCGTGAGAAGCTGTCTCTGGACCGGGTGGTGGAGGAACTGGGTCTTAAGGAGGAGCGGCCGTTCCATAGGGCGCTGGACGATGCCTATTATACCGCCAAAGTGATGCAGTCGCTGGATTTCGGGACATTTCAGGATTATCTGTCGGTAGATTATTACCGACTGCCGCAGAACGCGGACGAGGAGATTCGGCTGGAGTTCCCGACCTATCTGAAATACGTATCGCGCGAGTATCCCTCCCGGGACGCCGCCCTGGCGGATAAAAATGTAACGGATATGGTCTGCCGGGAATGCCGGCGGATGCTTCGCAAGAAATTTCACTGGTTTGCGTCAGGCCCCAGACAGTATCTCTGTCTGGCGGTGTGTCCGGAACACGGTTATGTACGCGGCAAGATCCGTATCCGCAAGCGCGAGAAAACCGGAGACAGCGTCTATGTGGTGAAGACCATGAAACTGGTGGATGAAGCCGCGGCGCAGGAAGTGTTCGAAAAACGCGAGGAGCAGCGGAAAAAGCATAAAAAGCGGCGGCAGTGACCCGGCCATGCGGGTGCTGCCGCCGCAGAGTTATTATTCAGGATGAATGTCGGGTGCAAAGCGGAAACAGGGCGGTTTCTCACCGTCGCTTCGGCCGCCGTCTGTGCGGTTGTTTTTTTGCCGTATAATAGTTCCGGCGCCGTTCCATTTCCAGATCAATATCCACGACGGACACCCCGTCGCCCATGCGCGCCATGCGCTTCTGACGCCGCCGCATACGGGCTTCCGCTTCTTTCTTTTCCTGATAGGAGCGGACCAGCACGAACAGCGCAAACAGGGCGCCCAGCACTGCAATGATTCCCAGTACGACAAAGACGACCGGGGGAATATAGAACGGCGCACGTTCGGGCTCCGTGCCGGCAGGCGCTTCGGTGGACTCCTGCTGCGATGCGAGCGTCAGGTCCTGAATTTCCGTCAGCATCGAGGAGGGGAGAGCAGTGCCGTCGCCTACGGTATTCACCGTCAGATAGGCGCAGCCCAGTGCACGCTCGCCCCACAGGTAATCAATCCGGGCGATTGCCTCCGGCGGCGCGTCTGCCGGCAGTTCGTAGGTCAGCTGAGAGGTTACGGAAGAAGGATCTCCGGAACGGGGCAGGGTCAGCGCGCCCGCGGAATCGAGCTGCAGCCCGGACAGCTGCGCGGCGGGAAGCCCTGCGATGAGCATATCATTTTCTACCGGTGTATAAACTGAGTCAAAATCTGCCGCCTTCACGGTCTGAAAATTTTTGAATCCGAAATCAAGAAGCGCTTTCGTATCCCGGTAGTGGGACGAATGGCCGTTTAATACGACCGCGACCAGCCGCATACCGTCCCGCTCCGCGAAGGTGACCAGCGTATTGCCGGCGAGCGAGGTGTAGCCGGTTTTACCGCCGATACAGCCCTCGTAATATTCCGGCATATTTTTTTTCAGCATCTTGTGCCCCGGATAAATGCGGGCGCCCTCCGGGTTCCGTTTTGTGACCGGCAGATCGTAGTAGAGCGTGGAGTCGATCTTCATCAGCGTCTCATTTTTCAGCGCGGCACGGCCGATCAGCGCCATATCGTAGGCAGAGGTATAGTGCTGTTCATTGTTCAGTCCGCTCGGATTGGCAAAATGGGAGTCCACACAGCCAAGCGAGCGGGCCTTCTCATTCATCATCGCCGCGAAATTATCGTTGCTGCCGGCCACATGCTCGGCCAGGGCGTTGGCCACTTCATTGGCAGACTTCAGAAGCAGCGCGTAGAGACAGTCTCGGACGCTCAGCATATCGCCTTCATCGAGACCGGCGCTGGTGCTGCCGGATTCCACATTATAAACGGCTTCATGGGAAAATGTGACCGTCTCGTCCAGACTGCAGTTTTCGAGTACGATCAGAGCTGTCAGAATCTTCGTGATACTGGCGGGATAGTAGGTATTGTGGATGTTCTTGCCGTAGAGGATTGCGCCGGTTTCCGCATCCACGACGATACCGCCCTCTGCCTCAATGCTGACGCCCTCGGGCCAGCCGCCGTCCGCAAGGACATTGCGCACCGGCAGCAGACCGAAACTCAGGATCACACACAGGAGGACGGAAAGGAATCTCTTCATAGAATCACAGCCGGTCCTTTCTTATTTGGTGCGCCTTCGCAGTATCAGGCCCAGGCACACCAGAAGGATGATGACGATGGATACGCCGTAGGTCAGGCCGATCCGCGCTGCCGTGTCCAGGAAGAACGGCTCGGGTACGATATTGATCAGCAGATCGGTCGCGGGATTCAGGATCCACAGGTCATTGTTGAAGAAAATGTGATGGAAGACGATAAAGTACCGTGAAAAATCGGAGGCGATTACAGCCGCCAGAATGCAGACGGCCGCGAAAAACAAGCCGGCGCCCGTCAGGACAGCCCGCGGGAGCACGCGGCGAAAATCGGCCTTCAGCGCGGCCATCACTGCCAGACAGACTGCGATGCCGGCAAGGCACAGAAGCCGGAGCCGCAGGCCGCCGATAAAGAGACCGCGCACGTCTTCCATATGCGCGATCTCCCGTTCATTGAAGAATTCACGGGGCTGACCGTCCACGACTGTCGGGACGTGCAGATCCGCGCGTCTGCCGCGCAGATAGGCCATCATCTCGTCGGTTACATCGAGGAGATCACTCATCTCCATCCGCACAGCGGCGGTGACGTTGTATTTTGTATATTCCTTTTCATAATAGCCCGGCGTCCAGTAGGTGACGGCTTCTACGGAGGTGAGCAGAAGCGCGATCATCAGGAAGAACGTCATCAGGATGCCGAGGGCGTAGTGAATGCATTTCATAGTCTGATCCCTGTCTTTCCGAAAACTGTATTCAGTATATAAGAAAATGGGAGGTTTGTCAATGCGTGAGGGCCTGCCGGGGAGGCTGCAGTGAGTGTAAAAGAAAGGCCGGGGCTGTCCTCCCGGCCTTTCCGTATGAATGGGATGCATCAATTCTGCTTTTTAGTCCTGCGTCAGATACTGCTTCGACACATATGCCTGTGTCCCCTCGTAGTCGATGATTGCCCAGGTTGCATCGTAGTCGCCGAGGTAGGTAACTTCGACGCCCGCGTCCAGAACGCCCAGACGGCGGCTGTTTGTGTTCGGCTCGGAGCGGACATTCAGATAATCGGTGGTCTTGTAAACCGGGGCCGGCGTCGTCTCTGCCATCGTCTCGGGGGCGGCTGTCGTCGGAACTTCTGCTTCCGCGGCTGTCGTTGGAATTTCGGCGTCGGTCTCAATCGACGCTGACGCCTCGGGAATTGTTTCCTCAGGGGAAGAATCGCCGGAACGCAGCAGGCGCACCAGTGCGAATACAATGATGACGGCGATGATCACGATTGCGATCCGCATCAGATCCGTGCTGGTCAGAGGGAAGCCTTCCGGGGAACGCTTCCGGCTTCTGGTACTGCCGGAACGGGCAGCTGGCCGGCCTTCGTTTGGACGCGGTCTGCGCTGCTGCTGGCCGCCGCGCTGCGGCTGTCTCTGACGGGAAGCGCCCATATAATCTTTGGAGAAGGTAACCGTTTCATGGGCGAGCAGCTGGCAGGCCTGATTAGCGTCATAGGCATTGTCATTGCCCTCGTGGACTGCCTTGTTGCCCAGCATACGGATCTTGTGGTAATGTTCGCAGGTGGTCTTGCTGATCCAGCGGCTGGAATACAGGGCGTCAATCAGGGAAGAAAGATCCTGATTCGAATTTGTCGTGGTAATAGCGGCTTTATCACAAAGATCCTGTACCATAAATTCAAGGGTCTGGCGGCATTTGACCATGGATAAATTATATTTTCGCTGACTGTTTAAGAGCTGGGCGCTCCGGAGTCCCTGGCTGATCTTGTCCCAATTATTGCCCGAAACTGGTGTTGGCATAGATACCCTCCTTCTCGGCGATACCGTATCTTGTGTGCTGCCAGCCGCGCCGTTTATGGCGTGGAAAGGCACTTTTCTTTCTATTATACTATTATTTAACAAATTATGCACTAAAAATCTTCATAAAATGATAGAAATTTTGCAAATGAGTCCGACCAAAGTCCGTAACCTGCGGCAGACGCGGAAAAATTCGGTTGATATGAATGAAAAAGATATGGTATAATTCTTTAGGAAAGTATCAGACGGTAGTTTGACAGCCTAACTGTATTAAATAATTCCAAAAGCCTTTATTGGCTTTATTTTTTTTGTCAAAATCAAAA
>CANQFR010000073.1 GCA_947599905.1 uncultured Lachnospiraceae bacterium
CCGATGAGACGAACGCAAAAGTAATGAAGAAGATTTTACCGTATTTATAAGATTTCTTGAATTCAGAAGGAGGGAATTGTCATGGCAAGAATTAAAGGCGGCTTAAACGCTAAGAAGAAACACAATAGAGTATTAAAACTGGCGAAAGGCTACAGGGGCGCGCGTTCCAAGCAGTACCGCGTGGCCAAGCAGTCCGTGATGCGCGCGCTGGCGGCGTCTTATGTCGGCCGCAAGCAGCGCAAGAGAGAGTTCAGGAGCCTGTGGATCGCCCGTATCAACGCGGCGGCGAGACTTAACGGTCTGTCCTACAGCAAGTTCATCTACGGCCTTAAGCAGGCCGGCGTGGAGATGAACCGCAAGGTACTGGCCGATATGGCAGTCGCGGACGCCGAGGGCTTTGCGAAGCTGGCGGAGCTGGCGAAGAGCAAGCTGGCATAAGTGAATTCCTGGAGGGAATCTGTTCAGAGGATTTGTTATCACAGATTGAATATGAATTCAGCGCGCGGACCGGAGAAGCTGTGTCCGCGCGTTTTGATCGTAAAGAGAGCCAGAGCGAATGAATAATAAAATGATACAAACAGAAATATACGATTGATCGCCGAAGACCAGCTTGACCTAAGAAAGAGTATTAAAACTTATACAACATGAAATGCAACACGAAAAAGAAAAAGTCCCGAACAATCGGGACTTTTTCCATGCAGAAGATGGGAGTCGAACCCACAAGGTATTGCTACCACACGGACCTGAACCGTGCGCGTCTGCCAATTCCGCCACTTCTGCAAGAACAATAGGGATTATAACCCACTTTCGGAAGTCTGTCAACACTTTTTTTGAAAAATATCGCACAAATTCTGCCGGACCCCCTTGCCCCTCCCGCAGCATGATTTTACCTGCTTTTGGAGCGTGCCTTATGTTTCAGCTGGCTGAAGAACTGCAGGTAGATAAACAGCAGGACCGATGTGACTGCCCAGGTCAGCGGATAGCTGAAAATGATGGTTTTCATCGCCGGGCGCAGCGGCACGGCGATCAGGATCCAGAGGATGCGCAGGAAGCAGACGCCGAACATTGTGAAGATCATCGGGATCCAGACGTCGCCGATGCCGCGCAGGGCGCCGGAGTAGATCTCGATAATCAGGTAGGCGATGTAGGTGGGAACCATGAAGCGCATGATCTCCACGCCAATCCGCAGAACCTCCGCGTCGGTGGAGAAGATGCGGAGGATCGGCTCGGCGAGCGCGTAAAGCGCTGTGGAGAGAAGAACCGTCGAGACTGCGGCCATGGACATGCAGACCGTGATCGCGCGATGGACACGCGCGGTTTTGCCGGCCCCGTAATTCTGTCCCACAAAGGTGGTGATCGCGATGCCGAAAGCGTTAATGCTCATCCAGAAGAGGACGTCTACCTTGCCGTAGGCGGTCCAGGCGGCCACCGTATCGGTCCCCAGACTGTTGACGCCAGACTGGATGATCACATTGGAAATGGAATACATCGTGGACTGGAGTCCCGAAGGGAGACCGATGCGGATGATGCGGTGCAGCATCCGGCGGTCAAAGCCGATTTTGGACGGCGTGAGCCGGTACATTTCCCGGGTGCGCGCAAGGACAGCTGTGACCAGGACGGCGCTGACCGCCTGGGAGGCGATGGTTGCGAAGGCCGCTCCTGCCACGCCCATACGCAGAACTGCGACAAAGAGCAGATCAAGCACAATATTGGTCAGGCAGCAGGCGATCAGGAAATACAGCGGCCTGCGCGAATCGCCTGCGGCACGCAGGACGGCGGAGCCGATGTTATAGATCAGGTTCGGGATCATGCCGAGAAAATAAATCCGCATATACAGAATCGCATAATCCATGATGTCTGCCGGTGTGTTCATGGCGCGCAGCGCGCCGGGCGTGATAAGTATGCCGGTAACCGTCAGGAAGGCACCGGCGGTCAGCGCAAAGGCCGCGGCCGTATGAACCGCATAGAAGACCTTATCCGCACGCCCGGCCCCGTAATACTGGGAAATGATGACCGTAGCGCCGGAAGAAATGCCCACGAAAAAGCCTACCAGCAGACTGATGATATTAGCGGTAGGACCGCCGACCGAGGCGAGGGCTTCCTTTCCCACAAACTGTCCGACCACGATGGCGTCCACCGTGTTGTACAGCTGCTGGAAAAAGGTGCCGAACAGGATCGGAAAGAAGAACAGAAGAAGCTGCTTCCAGATCACGCCCTCGGTGATTTGATTGGTATGTTCCTGACCGGTTCCGCCGGCCGGTTCGGTGTGTTCACTGCTCATCAATGATATCCTCACAGAAAGCTTACGACAGCGCCCGCCGCGTCCGTTTCCGGAAGGCGCCGGCGGGCAGCTGATGCTGCGAGGTCATGATAGCATAAGCGTGCGGGGAATACAACAGGTATTTGCAAATGCTTATTTCACCCGCGCTTTTTCGACCGCAGTTTCAATGGCGCCGAGCACTGCCTGGGACGTGTAGCGCGTCTCCATGGGGTAGGACAGGTCCTCAAGCGACTGGCTGCTTAAAATCTGTGAGGCCAGATCGTCCATGACCGGCTGCATCAGCGGGTACATGGTCGTGACGGATTCGTCCAGGGAGACGAAAGAGATCGAATTGATCCGTTCCGCGTCCACGGCGACTTCCACATTCACATTCTGGCTGCCGACGGTCAGGGAAGCCGTGTAGATGCCGGGGACATAGGCGGAGGCGGGAGCAGAGCCGGAGTCGGAGATGGAAGCAGAGCCGGCGCCGGGGGCGGTGGTCTCGTGCCTCGGCCGGAACATGATCAGCAGCAGCGTGACAAGCAGTATTGCAAACCCGATGAAAATGGCGGTATAGATGATCTCCTTCATTTTCAGTACGACGATTTTGGTTTTGGAGCTCATGGCAGACCTCTGAAACAATGGATTTGCTACAATGTATTAGGACGGCGGGGAAAATATGCTGGCGGTGCGGCAGATTTCGGTGTATAATCGGGAAGAGAGAAGGCTGCCGGTTACGCGGGCGTATGCGGGAAGAGAGAAAGCTGCCGGTTACGCGGGCGTATGCAGGCAGTGGGAAGGCGGAAGATTAACATGTCCCTTCAGTTTATCATCGGCAGCTCCGGCTCCGGAAAGACGCATTATCTGTATCAGGACCTGATCGGGCGGTCCGTAAAAGACGCGCGGGCTTCTTTTATTGTCATCGTGCCGGAACAGTTTACGATGCAGACCCAGAAACAGATTGTCAGTATGCATCCGGACCACGGGACGATGAATATTGACATTGTCAGCTTTAACCGGCTCGCTTACCGGGTGTTCGAGGAACTGGCCGTGGAGCATCCGGCGGTGCTTGATGACATGGGCAAGTCCATGATGCTTCGGAAGGTCGCGGCGGAGCAGCGGAAGAACCTGAAACTCTACGGGGGACATTTAAACCAGACCGGTTTTATCAATCAGATGAAATCCATGCTTTCGGAACTGTATCAGTACGGCGTCGGCCCGGAGGAGCTGGACGCGGTGGCCGGTGAGGCCGAAAGCGCCCTGCTTCGGGCAAAATGCGAAGATCTTGCGGTCATGTTCCGGGCGTTTCGGGAGGCGATCGAAACGCGCTTTATCACGGCGGAGGAGATTCTGGACGTGCTGTGCCGCGTGCTTCCGCAGTCGGAACTGATCAGGCGCAGCGTGATTGCGCTGGACGGCTACACGGGTTTTACCCCTGTGCAGTACCGGCTTCTGGAACTGATGCTGCTCCATGCGCGGCAGGTCATTGTGACGGTCTGCATGGACCCCGCGGCGGGGCCGTACCGGCGCGGCAGGTACCAGAATCTGTTCTATATGGGTAAGGAAATGATCGGCAAGCTCACGGAGCTTGCGGCGCACGGCGTGGAACGAGATGAAGACGTGCTGCTGGGAACGCCGTGGCGTTTCCAAAACAGCCCGTCCATCGCCTTTATCGAAAAGCATCTCTACCGCTATGACGCCGCTGCGGACCCGGAGCCGCAGGAGGTGGAGATCCGGCAGGCGGCGGCTCCCGCTGACGAGGTGGCCGCGGTCGCGGCGCGGATCTGCAGCCTGGTGCGCCGGGAAGGGATGCGCTACCGCGAGATCGCGGTGATCACCGGCGATCTGGCAGGCTACCGGAACGAGATCGCGAGCCGCTTCCGGATGGAAGGAATTCCGTTTTTCATGGACAACAAAAAGAGCATTCTGGAGAATGCGATGGTGGAATTCATTCGCGCGGGTCTGGCTGCGGTGCGGCGGGATTTCGACTACGAGAGCGTGTTCCGCTATCTGAAGAGCGGTCTGGCGATCGATGAAGAGGACAGAAACGATGCGCGGGGCGGAGAGTGGACGCAGAGCGCGCAGGAAGAGCGGGGCGGACAGTGCGATAAAAGCGCGGAAGAACAGAGCGGCGAGGGGGAACAGAGCGCGCAGGAAGAGCAGTGCGGACACAGGAAGCAGAATGCACAGGAAGAGCTGGACCGACTGGAGAATTACTGTGTGGCGCTCGGAATCCGCGGATTTAAGCGGTGGAATGAGACCTGGCAGTATCCGTATCAGGGTGCGAAAAGTCTGAACCTGGATCAGCTGAATGCGTTCCGGCAGGAGATTCTTGCGCCGCTTGCCGCACTTCGGGAGGCCATGCGGCGGGAGGACCGGACCGTGCGGTCGATGAATGAAGCCGTGCTGGCGTGGCTGGCGGAATGCCGTGTGGAGGAGAAACTGGAGCGTTACCGCAGGCGTTTTGAGCGGGACGGGCTGTTTGGACTCGCGAAGGAGTATGAGCAGGTCTATGGGAAAGTGGCGGAACTGCTTACGAGGCTGACCGGACTTCTGGGCGACGAGAAGCTGAGCCTGAAGGAATATATGGAAGTGCTTGACGCGGGCTTTGAGGAGATCCGGGTCGGCGTCATCCCGGCCACCGTGGACAGGGTGACCGTGGGCGACATCACGCGGACAAGGCTGGATCAGATCCGGGTGCTGTTTTTCGTGGGCGTCAATGAAGGCGTGGTCCCGTCGCGAAAGGACGCCGGCAGCCTTCTGACGGATATGGACCGTGAAGTGTTCGAACGCTGCCGCGTACAGCTGGCGCCGACCTCGAAGGAGGACAGCTTCATGCAGCGGTATTATCTGTATCTGCTGCTGACGAAGCCGTCGGAACGGCTGATTCTGTCGTATTCGCTTCTGGACGCGGCCGGGAAGAGCCGCCGTCCGTCGAGCCTGATCGGGGAGATACGGCGGATGTTCCCGAAGCTTAGGGTGCGGGACGGAAAGGCGGATTTAACGGAGATCGTGTCGCAAACGGCGGGGAAAGAGCGGCTGATCGAGGGACTGCGATCGTATGCGGCAGGAGAAACGGACGCGGCGGCCGGGACGGATTTCCTGACTCTCTACCGCTGGTTTGCCGCCCGGCCGGATTACGCGGATCTCGTGCGGAAACTGACGGACGCCGCATTTTATTCCTACGAGGAGCGGGGCGTCGGCAAGGCGGCGGCTCAGGCGCTGTACGGTCAGGTGATGCAGGGCAGTGTGACAAGGCTCGAAAAGTACGCAGCCTGCGCCTACGCGCATTTCCTGAATTACGGGCTGGAGCTGATGGAGCGGCAGGAATACCGGCTGGCCGCCGTCGACATGGGGAATCTCTTCCACAGCTCGATTGATCTCTGTTTTAAGGAAATGGCCGCGCGGGGGCTTAGGGCTGTCGAGATAAGCGAAGAGCAGCGCAGTGCGCTGGTGCGGGAGTGCGTCGGGAAGGTGACCGCGGCGTACGGCAATACGATCCTTGCGGACTCTGCCCGCAACCGCTATCAGGCGGAACGGATTGAGCGGATGACGGAGCGGACCATCTGGGCGCTGACCGAGCAGCTTCGGAAGGGCGATTTCGAGCCGGCGGGATACGAAGTGGCGTTTTCGGCCATCGACAATCTGCAGGCGATGAAGATCAGGCTGTCCGAAGAAGAGGCGCTGCATCTTCGGGGGCGCATCGACCGTCTCGATCTGTGCGAGGACGGGCAGCAGGTGTATGTGAAGATCATTGATTACAAATCCGGCGCGGCCCGGTTCGATCTGGCGGCCGTGTATTACGGGCTCCAGCTGCAGCTCGTGGTCTATATGGATGCTGCGGTGGAGATGACCGAGCGCAGCCATCCGGGGAAGCATGTGGCGCCCGCGGGTATCTTCTATTACCATATCGATGATCCGCTGGCGGAGCGGGCGGCCGGGCAGACGCCGGAGGATGTGGACGCGGAGATCCTGCGGCAGCTGCGTATGGACGGACTGGTGAACAGCGACCTCGAAGCGATCCGGCATCTGGACCGTGAGATTACGCAGAAATCAGACGTCATCCCGGTCGTGATGAAGGACGGACTTCTGCAGGAGGGGCGCTCGTCGGTGGCCGGAAGCCGGCGCTTTGAGGTGCTGCGCCAGTATGTCCGCAGCCAGCTTAAGAAGGACGGACGCGAGATTCTCGACGGGCGGATCGGCGTGCGGCCGGTTAAGAACGGCGGGAGTACGGCCTGCGATTACTGTCCGTATCATGGCGTGTGCGGCTTCGATACGCGGATCGCGGGATACCGCTATCGGCGGTTTGCCCCGGCGGACGCGGAACAGGTATGGGAGGAGATGGAGAATACCTGCGGCGGAAAGGCGGAAGCGGCGGCGCGGGAAATGGCGGAGAGAGATACGCAAGAAACGCGGAATCAGGCAGACGGAAGGGAAGGAGGCGCGGCAGATGCAGTGGACTGACAGGCAGCGGCAGGTTATTGAGACGCGCGGCTGTAATCTGCTGGTCTCGGCGGCGGCAGGAAGCGGGAAGACCGCGGTGCTCGTGGAACGGATTATCCGCTTGATCAGCGAGGGGCCGAAGCCGCTGGATATCGACCGGCTGCTGGTGATGACATTTACCAATGCGGCGGCGGCGGAGATGCGGGAGCGGATTGCGCTGGCAATCGAACAGAGACTTTCCACGCAGCCGGATAACGAACATCTGCAGGCGCAGGCGGCCCTGGTTCCCTATGCGCAGATTATGACGATCGACAGCTTCTGCCTGAGCCTGATCCGGGATCATTTCAACCGGTTAGATATCGATCCGGCGTTCCGCATCGGCGACGAAGG
The DNA here is from genome assembly GCA_947599905.1 of uncultured Lachnospiraceae bacterium. Classification (GTDB taxonomy): domain Bacteria; phylum Bacillota; class Clostridia; order Lachnospirales; family Lachnospiraceae; genus UBA3402. The sequence goes on from CANQFR010000073.1 coordinate 7,094, forward strand.
GGAACTGCGGCTGCTGCGCGCGGATGTCATGGAGTCGATGCTGGAGGATTATTATGCTGCGTCAGATGCGGTATTTACGAAGTTCGCGGACAGCTTCGCGTCCGGCAAGTCGGACAGCGGGCTTGAAGATATCATCATGCAGGTTGATACCTTCGCGCAGAGCAATCCGTTTCCGGAGGAATGGTATGAGCGCTGCCGCGCGGAAATCGAGCAGATGGAAGCCGGGAAGCTTCAGGATACGGCCTGGATGCGCTTTTTAATGGCGGATGCGGGACGGCAGCTTCGGGAAATGGTGGAGCAGTATGATGAGGCCGCGGCGCTTTGCGGCGAACCTGACGGGCCGGAAGCCTATCTGCCGGCGGTGCTTGAGGAGCTTGCCATGCTGCGGCGTCTGGCTGCGGCGGAGACGTACGGGGAGCTTTATGAGGGTTTGCAGCATGCGCAGTTCGGGCGTCTTAAGGCTGTCCGCAAAGACAGCGGCGTCGATCCCGTGAAACAGGAGCTGGTCACGGAATGCCGCAGCCGGATCAAGAAGGCCGTGGGCAGTTTGAAGGAGGCTTACGGGACGCAGACCGAGGCGGAAGCGGCGGCGGATCAGCTGGCGACAAAGGATGTGGTCCTGAAGCTTCTGGAGCTGGCTGAGGAATTCGCGAGGCGCTGTCAGGAGGCGAAGAAGGACAAGAATCTGGTCGATTTCAATGATCTGGAACATGATGCGCTGAAGATTCTGATCGAGAAGCCGTCGGGGCGTTATACGGAGACTGCCGACAGTTTAAGCCGCAGGTACGCGGAAATCCTTGTGGACGAGTATCAGGACAGCAACTATGTGCAGGAGGCGCTGATTCAGGCGCTGTCCGGCGCGCGCTTCGGCCGTCCGAATGTATTCATGGTCGGCGACGTGAAGCAGAGCATTTACAAGTTCCGCCTCGCGAGGCCGGAACTGTTCATGGAGAAATACGAGACCTACGCGGCGGACGGCGGCCCGAACCGCAGGATTGAGCTGCACCGGAATTTCCGCAGCCGCGAGACAGTGCTTCGGAGCGTGAATCAGCTTTTTTATCAGATCATGACGAAGAACCTGGGCAATGTGGACTACACCGAAGAAGCCGCCCTGCATCCGGGCGCTGTCTTCGCCGCGGGGGAGCGCTGCGGGACGCCGACGGAACTGCTGCTAGCAGATACCGGGAAGGAAGCTCTGGGGGAGCAGGATGAGGAAGCGGCGGACTACACGGCCCGCGAACTGGAGGCGAAAATGATCGCGCGGCGGATGCGTGAACTGACCGACCCGCAGACCGGCCTTCAGGTCTGGGATAAGGAAAAGGGCTGCTACCGGCCTGCCGCTTACAGTGATATGGTGGTTCTTCTGCGGAGTATGGCGGGCTGGAGCGAGACCATTCTGCAGGTGCTGACGCGGGAGGGAATCCCGGCCTACGCGGAGACGAGCACCGGGTATTTTGATACGATCGAGGTGGAAACGGTACTGGCGATGCTGGCGGTTATTGACAATCCGATACAGGATATCCCGCTGGCGACGGTTCTGCGCTCGCCGATGGCGGGCCTGACGGATGAGGAAATGGCCTGGATGGCGGCCGCATATAAGAAGGCCGCCGGGCAGCGGCAGGATCGCGGGATTTACGGGGCGCTGCGGTATCTGGAAGAGACCGCCATACGGAATGCGGGTGGGCAGGGAACGGAGAAAACGGCGGGTACGCTGCCCGAAGACTGCGCGCCGCATTTGCGCGCGGCCATCCCGAAGCTTAAGCATTTCCTGCGGCAGCTGGCGCATTTCCGCGAGCAGGCCGCCTATCTTCCAATCCACGAGCTGATCGGTCAGGTCTGCGAGCAGACCGGCTACTATGATTATGTCTCCGCGATGCCCGCCGGACAGACCCGCCGCGCAAATCTGGATATGCTGATCGAGAAGGCTTCGGCGTTTGAGAAGACCAGCTACAAAGGCCTGTTCCAGTTTATCCGCTATATTACGCTTCTGAAAAAATACGAGACGGATTTCGGCGAGGCGTCCGCGGGGCAGTACGAGAACATGGTGCGCGTCATGTCCATCCATAAGAGCAAGGGCCTGGAATTTCCCGTCGTATTTCTGGCGGGGCTGGGGAAACGCTTCAACAAGCAGGATGTCCGCGGGAAACTGGTGATCGATTCCGATCTGGGCGTCGCCACGGATTTCCTTGATCTGGATCTGCGCGTCAAAGGGCCGACGCTCAAAAAGCAGGTGCTCAAACGGAAAATGGATCTGGACAATCTCGGCGAGGAGCTGCGCGTCCTTTATGTGGCCATGACCAGGGCGAAGGAGAAGCTGATTCTGACAGGCACGGACCGCTCGCTTGCGAAAAAGCTGGCGCGGTGGGAGAATGTGCGCTGGGGGAGCGGCGGCGTGCGTCCCCCGCAGATTCCGTTCACAGTGCTTTCCACGGCCGGCTCTTATCTCGACTGGATTCTGATGGCGCATCCGGAAGAAGACGCCGGAATTGCGGTCAGCCAGGTGCCGGTGGAAACACTTGTCGGCGAGGAAGTTGCGCGGCAGATCGAAAAGCGTGCCGGGAAAGAAGAACTGCTGCGGCTGGCGGAGGAAGCTGACGCTGCGGCGAGGGACGGGACGCAGGCTGAAACCGGAGGATCCGCAGCAGCTGTGCCACCGCCCGTATGGAAACAGCTGGACGACTGCTGCGGCTATCATTATCCGCACGAGGCCGACGTCAGCCTCCATACGAAAATGACGGTCTCGGAACTGAAGAAACTGGGGCAGGAGATCGACGATTTTACAGGACTGATCCAGGCTGCGCCTGCGGAATACCTGGGCGGAAGCGGGACCGGCCAAGACAGTACGGACGAAAGCGGGATCGGTGGAGACAGCATGAACGGGGAAAACAGGAGCGGCGCTATTTCTGCAACGGTCGAACTGAAAACTGCCATGGAGAAAGCCGCCCGTCGGGGAAGCGCTTACCACCGGGTGCTCGAACTTCTGGATTTCACAGACGCGAATACGCTTGCGGATGTGAAGGCGCAGATCCGGACGCTCGCGGAGAATCACCGGATCGGCGCGGAAGCTTCCAGCCTGGTACAGGCTTATCCGGTCTGGCGTTTTGCGGCATCGGACGTGGGCAGGCGCGTGCGCCGTGCGCAGGAGGAAGGGCGGCTGCATCGAGAGCAGCAGTTTGTGCTCGGTATTCCGGCCCGTGAAATGGGTCTGGCCGAATCGGATGAACTCGTGCTGATTCAGGGTATCATTGATGCCTATCTGGAGGAGGATGACGGTCTGGTTCTGCTGGATTACAAGACCGACCGGGTGGCCGAAGGGCAGGAGGAACTGCTGGCGAAGCGTTATCGGGTCCAGCTGGATTATTATCAGCGGGCGCTTGAGCAGATGACGAAGAAGCCGGTGAAGGAGCGGTATCTTTACTCGCTGCGGCTTTCAAAGGTGATTGCGGTGTAGTGGGAAGGAAACCGCATGATACAGATTAAGGCGGCAGATGACTGCGCGGTACGGTCGTCCGCCGCGGAAAGGCGGATTGACATATATGTTTTTTATCATGGGAATCAATCAGGGCATGAAGGAGCTGGCGTATCGGGCAGACCTGTTCATATGCGAACGCTGCGGCCGCTACGGCCGTTATCAGGTCTATATGACTTATATGTACCTGTCGCTGTTCTTCATCCCCACCTTTAAGTGGGGGAAACGCTATTATGTGAAGACAACCTGCTGCGGCGCGGTCTACGAGCTGCCGCAGGATATTGGCCGCCGCATCGCCCGCGGCGAGAACCTGACGATCACGCCGGACATGCTGACGCCGGTATCGGGCGGAAGCGGCGGGAGTCTCCCAGATCATGCCGCCGGCGCTTCCGCCGTCCGTCCTGCGAAACATTGTGCGAACTGCGGCTATGAGACGACGGAAGACTTTGAATACTGCCCGAAATGCGGGCGGAAGTTTTGAAATTGGCGCCCTGCGCGCATGGGAATAAGAGGAGTTGTCGAATCACATCGGCAGCTCTTTTTTTCTGCGTTTTTCGCGATCTGGGACTCCATATCCGGTATCTTATTTTCGGCGGAGACGGAAAGAATATTTTATAAAAATTTTTTAAATATACCCCTTAAAAACGCCTAGTGAGATAAGTACTGAGATAAGCATAGTGATATAGTATGATTAACCTGAAGCAGAAGGGGATCAGAAATTCCTGAAGATGCTGACAGGGGTTTGATAAGCAGAGTAACAAAAACCTCATACGGATAAGGGGAGAATGATTCTAATAAAAGGAGGAGAACAGATGAAAGGTTCAGGAAGGAGCATCAGAAGACGTCGTGCGCTGGCAGGGCTCTTATCGCTGATTATGCTGGCGGTAAACATCATGTCCGGTGTGACGACCGTGTATGGCGCGGAAAAGAAGCCCGTGGCGGATGCGTATTACGTGCTGGACGGCGGCGACCTGTATGAGGCGATCGCGGATGCGCTGGAAAGCGGAGATGTGTTTGATTTTGATAGTCTGGGGGCGGATGAGGAGCAGAGCAGTCTGGGGGAATACCGCAGGCTTCTCGGAGCCGATTCCGAAGCTGTCTATGAATTGACAGTACCTGTGGACGATCTTCTTATGACAGCGGACGCCGATATGAAGGTGCTGTACGATGCGGATGAGAACAAAGTGATTCTGCTCTTTATCAATCAAGGTGCGGAAACGCTGAAGTTCCGTGCGCAGATCGGCGATTATGTCACCGGAGTGGTGAAGATTAAGTCCGCATGGCCGGAAGGCGAAGAGGTTGGCGGCGGATCGACGGGCGGACCGGCAGCTGGCGGGCCGTTCGTTTTGGAGACGGATGCCGACGGGAATCTGATCGGCGAATCGGTTCCGGAGACGGATGCCGACGGGAATCTGATCGGCGAATCGGTTTCGGAGACGGATGCAGATGGGAATCCATTCGGCGAATCGGTTACCCAAACAGACGCTGACGGCAGTCTGATTACAGAAGCGACGTCGGAGACAGCTGCGGACGGCGGCAGTACCGGAGAGACGTCAGCTGACGCCGGGACGCAGAAGAATGAAGAGACGACCGCAGGCGAGACGCAGGGACTGAATTCTTCCAGCACAACTCCTGCGACTGAGTTCTGGACGGATTTGGAGCAAACAACGACTGCGGCGAATGAGCCGACCACTGAGGCAGCTGTTTCCGGCATGGACGCCGAAACGAACGGCGGTTCCGGCATGGCCTCTGAAACGACCAGTAATTCCAGCATAGATACCGAAACAACCGGCAGTTCCGACATGGATACTGAAACGACCGGTAATTCTGGCATGGATTCCGAAACGACCGGCGGTTCCGATATGAATTCTGAAACAAGCGGCGCCGCGGAGTCCGGAGATGGTGCGGAGATCCGCCAGTCAGAGCCGGTTGAAGTGGTTCAGATTCTTAACGATCTGATC
>CANQFR010000074.1 GCA_947599905.1 uncultured Lachnospiraceae bacterium
GCCGACGAGTATCTGGCCCAGCTTGACGCGGCCATGGACGCGCGGAAGAATTACACGACGGAATTCGTGATAAACGGTGAGAGGCGTTTCCTGTACTGCAGCCCGCTGGCCTATTCCGAGTGGTACCTGATGCTGTTCATGCCTTACGGGGAGCTTGACGAGGCGGTGAACAGCCTGGGCGGCTACTGGGGTCAGGCGGCCAGGACCGGCTGCGTGGTTCTGTTGGTTGCCATGCTTCTGTTATTTTCCTGCTATTACTATATGATGCACCAGCAGATGAAGGAGAAGGAGAAAGCCAGACAGGCCGCGGAGCAGGCAAATAAGGCCAAGAGTGAATTCCTTTCCAATATGAGCCATGATATCCGCACGCCCATGAACGGCATCGTAGGCATGACGGCGGTGGCCATGGCGAATCTTGATAATCCGCAGCAGGTTCAGAACTGCCTGACGAAGATATCCCTGTCCAGCAAGCACCTGCTGGGGCTGATCAATGATATTCTGGATATGTCCAAGATCGAGAGCGGCAAGATGACTCTGGGGAGCGAGCCTGTGTCGCTTAAGGAGATGGTAGATGGCATCACGAATATCGTCCAGCCGCAGGTGAATGTGAAGAAGCAGATCTTCGAGGTGACCGCTGACAACCTGTACGCCGGTCATGTGCTGAGCGACAGCGTGCGGCTGAACCAGGTTCTTCTGAATCTTCTGGGCAATGCGGTCAAATTTACGCCAGATGGCGGATCGATCCGGCTTAAGCTGGCCGAGGAGGCTTCCCCGAAGGGAAATGAATATGTGCGTCTTCATTTGTACGTGACGGACACCGGCATCGGAATGACGCCGGAGTTCCAGACCAAAGTATTCGAATCCTTTATGCGCGAGGACAACGCCCGCGTCCAGAAGACGGAGGGCGCAGGTCTGGGGATGGCCATCACCAAATATATCGTGGACGCCATGGGCGGCTCGATCGAAGTGGCCAGCGAAGTGGGCAAAGGCACCGAGTTCCATGTGACGCTGGATCTTAAGAAGGTGGAGGGGCCGGAGATCGAGGTTCAGGAGGAGAGCGGGCCTGAGGATGGCGGGGAGCTGATCGGAAAGAGGATCCTTCTGGCTGAGGACAACGATCTGAACTGGGAGATCGCCCAGGAGCTTCTGTCCGGACTGGGACTTGAACTGGAATGGGCGGAGGACGGTCAGATCTGCCTGGATAAGTTCCAGACATCGCCGGCAGGCTATTATGACGCGATCCTCATGGATATCCGTATGCCGAAGATGAACGGCTACGAGACTACCAGGGCGATCCGGGCGCTTGACCGGACGGACGCGGCCTCGGTTCCGATCATCGCCATGAGCGCGGACGCCTTCGAGGAGGATATCCGCAAATGTATGGAGAGCGGCATGAACGCCCATGTGGCGAAGCCCATCGATATGAAAGAGGTTACAAAAATCCTTCGGAAATTCATATAATACTGTCAGCGGACATTTATAAAGGGTTACAAGGTTACACCGGCACAGCGGACAGGAAATCGTGAGGAGATGACGGATAATGAGGAGAAGAACAATACGGACAGCGGCGGTTTGTCTGCTGGCGGCGTGTGTGCTGGGGGCCTGTTCCGGCGGCAGCGGAAGCGGCGGCAGTCCGGCGCAGGGGAATCCTGGCAGCGCGGCCGGGGATGCGACGGTTTCGCAGAAGACAGACGGTCAGGGACAGGACGGTGGGCAGCCGGATGGTGAGAATGGTCAGGCGGACGCTTCCGGCAGCGCAGGCGGAGACGCCGCGGCGGAACCCGTGGAGCTGACGCTGTGGACCTATCCTGTGGGCAACTGGGGAAGCCAGAGTTCCGTATCCGCTCTGCTTTCCGGTTTCCACCGGGAATATCCACAGTATCATGTGACGGTCAAATGTCTGGATTATGCGACGGGCGACGCGGAGATCGAGGAAGCCATCGAGTCCGGACAGCTTCCGGATCTGGTGCTGGAAGGACCGGAACGTCTGGTGGCGAACTGGGGCAGCCGCGGGAAGATGGCCGATCTGTCCGATCTGTGGGAATCGGAGCAGGCGGCGCAGATCTATCCTGAAGTGCGGGCGGCCTGCCATGACGCGAACGGCGTTTACTATGAGTTCCCGGTCTGCATGACGACCCACTGTATGGCGATCAACCGGGAGATGTTTGAAGCGGCGGACGCCATGCAATATATCGACGAGGAGACCCGTACCTGGACCACGGAAAATTTCGTGAAGGCGGTGGAAGCGCTCTATGCCTCGGGTCAGGAGAGGGTCGCCGTTGTGTACTGCGGCGGTCAGGGCGGAGACCAGGGGACCAGGGCGCTGGTGACCAACCTATATGGCGGCACATTTACCAATGAGGAGCATACGGCCTACACGGTGAACAGCGAAGAGAACGCCAGGGCGCTTAAGCTGCTTCAGGATCTGGACGGAATTGAATTCGCGCCGGATCTGGTCGGCGGCGATGAAGTGAATCTCTTCGGAAGCGGGGAACTGGCTATGGCTTTCTGCTGGAACGTGTCCATGGAAATCCAGCAGATCATCAATAATCAGGATATGAGCTTTGACGCGTTTCCGATGGCGTTCCCGACCGACAGCGGGGATCCCAGTCTGCAGGGCGGCATCTGGGGGTTCGGTATCTTCGACAACGGCGATGAGGCGCGCATCGAGGCGGCGAAGGAATTCATCCGCTATATGACGGAGGACGAGACCGAGTATAAGCGGGCGGTCCAGACCTCCACATACTGGCCGGTGCGCGACGTGGAAGGAATCTACGCCAATGACGAGCTGATGACTGAATACGGTATGTTTATGAAATATATGGGTGATTTTTATCAGGTAACTCCCGGCTGGGCAGATGTGCGCATGGCCTGGTGGAGCATGCTGCAGAAGGCAGGGGAAGGTATGGACGCGGCGGAAGCGCTGGAAGCGTTTGACGAAGCGGTGGTGCAGGCGGGCGGTGCGGTCGAGTAGCGGGGCGGACCGGCTGTGTGGAAGATGCGCGGTCGCGGTGCAGCGCAGAGGGAAGTCAGTACTGTCAGATGGTTTGAATGTAAGCGGATAGCTGCATCTGCTTATGTCATGAAAGCATCAGACAGCATGGGATAGAGTTTCCGGCAGACGTTATATGAGAGGAAAAGGAGAGCGGACATAAATGACGAAAGAACAGACAGTAGAACAGTATCTGGAGGTGCTGTCATCAAAGCAGCCGGTACCCGGCGGCGGCGGCGCCTCGGCTCTCGCGGGCGCGCTGGGGAGCGCCCTGGGATTGATGGTGGGCAACCTGACCGTCGGCAAGAAGAAGTATGCCGAAGTGGAAGGGGAGATCAAGGAGTACATGGAACAGCTTACGCAGCTCAGGACGGATTTCCTGCGTCTGGCGGATGAGGACGCGATGGTATTTGCCCCGCTGGCGGCGGCTTACGGGCTTCCGACGGAGACGGAGGAGCAGCGAGCGTACAAGGACGCGGTGATGGAGGAGAACCTCCAGCGGGCCAGTCTCGTGCCCCTGTCCGTGATGGAGGCGACGCTTAAGACGATCGCGGTTTTGGAGGAGCTGGAACAGAAAGGCAGCGTCATGGCGGTCAGCGACGTGGGCGTGGCGGTTCAGTGTGCCCGCGCGGCTCTGGCCGGCGCGGTGATGAACGTCTATATCAACACCAAATCCATGAAGGACCGGGACAGGGCGGACGATTTCAATGAGGAGGCCTACCATATGCTGACCTCCGGCATCGCGCGGGCGGATGAGATCTATGAGAAGGTGCTTAAGCGCCTGCAGAATTAGGCTGAAACCAGACTGAAGCTGACCGGGATCGTGCAGAAACCGAATGGAATCAGCGCGGATATTATGTGAAGGCTGCTTTTGAGTATGGAATCAGGACAGAAAAAGTGTACCTGCGGACCGGCAGGTGCAGGAGTTCGTAAAAGCAAAGGGATGTAAGAGGTAATCGTATGCAGATATTAAAAGGCGCGGATGTGTCCGCGAAGATTAAGTTACAGGTGCAGCAGGCGTTATCAGGCTCCGGCCGGGAAGCGCAGCCGCCGAAGCTTGCCATTGTGCGTGTCGGCGAGAAGCCGGACGATCTGTCCTATGAGCGCGGCGCGATGAAGAAGATGGAGGCTTTCGGCCTGCGGGCGCAGTCGTACGCGTATCCGGCGGATATTTCCGATGACGATTTTAAGGCGGCATTCCGGGCCGTCAACAGGGATCCGGATGTGGCCGGGATCCTGGTGCTCTTGCCGCTGCCGAAGCAGATCCGCCAGGCGGACATTGCGGCGATGATTGACCCGGCCAAAGATCTGGACGGCATTTCCCCGGTGAACATGGCGAAGGTCTTCGCCGGAGACGAGTCGGGCTTTGCCCCCTGCACGGCGGAAGCGGTGATCGAGGTGCTGAAGGCCAATGAGATTCCGATCGCCGGGAAGCGGGTGACCATCGTAGGCCGCAGCCTGGTGGTGGGGAAGCCCCTGACCATGCTGATGCTTAAGGAGAACGCCACCGTCACCGTGTGCCACACGAAGACAGCCGATCTTAAGGCAGCCTGCCGTCAGGCGGAGATCCTGGTGGCCGCGGCCGGCCGGGCCCGGATGCTCGACGGCAGTTATGTGGGCGGCGACGCGGTTGTCATCGACGTGGGAATCAATGCGGACGCCGACGGAAAGCTCTGCGGCGACGTGGATCTGGAATCGGTTCAGGAAAAGGCCGCTATGGCTACCCCGGTGCCGGGCGGCGTCGGGACTGTGACTACCGCGGTGCTGGCGAAGCATCTGATGCGGGCGGCGGGGGAATTCCTGTTGCAGTAGGTTATATTTGCCTGTATTGATTGCTATAATACCCTAGAAGAGAAGATGTTGCCGGATATTGGGAAAAATAATGAGAATTGCTACATGGAACGTGGAGCGGCTGGTACATAAAAGGGCACTTCACGAGATATTGTCTGCCTGCAGGCAGATTGATGCAGATATTCTGGTGCTTACGGAGACGGATGAGAGGATAAACCCGGGTTACCGTCATTGTTTTCAGACTCCGAAACTGACAGAGATCGATCCGGAATGTTACAGGCAGACGGAAAACCGTGTATCAGTCTTCACGAACTATGAATGCTGCGGGAACTATCAGACCTACGACAGGTATACGGCTCTATGCGTTGAGTTGAAGACAGAGTTTGGCAATCTCCTTGTTTACGGATCGATCATGGGAGTCCATGGGAACCGGCGAGCTTCTTTTAAGGAAGATGTTCAAAGGCAGACGGAAGATTTTGTGCGTCTGGCATCAACGGGCAGACCCGTCTGCATAACCGGCGATTATAATACCAGTTTCTCAGACAATTATTATTTCACAAATTATGGAAGAGACATGCTCAGACAGTCATTTTCTGAGAATCATATACGGCTTCTCACGGAAACGGTGCCGGAGTGTGTTGATCATATCGCTGTCTCGGAGAGTTTTGTTAATGGAATGGATATGCGGATTGAAGAGTGGAATATAGATAGGAGGCTGTCTGATCATAAGGGTATCGCTGTGACATTAACGTAGTGTTGTTTCGGTAAATCCTGTGCAAAGCCATCTGACAGGCATTATAACAGAGCAGAAAGAGCAGCGGATTTGAGTGCCATGATTGCATGTCACGGCAGTCTTGACGCAGAAGCGGGGGGACGAAACATGATTAATTTAGAAAAATTAAAACTGGTACTGGACGGATATAAGAAGTATTTTCCCTTACACTGGAAGAACGAAAAGTATAAATGGGAAGCCATAAAGAATTTCCATGATCATTGGGATATCGACGCTGAGAATTTCATCGAGATGTTTAAGAAGGTAACGGCTGATCCCGAAGATGACAAAAAACCGATCGATCTGCTGGCAGCCAGTTACTTTTATCCCAGGAATATGATATTGAATTTTGCCAGGGAAGATGAAAAGACGGTCCGGGATATGTTCCGGACACTTTATGATGAGGATATCGACCTGACAGCGCGTATTGAAACTTTCCAGTCTGCGGCAGAGTCTTTGCGTTCAAAGTATGACGACGGCACCTGGCGCAACCATTACCAGAGTACGAACGCGATCAGCACTTACCTGTGGCTTCGCTACCCTGATAAATACTATATTTACAAATATGAACTTTTCCGGAAGGCGGCGATTCTGCTGGACTCCGATCATGTTCCCAAACGCGACGGGTCTGTGGCCAGCATGATCGAAGGTTTCCGTATGTATGATGAGATCTGTGAAGCGGTCAAAGCCGATCCGGAAATCCGGCAAATGATCCGGGATGCCATGGATCCCTCCTGCTATCCGGATCCGGAGATGAAGACAGCTACGATCGATGTCGGCTTTTATCTTGCGAGGTTTTATCTGGATGAAAAAGCTGGCAGGACGGATAAGGCGGAATGGTTCCCGGCAGATTACTCTCCGAATCTTACTGTCGACGACTGGGTTGGGCTTCTTAAGGATCCAACGGTTTTCACTGACGACAGTCTGCGGATTATGAAGCGGATGAAGGATTATGGCGGACAGGCTACCTGTAAACAGCTTTCTGTGAAATATGGGGGAACCATTAATTTTTACAACTCCGGAGCGTCGTTCCTGGCCCGCAGGGTTGCAGAGAAAACCGGCTGCCCGGTCTTTGAATCTGAAAATGGAAATATCAAATGGTGGCCGGTGCTGTACGTCGGGAAGCATGCCGGGAAAGAGGACGACGGGAATTATATATGGAAACTGAGGGATGAACTGTCTGAAGCGATCGATCGGACAGACCTTTCTCGTATCGAGCTTGTCAGCACGGAGCAGTCAGGCCCTGCGACCCGTGCCTATACGAAAACGGATTTTCTCAGTACGGTTTATATGAGCGGGGATCGGTATGACGCACTGGAGGCCCTTGTCCGAAACAAGATGAATGTTATCCTGCAGGGGGCGCCCGGAGTCGGAAAGACATTTGCCGCCAGGAGACTTGCCTATGCCATGATGGGAGAGATGGACGATTCCCGTATTGAAATGGTGCAGTTCCACCAGAATTACTCCTATGAGGACTTTGTTATGGGATACCGGCCGGACGGGGCAGGCTTCAAACTGACGGAAGGGATCTTTTACCGCTTTTGCCGTCTTGCTGCCGGCAATCCTGATAAACCGTATTTTTTCATTATCGATGAAATCAACCGTGGAAATATGAGCAGGATATTCGGCGAACTCCTTATGCTCATTGAGAAGGATTACCGCGAAGTCGGGATAACGCTTGCTTACAACGGGACACCGTTCTCCGTACCGGAGAACCTTTATCTCATAGGAATGATGAATACGGCGGACCGCAGTCTTGCGATGATCGACTATGCGCTGCGCAGGCGGTTCAGTTTCTTTGAAATGGAGCCGGCATTTAATTCCGAAGGATTTATAGCATACCAGAACGCGCTTGCAAATGAGACGTTTGATGACCTAATCGGACAGATCAGATTCCTGAACAGGGAGATCACGGAGGACAAGTCCCTTGGACGCGGCTTTCAGATCGGACACAGCTATTTCTGCGGCAGGGACAAGTCCGGCTGTACGGAAGAATGGATGCATGCAGTGGTTGAGTACGATATTCTCCCTACGCTTAATGAATACTGGTTTGATGAGCCGCTGACGCTGAATCGTTGGGAAAAGAATCTGCGCGGAGTGTTCGATGACTAAGGATAAGAGCATTTTCATTAAAAACATATACTATATGCTTTCCTACGCGTTTCAGGTGCTGAAACAGTCAAATTACAGCGATGTGGCCGCGGAGAAGTTTGAACATGCGCAGGATCTCTTTGCCGCGATTCTTTCCAGGGGCGTTGCCCGGCAGTTAAAGCAGGGCTTATACCGGGAATATATCATCAGGAATGAGACGCTTTCCGTAATGCGTGGCAAGGTCGACATGCCGGAAACGCTGCGAAACCGCGTCCGGCGGGAGCAGAAACTGGCATGTGAGTTTGATGAACTATCGGAGAATAATCATTTTAATCAGATATTAAAGACCACCATCCAATATCTTGTGAGGGACAATGGAGTTGCTTCCGAAAGGAAGGCGGTATTGAAAAAGATTCTTGTGTTCTTTGACGGAATTGAGACACTGGAGCCTTCCAAAATCCGTTGGAGTACGCTTCATTATCAGCGTAATAACCGCAGCTATGAACTCCTGATGAATATCTGCTATTTTGTGCTGGATGGGATGCTTGAGACAACGGATAAAGGAAATTACAGAATCACCGGGTTTTCTGACGAGCATATGTCAAGGCTTTATGAGAAGTTTATTCTGGAGTATTACCGCTGCCACCATACGTATCTGACAGAGGCAAAGGCCGCACAGGTGAAGTGGAACCTGGATGGTGAGAACACAGAATCCATGATTCGTTTCCTGCCTGTCATGCAGACCGATATTTTCCTGCGCCTGAATGAGAAGATCCTGATCATTGACGCAAAATATTATGGCAGGACCATGCAGAAACAGTTCGATAAATACACCCTTCACTCCGGCAATATCTATCAGATCTTTACTTATGTAAAAAACCAGGACAGAGACAACACCGGCAATGTGGCAGGGGTTCTTCTGTACGCCAGGACGGACGAGGCCGTTACCCCGGACTGTATGTTCCGTATGGGAGGCAATCTGATCGGGGCGAAAACACTTGATCTGAATGTGGATTTCAAGGTGATCGCATCCCAGCTGGACAAACTTGCCAGCGATTTCTTTGGCATGGGGGCAACGTGATATTCTTAATGATTCGAACAGCCAGAGGCTGCCGCAAACGCCGGTCATTCTATGATTCGGTTTTGCAGTAGCCTTGGTATGATCTTGCTTATCTTTCTGCCTTGTTTATTTCGTTGTCATCTTCTTAACCGTCGCCAGCCAAAGCCTTCGCTGCCAGTGGAACCGGGATCATGATGATAACGCCAGATCTTTTCCGGACTTTATGAATGCGTCGGGCGGCACAACTGACGTGACGAACCTCACACGTCGGCCGGTATCCTGTCGATTCTGGTAATGTCGGTCAGGAAAAAGGAAAACGGTTCCGTTTCCCGGACGATAAGCCGGCAGCGAAAGCCGGCCGCATTTTCCGTATGGCCTTCATAGAAACTCATGGACGGCTTGGCGAAGCCTTCCAGTATCGCCATAATGGTTCCGCCGTGGACGACAAAAACAGCGGGGACGCCGTCTGCGCCTTCCGCCCGGATATGGGAGGAGACCGCCGCGGTAAAGGCGTTCTGTACCCTTTTTTCAAAAGCTTCTTTCGATTCGCCGCCCGGGCACGGCGCAAGGCAGCCGCTGTCCACCCAGCTGCGGTAATCGCCGTCGGCTTCCATTTCGTAAGCGTTTCTTCCCTCAAAGATACCGAAATCCATTTCCTGCAGGCCGTCCGTCACGAGCTGCCGGGCGTTCGGGAACAGGATGGAAGCCGTCTGCTGCGTGCGCACCAGCGGCGTCACGTAGACAAGCGGCAGGCCGGAATCGCTCCCGGAGTCTTTCGCCTGCCGGATGCCCTCTGCGCTGAGCGGTTCGTCTGTTCTGCCAATGTAGCGCCTGAGCGCGTTCCCGGCCGTGGCGCCGTGCCGGATCAGGATCACATTCATTATTGACCCTCCGTTTGTTTTTGATGTCCTATTGTAACATAAAATACGGCAAGAAACAATGCGCACAGGCACCAGATGACAGGTTCCGTCAGCGCCACGCCCGGATACCCGAGAGCTGGCACCAAAATACGCAGGCTGTATTAAAGCCAATGACGCTTGCGCTTCTGATGCACGTCGCAAGAGAGTACCGCAATGTATCGGCAAGGGCGGAAATCCTGTCCTTGTCCGACCGGATCATCCGTTATATCGGCGAGCATACGGACAAGGTGACCCTTGGCATGGTGGCCGCCCATTTTTCGTACCATCCCAATTACATCTCATCCCTGCTCCGGCAGAAAACCGGCAGGACGTTTTCCGAAATACTGCTGGAGCAAAGGATGGACAGGGCGCTGGCGCTGCTAAAGGGAACAAGCCTTTCCGTCGAAGAAGTATCCGCAATGGTGGGCTATAACGACACCAGCAATTTCTACCGGGCGTTCCGGGGATATTATCGCGTATCGCCGAGGGAGTATTATAAGGAGTAGGAAGGACTCCGATCCTTGTCAGTCACGCCCGGATTTTCGGCGGCGGGGGCGAGGCGGAGGGAGGATAATGCCGGACAGCAGTATGAGCATACATATTCGCTGCGCTTAATTCTGCAAGAGTAATGATTGTAGTAGGAACGAAAAGAGAATATCTGGAAGCTGTATGAGATCGAGAGACAGGATGCTGTCATTAGAACAAATATATCCATAATGAGCTCTATTCAATTCTTACGCTTTGTGTTGATGAGCTGCAAAGGGCGGTCGCAGGCAGTGATACTGCTTTGACCCTTTCATTGGCAGAAAAGGCGGGAAGATTATTGAATGAGCGAAACAGACAGTGCAAGCTTAATAAGTAATCAGAGCAATGAAGGTGCCCTAAAGGACTTGAAATAAAGGCGCTTTTATGGCATACTGTATGTAAGAAAATCTTACTATTTATGAAAGGGTTACGTTTATGGATATGCAGGTTTTGACTGTTTCTTCGAAGGGGCAAATATCACTTCCGGTCAGCATACGGAAGCTGCTTTCTATTGACACAGGAGATAAACTGGTTGCATATGCGTCAGGTGATGCTATTATGTTGAAGACATTGAAGATGCCCACGGTACAAGAGTTTGAGAAAACATTAGATGAAGCGCAAAAATGGGCGGCATCGGTTGGATATGAAGAAAGCGATGTGAATGATATTATTAAGAGTGTGAGGAAGAGGAGCGGGAAGTGAGAATTGTTGTCGACACCAATGTTCTGATATCAGGCGTATTTTTGCTGGGTGTCCGTAAGAAAGCATTAAGACAAAATTGATTACGGCATCTGTCAGACAGGACTTGGACAACAAAAAAGTACGGAGTACAGGCTTGCTTGCCCTGCTCCGTATTTTTGTGGAACAAATTTGTTTATAATCAAGGATAGGGTTGCTTATCTCCAAAGAAGGGTATAGAATACTGGTATAAATACGAAAGGAGCGGCATTATGCGGAAAAGGTATGTTATGGCTCAGTAGTCTGAGCTTAAAATAAAATAACTCGTTAAGCTCAGATGAACCCCCAAATCAAGAGGAGGATCACATGAGCTATCTCAGAGCAGAGGAGATTCTGCCGGAGGAATTATTAACGGCCATCCAGCGGTATGTGAGCGGAAAGAGCATATACATTCCCTGCAGGGAGAAAAAGAGCTGGGGAAGCCAGACGCAAACGCCGCAATACTATCAGGCAAGAAACGCCGAAATACGCCGTAAGCGCATGAGCGGCGTCTCCGTCAAAGCACTTTCGGATGAATATTCGCTCTCCGAAAAGAGCATCCAGAGAATCCTCAAAGCCCCGGCCCGTCCCGACGGGATAGATGAGCTATGAGGGTATATCGCCGCTGCGGGAGGTGCGGAAAGAAGCAGGAGTTCATAAACACCGGGAAGCTCCGAGTAAACGCCAACAGGAATCGAATCGACGTCTGGCTGGTATTCAGATGCAAAAAATGTAAACGTACCTGGAACATGGCTGTATATGAGAGGGCGAAGCTGTCAAAGCTCGTCCCTGCGGAGTATAATCGCTTCCTGTGTAACGATCCTGAGCTTGCCGCTGAATACGGAAACGATTTTAGCTTTTTGAGGAGAAACAACGCGGAATTTCATGTTAAAGGAAGAATATAGAAAAATGTTTTTTTATCATGTCATTTCCGATATACCCAAATATAAGGGCGAGCATATCCTTTTGGATGACAAACACCCTAACGGAGTACATAAGCGTGTATATGCGCAGCTCGACGTGGTGAAGGATATTTATCTGAATCCCGGAAAATATGAGGAAGCAGGATTAAGCCACGAAGTGAATGTTGCGCTCAGGGAATTGGCGCTTGAAGACATTAGAAAAGAAAAGTATCCGCAGTATCCATCTCGCCTGGCATCGCTGTATGTTTCAAGAACATATGATGAAGCTGAACGGTGGGCTGAGTATTTTGTTCGCCTCGGCCGCCCGACTTATGGAATTGCAAAAACCAAGGTTCACGGAAATCGTTTTATTGGAGATGCCTACAAATGTTTTGACGGTACGACATCGAAAGAAGAAAATCTGCGATTGGCTGAACTGTATTGGGCGAACGGTATAAACGAAGATGGACACGAGCCCATTGTTGAGATCCTTGTGAACGGAGATATTGAAATTATCGAAATAGTAAAAACGATAAGAAAACCAATGTAGACCAAATGGCGCACTTCTATACGGGGGCAAGCCCCGTACCGTGCGCTCTTCGAGGCTGAACCGCCCTAACACCTGAATGTCCGGGCGGTTTTCCGTCGCTACGCTCCGACAAGGGGCTGCGCCCCTTGCGCCGCTTCGCGGCTAT
>CANQFR010000075.1 GCA_947599905.1 uncultured Lachnospiraceae bacterium
AAGGACGGCCTGGATACGCTTCTGTTCCAGTATTATTCCGAGGACGGCGTGGAGCTGTCCGGCGGCGAATCCCAGAAGGTGGCCATCGCCCGCTGCCTCTATAAGGACGCCCCCTGCGTGATACTGGATGAGCCCACCTCGGCCCTGGACGCCGTGGCGGAGGCGGATATCTATCGGCGGATGGACCGCTTCACCAGCGGAAAAGGGTCCGTCTATATTTCCCACCGCCTGTCCAGCTGCCGTTTCTGCGACCGGATTTTCGTGTTTGACGAAGGAAGGCTTGCGGAGGAGGGAACCCATGAGGCGCTTCTTGAGCGGAAGGGGCTTTACGCGAAGCTCTGGCACGCTCAGGCGCAGTATTATCAGGCGTGAGGTCATTTATTTTAAATCAAACTGTCTGCTTGTCATTTGCCTTATGAAACTTTATAATAGAAGGAGTGTGTACAAGCCTGATTACGGGCCGGATGGCAGAAGGAGGGGAAGAAAGTGAGTCGCCTGAAATATTATTACAGATTCAATCAGCTGTTTATCCACGCAGAGTAGCATGCATATAGGATTTTGCGTGGGTTGAAGGTTCTATATGCACTGCTGCTTCTGCACTTAATGATCATCACAGTTTTATCATTAAGGAGGACAGAATGAAATATCAGAACGCAGCAGAGGTATTGCCGGAGGAACTGTTAAAGACCCTTCAGGAATATTTTCAGGGAGGACTGCTCTACATACCGGGAACGGACGAGAAGACAAAGTGGGGCAGCATCAATGGCGCCAGGGAGTACTACGAACAGCGCAACCGTCAGATCCGCGAAGCTTATAAGGAGAACGTCTCCATGAAGGATCTGGCGAAGCAGTTCGGGCTGGCGGAGAACACGATCAAGAAGATCTTATATCAATGAAAAATGGGACGGTCCGGGAAGGCGTGCTGCCTGATACGGATTGTCCCATTATTATGTATGCAGAACGCCGTTGACGTTCGGTACGTATTTCCATGCGGGCAGAAGGCCAGTGACGTTTGCTTCGTATTTCCGGCGGTACCGGCAGGCCGAAAAGGCGCTGCCGTCATATAACTGTTATTCGAAAATCTCCGTCCGCCCGTCAGAGAAAACGGCGATTACGCCCTCACCGTTCGATGCGGGGCAGGTGATCTCGAAGGAGTGAGGCGTGACAGACAGGGAATAGGGCAGAGCCTTAATCGTGCGGTTGGCTTCGCAGGGGCTCTCTGCCGCGAGAATCGCGGTCAGCGCTGCCAGGTCGTCCGTATAGCAGCCGTGCCTGTCCAGGTAAGCCTGCTGGGCATAGTAGAGCTTCCGCAGCTCCCATTTGCGGGACTCGTTTTCCGGGATCGCGAAATCATCCGCCTGTTGGTTTTCACCTGCGAAGAAGACGAAGCTCCACAGTTCCGGATAATGGATATTGACAACGCCTGTGGGCGCCCAGACCCAGTTGTCTTCGGGAAGAGGCGTGTCCGTTCCCGGACGGAGGCGTTTTTCAAAAGCGCCGTCATTGATATCCACCTTCCACTGTACCCGTGAAAAATTGACCCGGTAATAATCGCCGCGCGCAGGTTTCCGGCTCGCCATATTGCATTCGGCCAGCGTGTAGAAGGGGATCACGACTTCCACGGACCAGCGGCGGTTCTGCGGGCCGGGGGCATTCAGCGTCCCGTCGATCTTAACAGCGCTTTGAAGGCCGCGGATCTCCAGGCTGTTGACAGGCTTTCCCATGTCGCGGTAGGCCTTGGTCAGCAGCAGATCCCAGTTGGTATTCCTCGCGTTCATCTCGTATTCGATATAGATCTGCGTATCAGAGTCCGTGTCGATAAAGATCTCGAAATCATTGTCCCGGAAGATCACGTCGTCGTGATCAGTCACATGGGCCCAGATCTCGTCGCCCTCAAGCACGGCACCGATATATAGATTCTCGTCGTTCCAGCACAGCTTGGCCCGCGTCTCAAAGCGCGGCTGCGGGCGTATCTCTCCCTCGATGTCGGCGAACGGCTTCGTAAACGGAATGTCTTTCCAGAAATCCTTGTCCAGATCGCCGTCAAGGGTAAATGGCCTGGGATTATAGCGGCAGGCATAGACCGGCGGCGCAAAGGGGACCGCCGGAATCGGGATTCGCAGTTGATTCTTCATATTGTCCTCGCTTTCATTGTGTGGTGCGGTGACGGACGTAAGCCGCATGGTTTGCGGCTTGTCCTAGGTGTGAGTATATCATCCGTATCGCGGCGTGTAAATACGGTATCCGTTAAAAATAGTTACTTTGCTGCAAATAAGATGGTTGCCCGGTCGCCCTGGATGTGCTATACTAAATATGTTCATTTCTGTTCTGTAGTTCCGGTTTTTCGTCCGGCAAATCCCGGCGGATTCCAACTATTTTGTTACAGGCTGTTTACAAATAACATGATTATGAGGTAGAATAAGGGGGTAATGTTATGGCAGAAAACCATGTAAACAGAGAGTATAAATCCAGTTTGTTCACCTGGATTTTCTCAGACAGAGAGGCGGCGCTCAGCCTTTACAATTCCATAAACGGTACGGAATACGACGATCCGGACAGTCTGGAATTCACGACCATCGATACTGTGATCTATATGGGAATGAAGAATGACGTGGCATTCCTTGTTGGCGGTGAGATGAACTTATATGAACACCAGGCTACATGGAATCCGAATATGCCGCTCAGGGGGCTGTTCTATTTTTCTGAGATGTATCGGGGATATGTTGAGAGCCGGAAATTAAATATTTATTCCAGTGTTCAGCTGAAGCTCCCGGCGCCCCGGTATGTGGTGTTTTATAACGGAACAAATGATAAGCCGGAGTCATTGGAACTGAGATTATCCGATGCTTTTTTGACGGACTCAAAGGAGATTCATTCGGGTACCGCAGTTGCGGAAGCCCGGACCGGAAACAGACAGCCGGCCCTGGAATGTACGGTTCAGGTAATCAATATTAATTTCGGATGTAACAGGGAACTGATGCAGGATTGCCGAAAGCTGTATGAGTATTCGTATTTTGTCGATGCGGTCAGAAGGAGACTGCATGAAGGAATGACGCTTGAGGCCGCGGCGGATGAGGCGGTAACGGAGTGCATTCGGGAAGGTATTTTAGAGATTTTCCTTTCAAGGCACAGGGCGGAGGTGACGAAAATGATTTTGGAAGAGTTTGATCTGGAACGTCATATGCAGAGTGAGAAACAGCTGAGTTATGAAGAAGGGCGAGAAGAAGGGCGAGAAGAGGGGCGAGAAGAAGGGCGAGAAGAAGGGCGAGAGAAAAGTCTTATTAAATATATATGCCGTGCTCTCAGTCGAGGAAATAGTCCGGCTGAAATAGCGGATCTGCTTGACGAAAAGCTGTCTCTGGTTGAAGTGATATGTGGAGTCGCGGGAGACTTTGCTCCGGATTATAGCGAGGAAAAGATTTATGATGCGCTGAAGCGAGGGAATAAACTATGAATTGTTGTAAAGACAGTTTTTCCGCTGCCTGCGCGGTTTAAAAAGCCGGCTCGCAGCGGATTTTTAAGGAGACGACATCATGGGACCGGAATACATCGGGAACATACATCCCAACTGTGACTATTTTCACGGACAGATCCCCTATGCGAAAGGGGTCCATCTGTACCAGGTATCGCGGGCGAACCGCGAGGAGCCGGAACTGGACGACGGCACCGGCCACACCTATAAACACGCGCCGGATCTGTGCTGGTATGAGGGACGGTACTATATCCAGTATCTGACGAATCCGAAGGACGAGCACGGCGGAGCCGGCGTGTCGGTGCTGACTTCCTCTGCGGACGGCCGCATATGGGGAGATTATCAGATTTCATTTCCGGAATACCGGATCCCCGCGTGCGAGGTGACGGACTATAAAGGGCTTCATCATGTGTTCGACGGGACGAAGCCGGCGTTCATGCACCAGAGGATGGCGTTCTATCAGGCCCAGAACGGCGTGATGCTTGTGCTGGGCTTCTACGGCTGGTCGCCGGAGCTTTGGATGACCAACTGGGACAATTACGGGATCGGACGCGTCGTGCGGAGGCTTTATCCGGACGGTCATCTGGGGGAGATTTATTTCATCCGCGTGAACTGGCAGGCGGGATGGAGGAAGGAGCAGCTCCTCTATCCGCTGTATGAGGAAAGCGGCGATGAGCAGTTTAAAGCCGCGTGCCGGGAACTGCTCGGCAATCCGCTGGCAGTCCAGCAGTGGGCGGAGGAGAACGGAGACCGGGATCCGCAGATCCGTATCAAACACCCGGATGGGGGGACTTACCAGGCTTTCTGCTGGTATCACCGCGCGGAAAAGGACGTGGTGGGGCTCTGGAAGCATTCCTTTGTGTCGGAGAGCCATGACGGCGGGGAAAGCTGGGAGACGCCGGTGAAATCGCCCAGCCTCGTGATGAGCGGCCAGAAGATCTGGGGCGAGAAGACGCCGGACGGGCGGTACGCGCTGGTCTATGATCCGACGCTGGAGACCCAGCACCGGTTCCCGCTGTGTATCGTGACCTCGGACGACGGGCTGCATTTTGACAATATGCTGCTTATTCACGGCGAGGTGCCGCCGATCCGCTATGAAGGCTTCTGCAAGGATCTCGGTCCCCAGTACATGCGGGGGATCAGTGAAGGGAATCCAAGACCCGGCGGGGAA
Organism: uncultured Lachnospiraceae bacterium; assembly: GCA_947599905.1. Classification (GTDB taxonomy): domain Bacteria; phylum Bacillota; class Clostridia; order Lachnospirales; family Lachnospiraceae; genus UBA3402. The sequence continues at coordinate 4,644 of CANQFR010000075.1, forward strand.
CTGTGCGTGACCTATTCGGTGAATAAAGAAGATATCTGGTTTGCCAGGATCCCGGTGCCGGTGGAGGGCGAAGAGCGGCTGCCGGACGAGAATGCGCAGAAGGTGCAGAAACCGCAGGAGTCACAAAAACTGCATGAAATGCGGGAGTCGATGGAAAAGTCGCAGGAGACACAGGAGCCGCTGGGAAAAGTGCAGGAAGACGGCGGGGATCTTGCGCTGAGCTGCTGGAATCTCTATCAGCCTTCCTGGTGCAGGATCGAACGTATGCCTTCCGGGCAGATCCTTTTGGAGGACAGGGAACCGTACGACTACGCCCGGCTGGTCCGGCTGTTTCCGACTGCGAAGCGGGTGCGCGTTACGCTGCGCCTGCTCATTCTGTGCCTTGGCGACGGCAAGTCCCTGCAGATCGAGCTTGGGAGCGCCGCGCATCAGACGGCTGTCCGGATTTTGTTCCGTCCGGGCGGCAGGCTGCGGCATCGCACCGTGTGTGAACTGGATCTTGGCAAAAAGCCGTGGAGAGAAGATGAGGAGCTGGAGCTTACCGTTGAGGCGGACTGTGAAAGTTTTTCCTATACGGCGACAGTTCGCCGCAGAATCGCTTCCGGCGGCCCTGCGGCAGGGGATGGCTTGCTGGCCGGAGGCGGCCCGGCGGGAGATGCGGAAGAGGAAGATAGCCTTGCGTTCGGAGACAGTTCCAGGGCGGACGCCCCGGACGCTGTTTCCTCAAGTGCCGGCTGTGAGGACCCGTCAGGCTGGGAGATGCTGACCGGCGAGATTTCCGCCGGGCGCTTTCCGTTTATGGCTGCTGTCGGCGGACTGGCAGAGTTGTCCCTGCGGACCGGTGAGCCGCGGTACCTGGCGGATCTGGAACAGAATCCGGACGGACTGCCAAAGACGCCGATGGCAAAGGGGCGCTGTAAGGACGGCGCAAAGGTTTTTTTATATGGAGTTGTTATAAAGTGTTATGAATAGTTACCAATTTTTTTCGTGTTTTGAAAAAAGAACATTGACAAAATGTCATATCCTGTTATATAAATATATTAGTTTGTTTGCTGATTTTGTTGATAGTTACAACGGAGTCTTTCCGAAAAGGCGCTGTTGAAGCTATAAAAAATGCATTAAAAGGAGGACTATTGATGAAAAAGTCAGTCAAGAAACTTGGCGCTGTCGTACTGACAGCGGCAATGGTCGGAAGCCTGGTCGCCTGCGGCGGCGGTGGCGATAGCACGACCTCAACAACAGCGGCAGCGACTGAGACCACAGCGGCGGCAGCGGGGGGGTCTGAGGAGACCACAGCAGCGGCTGCCGAGGCAGAGACCACAGCGGCAGAGGCAGAGGCGCCCGCTTATGATTTCGGCGGGCAGGTCGTCAAGGTTTACGGCGGCGACTGGAACAACCTGGATCCGGCGAAGGCCGAGGATGCCACGGTTGATGTATCCCTGTACACGGATGCAGAGAAGCAGGTAGAAGAGAAGTACAATATCGACCTTGTCTACACGGAGCCCGGCGGCGACACCGGCTACAACCTGGATGAGCTGATCATTTCTTCGATGACGGCCGGCGAGGGTGTTGTGGACATTCTGGAGTCTACTCCTGATGCGATCATTTCCATGATCGGCGCGGATGTTCTGGCAGATATCACCGATACATACAGCGAGCTTGAACTTGGCAAGCTCTATACGGATGCGGCTACCTGGAACGATCATGTATACGGCGTGACCTTCGACAACGTGGGCGACGTTTATATGCTTGTTTACAGCCGTAAGTATCTGGAAGACATCGGTATGACCGAGACCCCGACCGAGAAGTTCATGAAGGGCGAGTGGAGCTTCGACGACATGAAGGAATACCTGACCGAGATGAAGTCCAAACTTCCGGACGGCATGTATCCCATCGCTACCCATTATTTCCACTGGGCCTGCATGGCCGGTTCTGCCAACGGCGGCGTTCCGTCTGTAAGCTCTAACGGAACCATCGGCTTCACGGATCCGAACTACATCGAGGCGATGGAGTTCTACAAAGAGCTGATCGACCTGGGCCTGGCTGCTCCGATCACTCTGGAGTTTGATGAGGACGACAACCTGACCGGTGAGGATCTGATGTACGGAACCGGCGGCCTGAATCAGGATTATGTGATGACCATGGCTGAGATGTGGCAGACCAGCGGCCTGTCCGACAGCATCGGCGACTGGGGCATCGTGTTCTGGCCGTGGGGCGACTCCGTTACCTGTGACGGTGACTATACGACCCTCAGCGACAACTACAAGCTGGCTCAGGCTTACTGGGGCCCGACAGTTGTCCTGAAGGACGCTTCCGCGAGAACCGGTATCGATGACATCACTCTGTTCCAGATCGCGAAGGATTTCAACGAGCTGATCGACCCAACCGGCGTTGCTTCCATGCATGCCGCCTGGGAGTCCGAGCAGGCTGGCCAGACCCCGACCATCGGTTTCTCGGCCGGCACAGCGAGAAACTTCTGCACGGAAGAGGATATCGAGCTGTATGACTGGGCTCATGCGAGAGTTCTGTATGACTGGGCGAAGCCGTTCGACGACAGCGGTGTTGTGGATACCTGGAGCAACATGGCGAAGATCATTGCCGGACGCGACGCGAGAAGCACCGGCGAGAGCAACGCGAACGCTGGTTACGCCAACATGAAGGAACTTGGAATTGTACAGTAATCCGGATCAAAACATAACTGAAGTATGATTCTTAATGCTGAGTGGCTGCGGCCTGTGTAACCACAGGCCGCAGTCGTGTAATGCATAGAAACGGAAGGGCTGACGGGGTGAAAAAGAAGAAGAACAAAACCCGCATTCGCAATATATGTATTCTGGTTGCGTTGATCGTGGTAGCGGTTGTAGCATTGAATATTGCGTCGAGTGATGAATATGTTCAGACGAGAGAAGAAGTTCTTGCAGAATATGTCAGCTATGGTGATGATACGGTGTCGTACTCGGATTATGTGTTCCAGCATAAGGATTCCTATGTCGGAGACGATACGGCCAGTATCGTAAAGGCGGGAACCGATTACGCGGACGCCGAGATGGACGGACTGCAGGAAGAAAACGGGGTCGTCTGGACCCAGTCCGAAGGCAGCATTTCCTATGATTTCGATGTAGCAAATGCCGGCCTTTATCATATTCAGCTTACCTACTATCCGGATGTCACGAGCACACAGAGCATTTTGCGTGATGTTAGTATTAATGGTGAACTGCCGTTCGCTGATTGTGAGGATCTCACGATCGACCGTCTGTGGGCGGACGACAACAAGGATTGGCTGATGAATGTCGATGGGAACCAGGCCGCGCCTACCCAGATCCAGATGGAGGGACCGGCTACGGCATATGTCAAGTCTACGGACTGCGATACCGTCGGCAGTTATATGTTTTATTTTGACCAGGGAAAGAACACCGTGACATTTACCTCCTCCCAGGGAGAACTGGGAATCGGAGAGGTGGCGCTTGTCCCGGCCAGGAAATATCTGTCCTATAAGGATTATTACACGTATTATACAGAAGAAGTCGGCGCTGAGAAGGTGATTCCCAACGAGATCCCGGGGGGCGCGCTGCTTGTGCAGGCGGAGGATACTTCGGTGAAGTCCAGTTCCTCACTTTCTCCCAACAATGACCGTACTTCTGTAGGAACCCAGCCGTATCACGCGACGAACATCGTTTACAATACGATCGGCGGTGATAACTGGGCCACTGCCGGCCAGACGCTTACCTGGACGGTGGAGACAAAGAAAGCGGGACTTTATAAACTGGCGTTCCGCTACAAGCAGTATCTGAACAGAGGATTCTACTCCGCCCGTTATCTGAGGATCAACGGAGATCTCCCGTTCGAGGAGGCTGCGGAGCTGAAGTTCAACTACGCGCCCGACTGGCAGATCGGTTATCTGGGTGATGACAGCGGAGATTATTATTTCTATCTTGACGAAGGAACCAATACGATCTCCCTGACAGCGACTCTGGGCAGTCTGGCGGAAGCGGTTGACATGGCCAGCACCAGTGTGACGAACCTGACCAACCTCTACCGTGAGATCACGGCAGTGACCGGTACGGATCCGGATACCTACCGCGATTATCAGATCACCACGTATCTTCCGAACCTGACGGATGACCTGAAGGTGGAATACACGAGACTGAACGCGGTCGTGGATATGTTCGGTGAGTCCATGGAGTCTGCCAACAAGACTTCCGGCGTTGTCGACATGATGAACAGCATGATCAAGCTGATCAAGAAGGCCGACGACGTGGCGAAATATTTAAAGGATTATAATGACAAACTGTCCGCGCTTGGCGACTGGATCAACAACATCAACAATGTTCCGCTGGAACTGGATTACGTGGTCGTGACCGGCGACGGTTATACGCTGCCCAGGGCCAACGGCAACTTCTTCCAGAACGTCGCCCATGCGTGGAAGGCGTTTGTTGGATCATTTACCAACGACTTCAAGGTCCATGCTGACAATACCTCCTCCGGAGACAAGCAGCAGCTGGATGTCTGGGTCACGGTCGATGTGAGAAGCCAGTATGATATCATCCAGAAGATGATCAACGCGGCGTTTGCCGATAAGGACTATGAGGTCAACCTGAGCATGGTTCAGGGCGATACGGTTCTTCCGGCGACGGTGGCAGGCAGGGGCCCGGATGTGGTTCTGCAGTCCAGTTACAGCCAGCCCACCAACTTTGCATACCGCAACGCTTCTTACGACCTGACGAAGTTCTCGGATTTCGAAGAAGTATTCTCGCGGTTCCCGTCCGGCGTGCGCCCGTTCCTGGAATATGAGGGCGGCGTGTACGGGCTTCCGGATCAGTTGTCCTTCCCGGTGATGATCTACCGGAAGGATATCCTGGACAGCATGGGACTTCCGGTTCCGGAGACCTGGGACGATCTGATCGCTCTGATCCCCTATCTGGAAGCTGAGAATATGGACGTTTATCTGGGCAGCAATGAGTACATGACGCTTGGCGGCGGCACCAGTTCCACGACGGTTCCCGTCAACAGCATCTTCCTTTCCATGCTGTATCAGGAAGGCTATGATCTGTACAATGCGGACCATACGGCGACGCTGATGGATCAGATCGAGCAGATGAGCGTCTTTAAGAAGTGGACGGAGTATTATACCAAACAGGGTCTGGAGTATTCCGTGAACCTGGTGACACGTTTCCGTACCGGCGAGATTCCGGTCATGGTCGTGGATTACACCTATGTGAACACCCTGAACGTGTCAGCTCCTGAGATTTCCGGCAAATGGTCCATCGCCAGAATGCCCGGAACGCGTCTCGCAGACGGCACCGTGGATCATTCCGCGGCCAGCATGATCGGCACCTGCTTCATCGTGGCTTCCACGGTGGCGAAGGACGGCATGACGGATGAGGCGTGGGAGTTCCTGAAGTGGTGGACAGACGCGGATACACAGATCGGATATTCCACCGAGCTGAAGGCGGAGAACGGCGAAGCGGCTGAGCTTCCGGTATCGAACATCGAAGCGATCCGCGGCGGCGGCTTAAACGAGGAGTTCAAGAGCGTGGTGCTTTCCATCATCGATTCCGGCGATCTGAAGGCAGAGCCGCAGATCCCCGGCGGATACATCACGGGACGTACGATCCGCAACGCGTTCACAGCCGTGGTATCGGAGAATCTGGAACCTGTTGACACCCTGTATATCGAACTCGACGCGATCAATACCGAGATCACCAACAAGCGCACTGAGTTTGGTTTGAATACGGCAGAATAGGAGGGGAGAGAGAATGGCTAAGAATAAGAATCAAATGTCATTGCAGAGAAGAGTTCATCTGACTCTCCGCGATATGAAGAGGAGTATCCCGCTGTACATCATGATCGCTCCCTTTATGATCCTGTTCGCGATCTTTGTTGTATATCCCGTTCTGACGGCCATGTGGTACAGCTTTACGGATTTCAATGTATTGGAACCGGCGAACTTCGTGGGTCTCAGCAATTATCGCAAACTGTTTTTGGATGACAATATTTTCATCACGGCGATCAAGAATACGTTCATCATCGCTGTGATCGTAGGACCGGGCGGATATATCCTTTCCTTCCTCCTGGCCTGGATGATCAACGAGCTGCCCCACAAGCTGGGCACGGTTCTGACGGTGATCTTCTACGCGCCGAGTATGGCGGGCACCGCGGTAATCACCGTGTTCGCGCAGATCTTCTCCAACGACAGCAACGGCTACTTAAACGCCGCGCTGCGCAACCTGGGTATCACAAAGGAAGCGATCCTGTGGCTGTCTGATGAGAAGTATGTGGCTCTCGTCGTGATCCTTGCTTCCCTGTGGACCAGCATGGGCGTAGGCTTTTTGTCCTTCGTCGCCGGCATTAAGGGCGTCGATGAGGCCCAGTATGAGGCCGGAGCCATCGACGGGATCCGCAACCGCTGGCAGGAGCTGTGGTACATCACGCTCCCGAATATGAAGCCTCAGCTTCTGTTCGGCGCCGTCATGACGATCACAAGTTCTCTGTCGGTCGGCAGCGTCGGTGACGCGCTGGTCGGCTTCCCGAGTCCGAATTACGCCTCCCATACGATCGTTAACCACCTAAACGACTACGGCTCCATCCGTATGGAGATGGGTTACGCGTCGGCGATCGCGGTGCTTCTGTTCCTGCTCATGATCGTCTGCAACATGCTGATCCAGAAACTGCTCCGCAAGGTCGGAACCTGATGGGAGAAAGGAGAAGTGACGATGGATATTCTGAATAAGATCAGAGCGAATTATCTGAAGAAAAAGAAATCCAAACTGGATTTCGCCCCGTCGGTTAAGAAAACTCCGAGAAGCTTCTGGGGGAATGTGGCCCTGGGCCTGTTCCTGCTGCTTATGGGCCTCGCTTTCTTCTTCCCGGTCATTTACATGCTGAGCCAGTCCCTAAAGCCGATGAACGAGATGTTCATCTTCCCTCCGAGGATTCTGGTCTCGAATCCGACGTTTAACAACTATCGCGATTTTGTAAACGTACTTGCCAACACCGTAGTGCCTGTGACCCGGTCGCTGTTCAACTCCCTGTTTGTGGTGGTTGTCGGCTCGATCGGACACATCGTGATCGCTTCGCTGTGCGCTTATCCGCTGGCGAAATACAAGTTCCCGGGATCGAATTTCTTCAACCAGCTGATCGTGTACTCGCTGATGTTCAACGCCACGGTCACGATGATCCCCAACTTCCTGACCATCGCGCGTCTGGGCATGCTGGACACGCAGTGGGCAATCATTATCCCGGGCTTCGCGTCTACGCTGGGTCTGTACCTGATGAAGAATTTCATGGAGCAGATCCCGGACAGCTTAATGGAAGCGGCCCAGATCGACGGCGCCGGTTATGTACGGATTCATTTCCTGATCGTGATGCCCGTTACGAAACCTGCTTTGGTGACTGCGTTTATCCTGGTGTTCCAGAGCTTCTGGACCAACACCGGCGACAGGTTCATCTACACCGAAGCCAACAAGGGGTTTGCCTATGTGGTACAGCAGCTGGCGAGCGGCAAGATCAGCGGCGTCGGAAGTTCCTACGCCGGTATATCCGCCGCATCCGCGATCATTATGTTCGCTGTTCCGCTGATCGTATTCCTGATCATGCAGAACAACGTGGTATCTACGATGGCTACATCCGGTATGAAAGAATAAGAGGTGGCGTATGCGAAGATCAAATAAGATTTTGAGCAAATACGTCGCGGTGTTTGCTCTCATAATGTGTGCCATCCTTGGATTTGGCACGGTGTGCTATGCATCTGATACCTATTCCTACGACATCTGGGGCAATGTCACTGCCGC
>CANQFR010000076.1 GCA_947599905.1 uncultured Lachnospiraceae bacterium
ATAATCTATAAGTCAATATTAACTTATAGATTCCTTATCATTTCCCCCAATTCCGCATATAATCAAAAGGGGTGATACGCATGATACTCGATTACCGGCTGATGGGCCAGCGTCTGGCCAAAAGCAGGAAAGAAAAACATATCACGCAGGAGCAGCTGGCAGAATACCTGGATGTCTCGACCGCATTCATCAGCAGGATCGAATGCGGAAGGACGCAGATCAATCTGGAGCGGCTGGTTCAGATCTGCCATTTTCTGGAAATAGAGCCCGCTTATATCCTGCAGGGCGCAGACAGCGCGTCTCCTGTCTATATGAATGGTGAATTGTCCCAGCTTCTCAGCGAATGCCCCAGAGAGGCCCTTCCTCTGGTTAAGAACCTGCTGGAAGATGTGATCGCGCATTTCAGTCAGAATCCTCCTTCTTCCGATTAAACATTAAAAAAACTGCCGGTATTCGTCCCTTTCTACCGGCAGTTTACTATTTTCTTCGTATCATTTGGTATGCTGGCAGCATACTTTCTAAATTTTCACGATAGCTCGAAACAGTAATGTGACCATGACCTCAAGCAGAATAAGAATCCCATATATGAACGGCCAGACCATACAATATCCCAGGCAGCGAATCCATCCTTTCTTATTATGCAGAAACGGCATTTTTGCGGCGGCGCCGTGATAGTCCGTGTATACCGCGACCGAAGAAAGCAGGCTGATAAGCACCAGGAGCTTATCAGCCCACAGCGCCAGCGGCCGACCCGCGTCCACAGTAAACTCCACCTTCAGACTTACAAAAAAGATGAAGAGATACCCCGCCACCGCCACAAGTTTCTTCCACCATACGCCGCTTCGGAACCCGGGGATCGGCCATATCCCCTGCTTTCTGCCGTGTTTTTTCTTCTCATACCCGACTTTGGGGTATCGGTCTGTTGCGGTTTTTCTCTCCTGATGTCTGTCTGCATCTCTCCCGGCCGATTCACTCCAGTCTGTTTCACTCCTGCGTTCTTTGTATTCGCCTTCTCCATGAAATCCTGCCGCTCTCTTCGTCCGGGGTGCCGGCGCAGATCTTGCATGGAGGAATTCTGCCGTCTCCGCCTTTACTGCCGTCCCCGTCCTTTCTGTCGCCCCTGTCATCTCTGCCGCATTCCCCGCCGCTTCCATCTCCGCCGTCACTCCGGCTGAACCATTCATCTGCAATACCTGCAGCGCCTGATCCAGTTCTGATACCGACTGATATCTCTGTTTCGGGTCCATCTGCGTACACTTCCGGATGACGGCGCCGCAGGCGCCTTCCGCCATCCGTTCTTTGATATGCGCTCCGGTCAGGAGATAATTGAACACCACGCCAAGCGCATAGATATCCGTCCGGGCGTCCGTCTGGGCAAAGCCGAACTGCTCGGGAGCCGCGTAAGCTTCGGTCCCGATCAGCCGGGTGTCCTGCTTCAGTCCCTTTTCATAAAGCCGGGCCGCATTATAGTCGATCAGCTTCACAACGCCGTCATGGGAGATCATGATGTTGGACAGCTTCACATCCCGGTGAATGACCGGCGGCTCCTGGCTGTGCAGGCACGCAAGGGCCTCGCAGACCTGGCGGACGATTCCGACCGCTTCCTTCCATGTAAATGAATACCCACGATTTATCCGTTCCTCCAGCGTCTCGCCGTTTACATACTCTTCGATCAGCCAGAACCTGCCGTCTTCCAGTTTCCACGCGGCTATGCCGGGGATATGGACATTGTGAAGCCGCGCCACGCGCTCATATACTTCCTGATTGAACGTCTCGAGGCATTTTCTCACATAGACCTTCCCTGTGTCCCGGTCAAGAACCAGCCAGATATTTTTGTATTTTCCAATAGGGGTGATTTCCTGATATCGATCCGGCATATGGCCTCCTCTTCATTTCTGAAAATGTTCCCAAAGTCTTATCCGCGGCCGGGCCGGCCGTGCTTCGTTTCCGCCGGTCGTTTCCGCCGGAAGCGGGCGAACTTCCGACAGCACGAGCCGCCGCACAACTCCCGGCTTTGTTCAGCCAGGCGCCAGACCCAACGCCAAGGCCGACAACTATTACCTGGGCCAATTTTCACTTGCGAAACAACCATATTTAGTGTAGCATAAAAAATGGAAATACAAAAGGAGAACCCGACATGCTTAAGAAAGAAAATGACGCCCATACCGGGACGCCGCAAACTACAGACTCCAAAACCACCGGCGAACTGCTGCATATCCTGACCAGCACTCATTCGCAGAAGGAACTGGACAATTATCTTGAAACGCATGCAAAACCGGACGCCAGTCTGGATTTCGCCGGCTGCTTTCAGCATTTTCTTGAGATCCACGATTTGAAGAAGTCTGATATCATCCGCGCGGCGCAACTTGACCGCACCTATGGCTACCAGATCTTAAGCGGCGCCCGGCAGCCGGGACGCGATAAAATCCTGGCGCTGTGCATCGCCGCCGAACTTACGCTGCGGGAGACGCAGCGGTGCCTGGAGTCCGCAGGAGAAGGGATTCTCTATGCCAGATCTTCGCGGGACGCGGTCGTCATATATGGGATCGAACATCATATGGATGTAATGCGGATTAATGAACTTCTGGCGGACAAAAAGGAGCTTATCCTGGAGTAGAATTGAAATATTGATATCTCATTAAAGCGTTGAAATATCGTCCCAACTATGATAAGATATTCATGGGAACAACCATGTCACTGCAGGGTGTTGGCCTTCCATCCTACATAGATGGGAGGTGGTGCAGATGAAATTCGATTTTGAGGACCTTATGGCCTTTGGAATGTTCATTCTTGCATTGCTGACCCTTATCGTATTGATAAGTCAGTAACGTTTTTCGCATAGAAAAACCACCCTTGTATACTTGGCTGTTGAAAGGGTGGAATTTCTATCTCTCAATACAGGCCAACCTCTTGTAGGTGGTTGTTCCTGTTATTATTATATGCAACTCCGCAGGAAATTTCAACACTTTTCTAAAGATTTCTCCGGCAGCGCGAACAGCTTCTCCTTCCGCTCGATCATCTCGTCCACCCGCGCGATGTAGTGCTCCACGTTCTTCACCGTCTCCGCCCGCTCGATCCGGTTCTCGCCCGGGATCACGCGCTTAGTGGTCGTTCCCGCGCCGCAGCCCACGATCGTCTGCTGCTCTTCCATGATCAGAATATTGTAGAGACACGCTTTCCCGGGAGCGGAGTAGCCAACGTTCTCGAAATTCCCGGCCATGTTCTTCTGGCGGTAGAGGTAATATGGCTCCAGTCCCATCTCCCGCGCATAGCGGGCGGTCATATCGATGATCTCCTGGGTGTTCACGATCTTCAGATCCTTGTAGACTTCCTTCATCGTGTTCAGCCGCGCAGCCCGCTTGATCGCCAGCGAATGAACCGTCAGGCTGTCAGGGCCCAGTTCTTTGATCTGCTCCATCGTGGCGCGGACCTCCTCCATGTCCTCTTCCGGAAGTCCAACGATCAGGTCCATATTGATATTGTCAAAGCCCTCTTCCCGGGCCATGGCAAATTTCTCCTTCACATCCTCTACCGTGTGGCGGCGGCCGATCAGGTCCAGCGTCGCCTGATTCATGGTCTGGGGGTTGATGGAAATACGGGTGACGCCGTGCTTTTTCAGCACCCGAAGCTTGTCCCGGGTTATGCTGTCCGGGCGGCCGGCTTCCACCGTGAATTCCCTGGCGTGGTCCACGTCAAATACGGCCCGCAGCTTCGTAAACAGGCGGTCCAGATCCTCCGCGGACAGGGAGGTTGGCGTTCCGCCGCCAAAGTAGACTGTCGTCAGCGCGCGGCCGCTCATTTTCCGGGACACATAATCCATTTCCTTAAAAAGAGCGTCCAGATAGAGGCCGGTCTTCCCCGCCCATTTGCCGATCGGGAAAGACGTGAACGAACAGTACAGGCAGGTCGTCGGGCAAAACGGGATCCCCACGTACAGGCTGTAGCCGCCGGCGCAGTCGACGGCGGACAGAAGCTCCCGTTCCCGCTGCGCGATCTCGATGCTTAAGGCGATCTTCTCGTCGCTTGCGTAATAATTTTCCTTCATGAACACGGCGATCTCATCCGCGCCCATGCCCTCCTGAAGCTTCGTCATGGCGATCTTCGTCGGACGGATGCCGGTGAGCGCGCCCCACGGAAGCAGTTTCCCGGTTGCGAACATCAGAAGCACATAGAGACGGCGCTTGATCTTGTTCTTCGCGTCGGTGCGGTCGTCGTAGTCCAGGGAAATGGGCTCGTCCCGGCGGGCGGCCTCCTTCTCAAGCTCCGGCGGGAGATTTGGCATCACATGAAATTCCGCCTCTCCCGCGAAGATCAGGCGCAGACGGAAGGAACAGCGGTCGTCGCTGACCAGGCCTTCTACAGTCAGGCGGATATCGGGAGACGCCGCAGGCAGAGACGGCTTCTCCTCCACCATACCGTCACGATGCTCTGAAACAGACGTCAGGATTTCCGCCGTCCCATAGACGAACCCCTCGCCCGGATAGAACGCCATCAGGAGTTCCCGGATATCCTGCTCATATGAATTATCATTCAGTCGAATCTCTATCATATTAAATTATAACTCCTGACTGTAACAGTATCCCTCACGGCAGAACTGTCCCTGCGCATGATCCCAACGCCTCTACGCATAACCCTGGCGTCCCTGCTCATGATTCCATCTCCTCGGCGCACAATCCTAACATCCCAGCGCCACTGATGCCCACACCAGTTCTTTTATCCGGAATACTACACGGCCGGTTCCACATCTGCCTTCTATCGCGGCAGCAGCCGGTACACCACCGTGATCTCCGCCTCGATCTCCATCTCGCCTGCCATAACAGGCATCTCCGCGACGCTGTCCTCCGCAGCCGCTTTGGCCATCAGATTCCGGCTGATACCGGAGTTCACATACCGGCCGCTCTGGCGGTCGGCGGATTCCGTCACACTCAATACATCCGTCACCTGACAGCCGCCGGCGTGGGCGATCGACTCTGCTTTCTCCTTCGCCATCTCCATAGCCAGCGCCAGCGCCTGATCGTAGGCTTCGTCATATCCGCTGGCATAGTAAGACACGTCCTGAATCCGGCTCACGCCCGCACTCACCGCGCCGGTCAGCAGTTCTCCCACCTGATTCATCGGAACGTCCGACACCGTCAGCTGGGTATCCATCTCATAACCGACCAGAACCTGCCTGCCGTTACCCGGATATTCATACTGCGGATTCAGAGAGAAATCCGACGTCTGGATGGAGTTCTCCTCTACGCCCTGGTCCTTCAGGTAAGCAAGCACCGCGTCCAGCGTCTCGCTATTCTTCTGCTGGCAGACCTCGGCGTCCTTATCCTCCGTCGTGATCTCATAGACGATCCGCGCCATATCCGGCGCTACCTTCACCGTCTCCGCGGCGGTGACAGTCACAGTCCGCATTTCTGCAGCATCAGTCTGACCGGAACCGGCCGTACCGGTCTGCTCCAAACCGGCCTCCCCCGTCTCATTCCCTACCACCTGCACCGTAAGCACATCCGGCATACTGGTCGTCACCTGCGGCGCGCAGGCCGCCAGAATCATACCGGCACATATCACTGAACCGGCTGTCAGAATTACATTCTTCTTCATGGAAAAACCCTCCTTCTGTCAATTCCCGCATTCCGGCCGCGGTCATACCGCTTCCGCTGTCAGATACCACTATATCACAGGAATCTTATATCCACAGGGTCATTTTCCTTAAACTTTTTTAACGATTCTCCAGTGTCACACTATTCTACGACGTCCCGGCATTCTCCGGTGTTTCGCTATTCTCCGGGATTCCGGCAGTTTCCAGTGTCCCGCTATTCTCCGGCCTTCCCGTTTCCGAGGTGGTCTCTCCGGCCGCCTCCGCCTTTTCCGGCAGGCGATCGCTCTCCACCGGAGTCCGCGGGATCGGCTCCCGCTCGGCGAACATTTCATCCATCTCCGGCTTATAGAAATGATATGTCCCGCGGCCCGAAAGCTTCACCGAATACAGCGCCTCATCCGCGTGATGGAACAGAGTCTCATAATCCAGGTTCTCCCCGTTGCTCACCGCCACGCCCATACTGACGGATATCTGAAAATGCTCGTAATACCCCAGAAGGGACGAATAGATTCGCTTCACCGCCGATTCCAGATCCGTCGTATAATCAATAAACATCAGGAATTCGTCTCCGCCCATCCGGGCCGCCACATCCTCCTCGCGGACGCTGTCCCTGATCTTCCCGGCCAGATGCTGCAGAACACGGTCGCCGAAAATATGTCCGTGCTCGTCATTGGCAGATTTAAAATAATCCAGATCCAGCAGGAACATGGCAAACTTCCCCCGAGGATTCAGCCGCAGGCGCTCTCTGATGATAAATTCCGCGCTGGAATGGTTCAAAAGCCCTGTCAGGCCGTCATGGGAGGCAGTCTTTTCCAGATGGACTACCCGCATGTGCTCATCATGAATGTCCACCGCCTTGCCGATCGCGCCCGTCAGCCGCGGCGTCTCCTCGGAAGACCAGAGTGCCTGACAGATAATCTGGTGCCAGCGTTCCTCACCGTTGACCTTCAAAAATCCCTGAAAACGGAACACCGGATGCTTCGGCTTCGTCTCATACAGAAGTTCAGAGAAGCTTTCCAGCACTCCTTCTCCCAGAATCCCCCGGAACTGTTCATCGTGTTCCGGATCCATGATAATCTCCTTGAGTCCGAGCACTGCGGCGCCCCATTCCGACATGGTTAACATGGGCGGTTCCACGGAATATTCGAACTGAACCTCATGGGACATGGACGCATAGAACCGGTACTTGGTGCGCTCATGTTCCAGAAGCCGCAGCGTCCGCTCCGACGCTGACAGCTCTTCATGCTGCATCATTTCCTCGGTGATCTTGCGGACCTCCCGCTGCTCGCTGATGCTGGCGCCGAATGTCGCCGACTCCAGACTGTCCTGTATCTTCTCCGCCGATTCCACCAGACATTCCAGAAGAATCGGATTGAATACGCCGCACTCCCCATCCAGGATCATCTCCACGGCCACTTCATGGGAAAATGCCCGCTTATACACTCGTTCGCTGACCAGCGCGTCATAGACGTCCGCCAGCGCCACCACCTGGGCGGAAATAGGAATCTCGTCGCCCTTAAGTCCGTCCGGATATCCGCGGCCATCGTAACGCTCATGGTGCCAGCGGCAGATCTCATAGGCCCGGCGAAGAAGCGGCTCGTCCTGATGAAACGGCAATTCATCCAGCATCTCCGCGCCGACGGCCGGATGGGTCTTCATCGTCTTATATTCTTCCCTGGTGAGCTTACCCGGTTTATTCAGAATCTCACCGGGAATCGCGATCTTTCCCACATCGTGGAGCGCGGACGCCATGGATATCATCGTGATATCTTCCGCGGTGATGTGGTATTTACCTGTCTTCTGGAAAAGCTGCTTTAAAAGGATCTCCGTAATCAGATGGATATGCAGCACGTGCATACCGCTCTCCCCGTTGCGGAACTCCACGATCTGGCTTAAGATATCGATCATTAAGCGGCTCTGCTTTTCTTTCTCATAAATCTGGTCCGTGACCATGCCCACCAGTTTCCGCTGCTTGGCATAGAGAAGAATCGTGTTCACCACGCGGCGGTGAACCACCACTGCATCGAACGGTCTGCTGATATAATCGACAACCCCCAGATCAAATGCCCGTTCCACCGATGTGGAACTGCTCTCTGCCGAAATCATAATAACCGGGATCTCGTCGATCCACTGGTACTTATTCATCATGACCAGAACTTCGAAACCGTCCATCTTCGGCATAACAATATCCAGCAGTACCAGAGATATCTCCGAACTCCTTCTGCGCAGGATACTGACAGCTTCCTCTCCGTCCTCAGCCTCGATAATGTCATATTCTTCTCCCAGGATATCAGCGAGGATCGAGCGGTTCATCTCCGAATCATCCACGATCAGAACCTTATACTTGTTCTTCTGGTTCTTACCCTCCATCACTTACTGCCTCCCAATCACCATTTTTGCCTGTACGGCGGTATAAATTTCCGTTTTTTTATTTTACCATCATTTTCTCTATCAGGCAAGACCTGTGATGTTCACAATTAATTCAAAAATCTTTTACACATTCAGCATCATTTCTTCATATTTATTCTTTATAGTTAAGATGTAGATAGCCAATGGTTTTTTTCATAATACTTGGGCTGATAGCGTTGGTTATCAGCTCTCCTCCCTTTTTAATCCATTATAGAAAAGATTACCGCCGGGTAGAGCCGCTGCCGGGCGGTAATCTTTTTTTGCTTCCGTGCCGGCAGGGCTCCGGTGCGCCCTGCTTGCATGATGCCGCGCCTTATCGTCTCCCCCGCATCAGAGGTACCTCCCGGCGCAGCAAAAACAGCGCCACCAGATTCGGAAACGCCATCAGGCCGTTGAAAATATCGGATAATTCCCACACTGCGTTCAGGCTGCAGACACAACCCAGAAATACCGCGTAAACAAAGAGCAGCAGATACAAGGATCCGGCCAGATATCCAGCTGCATCGCCGGCAAAAGACAGACGCCCGCGCCGCAGCCGTCCCGCCAGTTCCATTACCGCCCCCAGTGTCTGTCTTCCCAGATAGTACCAGGCAATCATTGTAGAAAAAGCGAATACCGCCATGGCTCCCAGTACCAGATACGCCCCCGCCGGGCCCAGAATCTGTCCGAAACTCGCTCCGGCCAGGGCCGCTCCCTCCAGGCCTCCCGGCGCCGGCGTCATACCGGCCCCCTGCGCACACAGAATCACGAGCGCCGTCACCGTGCAGATGACGATCGTATCAAAGAAAACCTCGAACATCGCCCACATCCCCTGCTCACGCGGCGTTGTGTCCTCCACGGAGCCATGCAGTCCCGCCAGAGTTCCAAGTCCCGCCTCATTCGAGAAGACACCACGCGCAACGCCATAGCGGAACGCCTGTCTGATGCCGTATCCGCCCACGCCGCCAAACACTGCCTCCGGAAGCAGCGCGCAGCGGACAATCTCTGCCAGCACATGCGGAATCTGCCTGAAACACACCGCCAGTATCACTGCCGCGCCGCCCACATAGACAGCCGCAGCCACCGGAATCAGCCAAACTGTCACCTTCGCAATCCGCTTCGCACCGCCCGCAACGATTCCCAGCACCAGGGAGGTGACAATCACCGCAGCGGCAAGCGGCGGGACTCCCATCGAAACCGCCAGGGTCTGCGATACCGCATTCGACTGTACCATACTGCCCATGCCAAGCGAGGCGCAGAGACACAGGATGCCATAGAGCAGCGCCAGCCGCGGCCTGTGAAGTCCCTCGGACAGATAGGCGCACGGACCTCCAAACCACGTACCGTCCGGCTTCCTCCGCCGAAAACGGATACCCAGACTCACCTCCGCGTAAGCCGTCATCATTCCCAGAAGCGCCGACACCCACATCCAGAAGACAGCGCCGGGACCGCCGGCTGTAATCGCTGTCGCCACACCGGCAATATTGCCGGTACCGACGGTTGCCGCCAGCGCGGTACAGGCAGTCTGAAACTTTGTGAGAGAAGTATCCGTTTCCTGTGTCTGCGCGTGACGGGGGCCGGTCTCCGCCGGCCTGCCGTTTTCTTCTGAACGTCCTGCAAGACTTCCAGCTGTCGCGCGCCACCACAGGCCGGCGCCGCGAAGCTGAAAGAAGCCGCTCTTCCACGTATAATATCCGCCGGCCGCCAGCAGCAGTCCGATCAGTGCCGGCCCCCAAACCAGTTGATGCAGTCCATGAATCATGCCGCGCCTCTTACACGCCCTTTTTAACCATGTATTCCGTTTTTCCAAAAACTATGACCGTCACTCAAATGTCAGAAAATCGTCAGGAATAGAGGCTTGCATTTTCCCGTCTGCCGTGCTATCATGTTCAATATGAACCATTTTTAATCTATTTTTGAACATACGGGAGGCCGTTATGAGTAAAGAAAATCAAAAGGAAGTACATTCCCCCCTGCGAAAGCAGCTTGATCTGGTCACTACTATTGTTCCGTTCCTCTGCATCCTGCTGCTGTGCATCGTCTTCGTGGCAGCGCCGGATGCCTCCGGCAGCGTTCTGGCGTCCATCCGTTTCTTCCTCGGCGACGAACTCGGCAGCTACTACCTGCTGATCGGACTGGGGATGGTCCTCTGCTCCCTCTACATCGCATTTTCCAGATACGGCGATATCCGGCTGGGCGATCGGGAGAAGCCGCAGTATACCTCGTTCCAGTGGGGCTCCATGATGTTTACGGCCGGGCTTGCCGCCGACATCCTGTTCTACTCTTTATGCGAATGGATCCTCTACGCGGGCGAGCCGCGCATCACCGACATGGGCAGCGTCCAGGACTGGGCCAGCACTTATCCGCTGTTCCACTGGGGGCCGATTCCCTGGAGCTTCTATATGGTACTGGCCGTGGCCTTCGGCTTCATGATCCATGTCCGCAAGCGCAATAAGCAAAAGTATTCCGAAGCCTGCCGGCCCCTTCTCGGAAAATGGACCGACGGCCCCGCAGGAAAACTCATTGACCTGGTCGCCGTCTTCGCGCTGCTGGCCGGGACCGCCACCACATTCTCCCTGGCGACGCCTCTTCTGTCCATGGCACTGAGCTCGGTTTTCCATATCGGGCAGTCCAACCTGTTCACCATCGCGATCCTGGTGATCATCTGTCTGGTTTACACGGTCACCGTGTATTTCGGCATGAAGGGCGTGGCGAAGCTGGCCGCGTCCTGCACCTACCTGTTCTTTGCCTTGCTGCTCTATGTCCTGATCGGCGGCGGCAAGGCGCGCTACACGATTGAGACCGGCATCACTGCCATCGGCAACCTGGCGCAGAATTTCATCGGCCTGTCCACCTGGACGGACGCCCTGAGGGAGACCTCATTTCCCCAGAACTGGACCATCTTCTACTGGGCTTACTGGATGGTATGGTGCGTGGCGACGCCGTTCTTCATCGGCTCCATCAGCGGCGGGCGTACCATCCGCCAGACGATCCTCGGCGGATACGGCTGGGCGCTGGCAGGGACATTTACGTCCTTCATCATTCTGGGCAATTACAGCTTAAACCTTCAGGTTACCGGGCAAATGGATCTGATCGCGGACTATGCCGCCTCCGGCGATTTATATCAGATCATCGTCAATGTCATGCAGACGCTTCCCCTGGCAAAAATGGGGCTGCTCCTGCTGGCCGTCACGATGATCGCCTTCTACGCGACCTCCTTTGATTCCATCACGATGGTGGCCGCCTCCTACTCCTACAAAGCCCTGCCTGCCGGCGCGCAGCCGCACCGCAATGTCCGGCTCTTCTGGGCGGTCATGCTGATCCTCTTCCCGATCGCGCTGATCTTCTCGGAGAACTCCATGGCAAACCTGCAGTCGGTCTCGATCATCGCCGCGTTCCCGGTGGGAATTATCATGATGATCATTATCGGAAGTTTCTTTAAGGATGCGCAAAAATATCTGGAGGAGAAGAAATCGTAGACAGCCTCCGTGCTGTCACTCTTCTTTATTCGTAGATCGGATATTTCTCACAGATCTTTGTCACTTCCGCCCGGATATAGTCGGCCTTCGCCTCGAAATCCGTCGCGGTCAGCCAGATGCACTCCGCCACCTTGGCCATATCCGCCTCCACCAGTCCGCGGGAGGTCACGGCAGGCGTTCCGATACGCACGCCGGAGGTCACGAACGGACTTCTCGGATCACCAGGCACCGCGTTCTTGTTCAGCGTAATGTATACCTGGTCGCAGCGGTTCTGCAGCTCCTTGCCGGAGATGTCCATGCCCCGCAGATCTACCAGCATCAAATGATTGTCCGTGCCGCCGGTAAGGATCTTAAAGCCCTGCTTCTGCAGTTCCTCCGCCAGCGCCTTGGCGTTCTTCACGATCTGCTGCTGATACGTCTTAAATTCCGGCTTCAGCGCCTCGCCGAAGCA
>CANQFR010000077.1 GCA_947599905.1 uncultured Lachnospiraceae bacterium
CCGCGTTCACATACTGGGTTCCCTGGAGGTTTTTGTGAACGCGGGGGTTGCCGGTAATCGTCACGCTGAAGACGCCGTCCGCTGTGCCGACCTGTGCGGTTTCGCCCTCTTGCGGCAGCAGGCATACATCGGCGCCGTATCTGCCGTCGGCGGATTCCTCAACGGAAACCGGACAGTTGCGGACATGGACGAAAATGCTGTGGAAAGGCATCAGATCCATTTTCTGAAAGCGATATGGATACGGCGACTGTCCCTCCTGCGCGGCATCGCGCCTTTTGAGGAGGCCGAGCAGGCCCGGCAGTAAATTCCGGTTCAAGCTCCTGTCGGTTCCCGGTGTCTGTCCCAGGGCTTCCGCCGCCTGGGCAGCGAGTCCTGCCGGATCCCCAAGTTCTTCGATGACCGCGGCCTCGCGCTCCGGCCCCGCGTCCTCGAAATATTCCGTATAGTATTGCATGATCTCGGCCGCGTCCCCTGCGGAAAGGCCGTTTAAGCTTTCTCTGAGTTTCTGAAGATACTGTTCTTTGTTCATCATCGATCCTCCTGGTCATGAGTTCTGTGATTCTGCCGGCAGGGCAATCCTCCCGCTCAGCAGCAGATTCATATTTTTCTTGTATTCTTCCCAGTCGACCCGGTACGCGGCCAGCTTCTGCCGGCCGGAATCCGTAATCGAGTAGTACCGCCGGTTGCGGCCGTTAAACGGCTGGTCGTAGGTCGTCAGGCAGCCGTCACGCTGCAGCCGGCGCAGCACCGGATACAGGCTGTTTTCCGAGATGTCGATCACGCTCTTGATATACACCGTCAGCTCATAGCCATACACATCCCGCCCGCCGAGCACAGCCAGTACACAGGCATCGAGCATTGCGGCCCCGGTCTGAAATCCCATAGGGTTCCTCCTCTCCTTGCTTGTTTATTATTAATATTAATATAATGATAATACTATACAACGAATAATATAAGCTGTCAACTGGTATTTTGTAATTTTACCAGAAAATGGAATGATGAAGCGGATGTTGCAGACAGACCGTGGAGAGATGAAGAAAAAGACACAGAGAACCGGTTGTAGAGATCGAAGCGCTGAAGCGCGAATCCACGAATGATCAGACCACAAAAAGAAGCCGTCAGAGAAGACGGCTCCTTCCGCAAATCCAAAGTTATTTCATCAATCAGATCAATATATATTTCACAACAAAGAATAGTGCCAGCACATACATTAATGCGCTGATCTTCTTCTCTTTCGCCTTGCCGCACACCAGGTTGATCACCACATAGGAGATTACGCCCAGGGCAATGCCTTCGGAGATGCTGTACATGAACGGCATCGCGATGATGCATATGTAGCAGGGGATGGTCTCCGAGTAGTCGTTGAAATCGATCTTCGTGATCGAGGTCATCATCAGGAAGCCGACGACCACAAGGGCTGGAGCCGTGGCGAAGGACGGGATTGCCAGGAAGATCGGAGACAGGAACAGGGACAGGCCGAAGAGGATGGCCGCAACGACGGCGGTCAGGCCGGTGCGTCCGCCTTCGGCGACGCCGGCGGCGCTCTCCACGAATGTCGTCGTTGTGGAGGTTCCGAATACGGCGCCGATGGAGGTGCCCAGAGCGTCGGACAGAAGTGCGCCGCGGATGTTCGGGAGCTTCCCGTCCTTATCCAGCATATCCGCTTTGGAAGCCACGCCGATCAGCGTGCCCAGGGTATCGAACATATCCACGAAGAGGAATGCAAACAGAACGACCAGGAAATCCAGGGAAAGTACCCGCGAGAAATCCATTTTCATGAAGGTGGGCATCATGCTGCGGATGCCGAAGCCGCCGGAGAAATCCGGGAACATGCTATAGAAGCCCGCGGCCGCGTCAGGCCGGTAAAGGCCGACCAGCTGGCAGATCATGCCAAGCACCCAGGTGCCAAGGATCCCCCAGAGGATGCTGCCCTTGACGTTCTTCACGACCAGGATACCGGTTACCAGGATACCGATAATCGCCAGAAGCACGGTGATGCCTTCCGTCGTGAAGGTGCCGCTTTTCACGGAACCGCTGAAGGAATACAGGGTCACCAGTGTGGAGCTGTCTACGACGATCTTGGCGTTCTGCAGTCCGATGAAGGCGATGAACAGGCCGATGCCGACGGATACCGCGTGTTTTAGGTTCTTGGGGATTGAATTGAAAATGGCTTCGCGCACGTTGGTCAGCGACAGCACGATGAAGATGATGCCTTCCACGAAGACCGCTGCCAGGGCCATCTGCCAGGTATAGCCCATGCCCATGACGACGGTGTAGGTGAAATAGGCGTTCAGTCCCATGCCGGGCGCCAGTACGAACGGATAATTAGACAGTGCCGCCATCAGAAGCGTAGCGACCATCGCGGCCAGCGCCGTAGCCGTAAAGACGGCCCCGCTGTCCATGCCGGATTCCGACAGAATACTGGGGTTTACGGCCAGAATGTAGGCCATCGTCATGAATGTGGTGATGCCGGCCATGATCTCAGTCTTGAGATCGGTGTGGTGTTCGCTCAGATGGAACACGTTCTCGAGAAAGCCTTCCTTCCCTTTCATTGGTTTTTCCTCCTGCCTCATTGGGTCATGTCTCCGGGAAATGTCTTACTGAAAATGACCTTTTCGCGTGAAACATGATAATTTATTGTGACGCAGTCATTTTATCACATTTTTTGCTAAATAACAACTGACAAGACGATATTATCTGACGGCTATTCTGAAAAAATTTTGTCTATTTTTTAGGTTTCGTACTTGCTTCTGTCTATGAACAGACGGGAGTTCGGCTCTTTATTACGGAAAATATTGAAATGCCGGGGGAAAGCGTTTATAATGGATATCATGACGGAGATTTCTCTGAAAAAGGCGGATCCCGGAATATCATATGAGTTTTTCATTTGCAGAAGAGAGGACGATGGATATGGACGACAACAAGGAGAGGCTGGGAACCGCGCCGCTGGGGCGTCTGATGTTCGAACTGGCGGTGCCGACGGTATTCGCGCAGATTATTAACATGCTTTACAATATGGTGGACCGCATCTATGTGGGCCGCATTCCGGAGGTCGGGTCTCTGGCTCTGGCAGGTCTGGGCGTCAGTTTCCCGGTGATCCTGCTGGTCAGCGCCTTCTCCGGGCTGGTCGGTATGGGCGGCGCGCCGCAGGCGGCGATCCGCATGGGGCGGAAGGACTATGAAGGTGCGGAGAAGATTCTGGGCAACGCCACCGTGTTCCTGGTGATTATGGCACTGGTGCTGTGCGTCATTTTCCAGATCTGGAAGGAACCGATCCTTTTGATGTTCGGGGCCAGCGAGGCCACGGTTCCCTTTGCCAATGAATATCTGGGGATCTACCTGATGGGCACCGTGTCCGTGCAGCTGGCGCTGGGACTGAACCAGTTCATTACCTGTCAGGGCTTCTCAAAGGTGGGCATGATGACCGTGCTGATCGGCGCTGTCATCAATATTATTCTGGATCCGATTTTGATCTACGGCTGCCATATGGGCGTGGCCGGCGCTGCGACCGCTACAATCATCAGCCAGACGGTATCGGCGGTCTGGGTGGTCCGCTTCCTGTGCAGCAAGAAGAGCAATCTGCGCATCCGCCGGGAGACGCTCCGGCTGGATCCGGAAGTGCTGAAACCGGTGCTTCTTCTGGGTATTTCGCCGTTCATCATGCAGTCCACGGAGTGCCTAGTGCAGCTGACCTTCAATACCGGTATGCAGACCTTCGGCAACGACTATTATGTGGGCGCGATGACGGTCATTTTCAGCCTCTCCCAGCTTCTGTTCCTGCCGATGTCCGGTATCGCCCAGGGAGCGACGCCGATCATCAGCTACTGCTACGGCGCCGGGAATACGAAGCGTGTCATGCAGGCGTTTAAATTGCTTCTGATCGCGATCATGGTGTTTACAACGGGCGTGTCCGGGGCCTTTGTGCTGTTCCCGCGGGTGTTTGTTTCCCTGTTCAGTTCTGATCCGCAGATCGTGGATATCGCGGCTTACGGCCTTCGGATCTACTGTCTCGGCTTTTTGATTTTCGGCGCCCAGATGGCCTGCCAGCAGACATTCCTGGCGGTGGGCGAGGCGAAGATCTCCGTGTTCCTGGCGCTTCTTCGTAAGGTGATCCTGCTGATTCCGCTGGCGATCATCCTGCCGCGGCTCGGCATGGGGACCGACGGACTGTTCTACGCGGAGCCGATCTCCGATGTTCTGGCAGTGATCGCGGCGGTTACCATGTTTGCGCTGAATATTCGTAAGATTCTGGCGCGGGCGCAGGTTCCGGCGGCGGAAACGGCCCGACAGTAAATGTCCGGATGTTAAACGTCCCGGAAGTATAAGGTTGGGCAGCAATAAAATATAAAATACCGCTTGCATTTTTCTGCATAAGGTATATAATGGTCATATGAACAATTATTCATATGTTGATTCCGAATGGCTCGTTCCCGGAATGTACCGCGGAACCGTTTTCGGAAGAAGATATGAGAATACGAAGATCATTTGCAAGGAGGATATGCCTTATGAAGAAGAAATTCAAAGTGGAAGTGGACTGTGCGAACTGTGCGGCGAAGATGGAAGCGGCTGTAAACAAGATCGAAGGCGTGAAGGAAGCGACGATCAGCTTTATGACGCAGCGGCTGATCATCGAGGCGGACGATAACCGCTTCGACGAGATCGTGCAGGAGGCGGTGAAAGCCTGCAAGAAGGTGGAACCGGACTGCGAGATCTATGTGTAATGTGTATCTGACCTGAGAAGAAGTATTTGAACTTAATGATAGAAGTTATCCCAGGCGCCGGAGTCGTTGTTGGTAATGACTCCGGCGATTTCTGTGGGAGATTTTTTTCAGTTGGATTTCCACGGCCGGGTTTCTGTAGTCGGATTTCCACGGCCGGGTTTTTACAGTTGGATTTCCAGGGTCGGGTTTCTGCAGTTGGATTTCCAGGGCCGGATTTTACGGCCGGGTTTCTACGGGAATTCTATGTGCGGCTTTCGACGAAAGCGGCCGGTACGTCAGCAGACGGTGCGCAGCCGGAAAGGAGTGCTGCTGTCCCAGTCGAAATCAATGAAGTACAGGGTCGCGGGGCTGCCGTCATGCCCGTTCAGTTCTGCGCAGGAGAGGCGCGGGACCGCGGCGGGATCATATTCCAGCCGGCAGGTTCCGACAGTGAGGACGCGGCCTGCAAGTGAGGGTTTTGTAAGGGTGACGAAGCGTTCGGTGACGCGGCGCGGGGCTGCGGGGAGAGAATCCTTGGCGGCGGTAAGTATATCTTCTGTAGCGGTAAGCGAATCTGCGGCAGTGGTAAGCGAATCTTCGGCAGCAGTAAGCGAATCTTCGGCAGCGGGAAAGCTGCCGTCCGCAGTGCCAAATACGAAACAGTCGGTCAGCAGAAGTTCATTTTCCATCAGCTTCAGACTGCGCACGATGGAACGCAGGCCGGGAGCGTCATAGGCCCCGGCTATTTCGATGCGGAATTCCCCGTCGGAGGCGGCAAGGACTTTCCCGCGATAGGCGCTGCCGGGCTTCTGGCCTTTCCCGTCTATGATGGGCAGGCTGTGGCCGAGGGAGGAATTGCAGAGATAGTCATAGCGGCTTTCCGGGCGGAAATAAGCGGCTGTGTATTCGCCTGCGCCGAAGTCGCAGAAAACGGTTTCTTCCCCGGACAGAAGCAGGAAACTTCCCACGTCGTTGTGGTTGTGCGGCTCGCCGTTGTGGCCGGCCTTGGCCGCCAGGCTCAGTGAGCCGCTGCGGGCAATGTACCACTGTGCCTGAGGAAAATAGTTTTCGCAGATACCATGGGCTTTCATGGGGACTGCTGCAAAGGGGCGGCGAGTGCAGGGTGCGGCAGTTGCTTCGCAATCTGCCGCGGAAGGAGCAGCGGTGTCAGTTTCCGGTCGTGTATCAGTTCCTGGCCGCGCGTCAGCTCTCGATCGTATATCACCTTCCGTCTCGTTCCACATATCCGGCTCCGTCCAGAAGAAATTGCGCAGGTACGGCTGAATCCGGAAACAGTCGTCGAAGAACGCGGCGTACGCCCGCGGCGGCAGCGCAGCGCCGTAATGCTCATGCAAGCGGCAGCTGAGTCCCGGCTGGAAACTCCCGGTGCGGGAGCCATCGGAGAAGCTGACGACGAGATTGCCGCGCAGAAACGCGTGTTCCTGATACGCGGCGATTGCCGGACACGGGGGCTGCGCGAAGAGATTGTCTTCACCGTCCGTGTACTCGAAAAGAAGCTGTGCAAAGAAGGTGTAAAAGCCGAAGCCGTAGTTCCAGTAGCCCAGGCCCTCCTGGCAGACGCCGTCGGCGCCGAAGCCGGAGAGATAATGTCCCATCGTGCGCAGGAGCCGTTCCCGGATCAGCGGGAATTTCTCCGGCGCCGCGTAGAGGAAGACCGCGCCCACACTGCCGCCGCAGACCGCGGCCCAGTTGTGGGAAGCCGTCTCCCAGGCATAGCTGCGGCTTATGTATGGCTCGATGATGCGTTCCGTTACGCATTCCAGAATCCGCTGACTGACTCTGGGAGAGAGACGATCCGCGAGAAGGCTGCGGATTTCGCTGAGCGCAAAGCCGGTCTCCGCGGAGAACAGGTCGATTACGCCGCGGTCGTATGAGGTTCCCAGATCGGCGGCGTGCGCCGGGAGCACCCAGCTGTATTCGCCGCAGATGGCCCAGAGCAGATCATTTAAGGCGGTCAGGTCTTCTTCGCGGCCGTACAGCAGGACGGCCGCCGTCAGGCAGGAGAGCCGCCTGCGCCGCTCGAAATAAAGGGATTCAAAAGAAACGCGGTTTCCGTCGCGGAAGAAGCGTTCGTATTCATGGAACGGCAGTTCATTGACCGGCGTACGCAGATAATGGCTGCGCATATCTTCCAGCCGTTTTAATTCTCCGGCGAAAAAGTCTGATGTCAGGATCCGTTGTCTGACGTGCGCGGATCTCGCTTCCGGGAATAGCATATGGGGCCTCCTGTGAAAATGAACTGCGGTTCCGTCGCGGATTTTGATGCAGCGCCGGACCTGCCATTATCATAATACTTTGCCGGTGCGATGTAAAGAAGCATTGCGCAGGTTCGGAGGACATGATATCATGTTACGTGAAGAGGAGCGGGAGGTTTATTGCCATGAAATTCGAACCGAAAACACTGGATTACGATTTAAGTCCTTATACGGGACTGACGCGCGAGAGCTGGATTGAGGCGGGGATATACCTGATGGAAGGCATTTTCCGGAATATCAGGAACTTCGAGGATCCGGTGGTGATGCCGCGGCAGGATACGAAGGTGACCTATCCGCATTCGGCGGACGCGGTGTGGGAGCAGAAGGCGGAGTATTTCGAGGGGCTTGCGAGGTCATTTTTTATCGCGGCGCCGCTCATCCATAACAACCCGGACCTGACGGTCTGCGGTTACCGGATCCGGGATTATTATAAGGCCCATGTGCTGCGGGCCTGTACGAAGGGCGATCCGGTGTCGGTGGGCCGCTATGAGGAACTGCAGGAGATTTCGCGGGACGGAGAGCGGACCTTTCAGCAGACTGTGGAAACCTGCGCGCTGGTGATCTGCCTGTGGGTCAGCCGCGAAGAGATCTGGGACACCTATACGAAGGCGGAGAAGGATCTGATCGCGGAGTTTCTGACCGGCTACGCCCACGGTAATACGGTGCCGCAGAACTGGCGGCTGTTCAATATGCTGGATATGGCATTCCTGCATATGGAAGGCTATCCGGTGGATGAGGAGATCATGACGGAGCATGCGAAAGCGATCCTCAATTATTACGCGGGGGACGGATGGTACCGGGACGGTCATTCGTTCGACTATTATTCCTGCTGGGCGTTTCAGGTGTACGCGCCGATCTGGAATCTCTGGTACGGCTATGCGCATGCACCCCTGCTGGCGGCGAAGTTTGAGGCGTATTCCAACAAGCTGATGGAGACCTACGCAGACTTCTTCGACCGGGACGGCTTCACCAATATGTGGGGGCGCAGCAATATTTACCGCAACGCGGCGACCAGTGCCTTTGACGGGAATCTGCTGCTGCAGTCTCCGACGGCGGATCCGGGGCTGGCAAGGCGCATCTGCTCCGGGTCGCTGATGCAGTTTCTGGGCCGGGATGACTTCCTTTATCAAGGCGTTCCGACCCTGGGCTTCTATGGGCAGTTCATGCCGCTGGTGCAGGGGTATTCGTGCGCGGAGTCGCCGTTCTGGCTGGGTAAGGCATTTCTCTGCCTGCATCTGGCGGCGGATCATCCGTTCTGGACGGCGCGGGAGAATAACGGAAGCTGGGAGGAGCCTGACGGGCAGCAGGTGAAGCAGACTGTGCTTGACGGCCCTGCGCTGTGCGTTACCAACCATCGGGCGAACGGCAGTACTGTGCTGCGTACCGGCAAGGTCGTAAAGGCGCCGGGGGATATTCACGGGATGTGGAATTATTCGAAGCTGTGTTATCATACGAAGTATCCATGGGAGGCGGGGCCCGTGGGCGCGGATGTGCCGGCGGCCGTGGTCACCAAAACGCCGGCGCTGTTCGCGCAGACCGTTCCCGCCGGCAGAGTCGAGTCCCAGCAGTATGTTCTGCTCGATAAAACCAGCGGGCAGTATGAGCGCTGCAATGTGACCTTCTGGAACGGCGTCAGGGACGGCGTGCTGTATCGCCGGCAGTTTTTCGATTATTCGCTGCAGAAGGAATGTCACTGGATGCATGCGATGGATCTGGCGGACTTTCCGGTGCCCTACGGGATTCTGCGGGCGGACCGGCCGCGGCTGTATCGGCGGCCGGTGGAACTGACACTGGGCTCCTATGGCTTCCCGGATAACGGAACGGAGATGATCGGAAGGGAGTGCGAAACAGGCGATGGGACAGCGAAGGCGGTCATCCTGAAAGGCCGCGACTCACAGGGCCGCGCAAAACAGCTTGCGATGACTGTCTATGGCGGCTGGACGGAGCTTTGGGTGACCGCGAGCCGCGGGACGAATCCGGATTCCGCAAAGTCGCTGATTGTCTGCGCGAAGGGCGCGTGGCAGAAGCGCTACGGCTGCCGGCCCGGCCTCCTGATTTCGCAGGTCATTACGAAGGAGAGCCATGAGGATTTCACGCCCGATGAGCTGTTCCCGATCGCAGCCGTTGCTTACACGGATCCGGACTGTCTGGGCATCTACGGGCCGGTGGCGATCACATTAAAGAGCGGAGAGAAGAAAGTCATTGATTTTGAAGGAATCGAAGGGCAGCTTCTGTTATAGAAGCTGCCCGGTTTTCCTGCGGAACTGATTTTCGGAAATGCAGGTTCGGAGTTATCTGCCGCTGTCAAGCGCCCGGATGAATTCCTCCACTCCGGCTTCCGTCGTCGCCCAGGAGGTGACGAGGCGGACGCTTCTGCGGTTTTCATCGATCTTTTTATCCGGCATGAAAAGGAAGTCCCTGCCGAGTCTTTCGATCATTTCATTTGTAAAAATGGGAAACAGCTGGTTGGTCTGCGGCGGGTAGGCAAATTCGTACCCGCGCGCGGCGAGCCCGTCGCGGAGTCTGGAAGCGCACGCGTTCGCATGGGCAGCCAGGTCGTAGAAAAGGCCGTCCGTGAACAGTTCCTCGAACTGGATTCCCAAAAGCCAGCCTTTCGCCAGCATCGCGCCCCGCTGCTTGATCAGGTAACGGAAATCCGCCTTCAGTGCGTCGTTTGTGATAACCAGGGCTTCGCCGAAGAGCGCGCCGTTCTTGGTGCCGCCGATATAGAAGACGTCCGTAAGCGCGGCGATGTCCGCCATCGTAAGGTCGTTGGCGGGGCTGGTCAGCGCGGCTCCCAGCCGGGCGCCGTCCAGAAACAAAAACAGGCCGTTCTGCCGGCAGAAATCCGAAATCGCTGTCAGTTCCGCCTTCGTGTACACCGTTCCGACCTCCGTCGAGTCGGAGAGATAGACCATCTTTGGCTGCACCATGTGCTCGTCCGTATGGGCGTCAAGGATGGTCCGGATTCCTTCCGGCGTCAGCTTTCCGTTGGCGGTCGGCGGCGTCAGCACCTTATGGCCGGAGGCCTCCACCGCGCCGGTCTCGTGGACATTGATATGCCCGGTCGCGGCTGCAATCACCGCCTGATGGGGCCTGAGCGCGGCGGCGATCACGGCGGAATTGGTCTGGGTGCCGCCTACCAGGATATGCACGTCGGCGTCGGCCCGGCCGGTCTCTGCACGGATCAGACTGACGGCATGCGCCGTGTGCCGGTCCATGCTGTAACCGTCATTCTGTTCCAGATTGGTCTCTGTCAGGGCCTTCAGGATGCGCGGATGCGCCCCCTCGCTATAGTCGTTATTGAAACTGTACATCGTCTTATCCTCCGGATTGATTATGATTTACGGGATGGGCGAAAAGCGGAAAAGCTCCCGTCTCAGCCCATCAGCCGCGTGGCTGCGCAGACAAGCGTTTCGCACACGCCGCAGAGAACCATGACGAGAATCGGATGAAATTTTGCCCTGCGCAGCAAAAGCAGGGCTACTGCGAAATAGCAGATCATCCGCAGATTGATCTGCGCGGGTTCGGCGGAAATGACGCCGCCCACGAAGAAGGCGGAGATCAGGATCGTGACTCCGGCCTTTGCGATCATGGCGACGACGGCCGGGCGAAGCGACGCGAGCGTCTTCTGAAGCAGGCTGAGGCCGCGGAAGCGGGTGTAGAGAAACGCCAGCAGCGTGACGAAGACGCAGGACGGCAGGATGCAGCCCAGTGTAGCGGCAATGGCGCCGGACGTTCCGGCGACCTGGGTTCCGACGAAGGTGGCCGCATTGATTGCGATCGGACCCGGCGTCATTTCCGCGATCGTCACGAGGTCGGCGAAGGTATCCGCGGTGATCCACTGATGAATGGTGATGACCTGTTCTTCAATGAGCGGCATCGCGGCGTAGCCGCCGCCGAAACTGAAGGCGCCGATCTGAAGAAAGCTCAGGAATAACTGCAGATAGATCATGCGCCTTCTCCCTTCCGGACGGACAGGACGGCGCGAATCGCGCCGAAGGCCGCCGTCACAAGGATGATCCATATGACATTGACATGCAGGAAATAAGCGGCGCAGAACGCGGCGGCCATGATCAGGATATTGATCCGGTCCCCGGTGTCTGCCACAGTTTTTCCCATATCATAGACGACGGATACAATGACCGCCCCCACCCCCGCTTTCATACCGCCCAGCATGGCCGCAGCATAAGGGTTGGCGGAAAATGCGCTGTAACAGAGGGAGATCAGCGACAGGATCACCATGGGCGGCAGGACGGCGCCCAGAACGGAGACAAGGACGCCGGGAAGACCGGCGAGCTTGAAGCCGACGACGATCGCGCCGTTTACGGCGATGGCTCCGGGTGAGGACTGGGCGATGGCGACCAGATCCAGCATTTCTTCCTCATCGATCCAGTGATACTGGTCGACGAATTTATTCTTCAGGAGGGACACAATGACGTATCCGCCGCCGAAGGTAAACGTGCTGAGGTAGAGCGTGGATGCAAACAGCCGCAGAAGCACGTTTTTTTTCGTCTGCTCCATGATCTGCCGACCCCTTTCTTTCGATGCGGTAAGCCTCCGTCTGTTTATTCCCTGCACTCCAGCACATCCTTATAGAACTGATTCAGTTCTTCCTCGCTGTCGCAGAGCACCAGATACATCTGGTTGCCCATGGCGCCGGAGAGGGCGTCGGGGATGCGGTCAACCATCTTCATCTTCGTGCCGTATTTGGCCATGATGTCCTCGTGACTCATGACGAAGTTCTTGCCGTCGCGGCGGCCGGCGAAGGCGCAGAAGGCGTGCTTGCCCACCGGCATCGTGGAGCGGTCGAAGGCGATCATGTCGGCCCAGATCTTATA
>CANQFR010000078.1 GCA_947599905.1 uncultured Lachnospiraceae bacterium
GAGAGAACGGCAGGCCGGGACATGCGATGTGGAACCGGGACAACCACCTGATCCTGTTCGTACCGGGAAGTCCGTTCACGGATCCGTCCTACCATCTGCCGCATTTCTATGAACTGTTCGCCCTGTGGGCGGATGAGGAAGACCGGCCTTTCTGGAAGGAGGCGGCGGAGGCCAGCCGGAAATATCTGGTGGCTGCCTGCCATCCTGTGACGGGGATGAGCGCGGAATATGCGGAGTTTGACGGCAGCCCGGTAAAGCATGCGCTCTGGACAAAGGACCGGCACGACTGGTTTTACAGCGACTCCTACCGCACGGCGGCCAATATCGGACTGGACTATGAATGGTTTGGCGTTGACGCGGGGCAGTGTGCGGCAGTGGAGCGGCTGCAGCATTATCTGGGCGTCGAGCGGGCGGCGGAGCCCTTCTGCATCTACGAGGTGGACGGGACGCCGATCCCGAACGCGGCGCTGCATCCGGTGGCGATCACGGCCACGTTGGCTCAGGGGGCGCTGGCGATGCCGGAGCGGCTGGACGGAGAAAGCCTCTCCGGACGCGCGGCGACCGCCCGCATGTGGGTGGAACGCTTCTGGGAACTGCCGATGCGCAAAGGCGTCCGCCGGTATTACGATAACTGCCTGTACCTTTTTGCATTTTTGGCATTGAGCGGAAGGTATCGGGTGTGGTAAAATCTTAACAGAGATTGCTATTATCAAGGAGGAGGTATTGATTTATGATCAGAATCGCAAAAACAGAAAACGGACTGGTAAGGGGAATTGAGGCTGCGGATCCCAGAATTACGGCGTTTAAGGGCGTGCCGTTCGCTGCGCCGCCGGTAGGCGAGAACCGCTGGCGTGCGCCGCAGCCCTGTGAAGACTGGGAGGGAATCCGTGATGCATACCGCTTCGCGCCGATTTCCGTACAGGACAGGCCGGGGATGGGAACGGACATCTACTGCCGGGAATGGCATGTGGATCCGGATATCGCGATGGGCGAAGACTGTCTTTACCTGAATATCTGGACGGGCGCGAAGAGCGCGGACGAGAAGCAGCCGGTACTGGTCTGGTTCTTTGGCGGCGGTCTCCAGTGGGGCTATCCTGCAGAAATGGAATTTGACGGCGAGCGCCTGGCAAGGCGGGGCGTCGTGGTCGTGTCGGTGAACTATCGGATCAATGTCTTCGGTTTCCTGGCGCATCCGCAGATTACCGCAGAACAGCCGGACGCGCCGGCGAACTTCGGCAATCTGGACCAGCAGGCGGGCCTGAAATGGGTCGTCCGCAACATCGCGGCGTTCGGCGGCGATCCGGCCAATATCACGATCGCGGGGCAGTCGGCCGGTGGCGGCAGCGTCCTAAGCCAGATTGCCTGCCCGGCCAATCAGGGGCTGTTTCAGAAGGCGATGGTCATGAGCGGCATGATCCGCAGCCCCTATGGGGAGGGCGGAATCGGAACGCCGGAGCCGCTTGCGTCGGCGGAGAAGAACGGAGAAGACTTCTTCGCGTTTTTGGGCGTGGAGTCGCTGGAAGAGGCGCGGAAGCTGGATGCCTTTGAAATCCTGCATAAATACAGCGAGTACGCCCGGGACCACCGCCGGATGTTCACGGTACTTGACGGCCGGTTCTGTGTCGGCGAGCCGCTTAAGCTGATAGCGGAGGGAAACTGTGTGGATGTGCCGATTATGGCCGGCAATACCGCCGATGAGTTCCCCAATTTCCTCCAGGCGGATTCGGAGGAGGCGCTCAGGCAGAAGGCAGAGGCGGCCTTCGGGGAGGAGAAGGCGCGGGAGTTTTTGGCGTTCGACGAGGCACGCAGGGCGGAACAGCCGGGATTATATGCGAAGGTATCGGGCATCGAATGCACGGCCAAGAGCCTCTTCGGCGAGAAGAAGCGCCGCGGAAGCACCAATGATTACTATTACTACCGGTTTGATACGGATATCCCGGGCTGGGATCATCCCGGCACCTTCCATTCGGTGGATTTGTGGTTCTTCTTTGAGACTCTGGCCAAATGCTGGCGTCCCTTCGTGGGCAGGCATTATGATCTGGCCAGACAGATGTGCAATTACTGGGTCAACTTTATCAAAACCGGCAATCCGAACGGCCCGGATGCGGACGGTACGCCGATGCCGGAGTGGCTTCCCTATACGGATGAGACGCCCTGCGACATGGTGTTCGGCCGCGACGGCGCGGCGCCGGTGACAGAGAAGGAGACGCCGTTTATGGAGTTTCTGATCGATATGACCGGGAAGCGCTTGAAGGTATGATCGGAGATGGCCGGGAAACACAGGAAGGTACGATCGGGTACGGTCGGACAGTGCAGGAAAATCTGGTTAGCCCGGCCGGGCAGTACAGGAAAGACTGGTCGGTCCGGCCGGGCAGTGAAGAAATCCGGTCAGCATAACGGAGAATAAAAAGGAGGAGAGACATAAGGCATGAGTCAAGGAAATACCGGCTTTTCAGTCATGGTATATGCGCGGACGCCGGCTCCGGGGCAGTACCCCGCGGGGCTGGCTTACAGCATCCATCTGGCTTACAGTGATGACGGCGTTCATTTTCATCCGCTGAATCAGAACTACGGCGCCGTATTTGCCGTGGGCTCCGTCCGGGCGGACGATACGATCAGACCCAGGGGCGTGAAGGAACCTGTGGTGTTTCGGATGGAGGACGGCAGGTACGCGGTGACTGCGCTTCCGGTGAATGAGGACGGAAGTCCGGATGAGGAGATGGCAGGCAGGGCGCTTTGGTGGACGACGGACGACTTTATCCGCTTCCGCGCGGAAGCTGCGGCCGATATCGGGGAGAATTCCGCGCACCGGCGGGAGAGCGCTTTCTGCCGGCTGGATTCCGGTGAGACTGTCACCGGCAGCGTTGTCAGTGTCGATGAGAAGCTGTGCGCGCGCATGAAACGCTACTGGAGCCGCGTTTACAACTGCGGCGTGACGGCGCCGGATAAGGTTGAGGCCGGTTCGCCGAAGACGCTGGAAGACGTGAAGGCAGTACTGACCTACAGCGACGGCTCGCAGACCTTAAGGCGTGTGTCGTGGGACCATTCTTCTGTCGATTTCGGGCGGAAAGGAACGTATGACGTGACCGGAACCGTGCAGGGAATCCGCTATCCGTTCCCTCTGGCTGAGGGCTACGGCGATCCGGTAATCCTTGATTGGGAGGGCCGTAAATACTACATAGCGACCAACGATAATACGAATGATATCGGCCTGTACGTGAGAGAGGCATCGACGGTGGAAGGACTGTTCGCGGAGGGAATCACGGAACACCTGATTCTCGGAGAAGATGAGAGGCGCAATCTGCATCAGACCTTCTGGGCGCCGGAGTTTCACCTGATCGGCGGCGATCTGTACATCCTGTTTGCGGTCAGCGGCAGGGTCTGGGGACCGCAGTGCCATATGATGCGCCTGAAAAAGGGCGGCCGCATTACGGATCCGGACAGCTGGACGGATCCGGTCCGGGTACGCAGAAAGGATGGCAGCTGGCTTTCCGAGGATGGCATTACGCTGGATATGACATATCTGAAGGCGGGCGGACGTTCCTATGTGGTCTGGTCTTACAGGCGTCATATCGGCACCCCTATGGATACCGGCTCCATGCTCTATATCGCGGAGACGGACGAGAAGACGCCCTGGCAGCTGGTCAGCGAGCCGGTGCTGCTCACCAGACCCCTTTACGGCTGGGAAAATGTGGACGGCACCATCAACAATGAAGGCCCGTATACTTTTCAGAAGGACGGCAGGGTGTATCTGACCTATTCCGGCGGCTCGGCGAACGCCTACACCTATGTGCTGGGACTTTTGACCGCCGATGCCGATGACGACCTGCTTGATACGGGCAGCTGGGAGAAGAGCGGTTATCCGGTTCTTTCGTATTATTCCGTGGAAGGCGAGTACGGGCCCGGACACAATTCATTTTTTACCGATGAGGACGGGAATCTGATGATTGCCTACCACGGCGAAACCAGTATCGACGGCCATCTGCGGTGCGTGGGAATCCGGCGGGTGCACTTTGACGCGGACGGCCGTCCGCGGTTCGATCTGTCTGCCGACAGGGATCTGGATCCGGCGCTTGCGCGGGTACATATGAAGGTCGTCGTGCCGTAGTGCGGCGGGACGGGAAAGGAATCGGAGAGAATGGCGTATTTATTGATCTATACAAGACTGCCGGTTAATGAAGTCCTCTATGATCCGAAGCTGGCGTACAGCATGCATCTGGCGCTCAGTGAAGACGGAGTTCATTATACGGCGCTGAACCACAACAGCGGCGTGCTGTTTGCAAAGGCCACGGAGAATGCGGACGGCTCCTTAAATCCGAAGAGTCTTAGGAATCCCCGGCTCTTTGCGCTGCCGGACGGCAGCTTCGGCGTCGCTGCCATCCGCACCGGCGGGGACGGGGAGGCGGATGAAGAGAGCCGCGGCTGCGTGCTCTGCTTCCGTTCGGAGGATCTGCTCTCCTATGAGGAGCTCGGACTTCTGAAGCTGGGAACAGAGTATGTTGAAAAGGTGAGCTGCCGTGCTGCGGCGGGAAGCGGGACAGTTACCGTTGTCTGGCAGCAAATAGACGGCGGTTGTTTCACGGCGCAGGTGCCGGCCGCCGCATGGAAGGCGGATGGGAGTATGCCGCTTGCGCCCGAAAGCGCGCCGGAGGCCTGCGGAAAGCCTGAAGGCGGTACGGAGGAGGAGATTTCCGATATCGTACCGGATATTTCCGGGATCGAAGGGGCGGTTATGCATCATGTGTTCGAGATACCGGAAGAGACGGCGGACCGGCTGCGGAAAAAGCTGCTGACTCCATATAATACCGGGATCAGCTTCCCGGAAACGGCGGAGGCGGACAGCCCGGCGGAGCTTGACGCGTACCGGGCCACGGCCTTCTATAGCGACGGTACCTCCGCTCCCAAGCGGGTGGACTGGGATTTGTCGCAGGCGGATTTCAGCCGGAAGGGCGTTTATTCCATCACGGGCCGGGTGCATCAGGAACATTTCCGTTTCCCGGTGGCGGAGAACCGGGCGGACCCCTGCGTCTGCCGCCGAAACGGCAGGTATTATTTCATAGCCACCAATGACGCGGATAATAACCATACCCTCTACATCCGGGAGGCGGATACGCTTGCCGGGCTGGTGACGGCGGAGGAACATCTGCTTTTGGACAGTACGACCTACCCCGGTATCGGCGGCCTGCTGTGGGCGCCGGAGTTCCATGAGATCGGCGGCAGGCTTACGATCTTCCACGCGGCCACGCCGGGACCGTTCTTTTGTGAGGAGAGCCATGTGATGGTGCTGCGGGAAGGCGGGAATCCTGTCTGCCGCGGGGACTGGTCAGCACCCCGAAGGGTGGTCCGGGCGGACGGCAGCGATATCTGCGAGGCTGGTAAAGAGATTACGCTGGATATGACCTGCTTTGCGTGGCATGGGAAATGGTACGCCGTCTGGTCCCAGAGGCAGTTCCTTCCGAAGGATCTGGGCGCGTGGCTGTATATTGCGGAGCTGGATCCGGACGAGCCGTGGCGGCTGCTGACCGAGCCGGTGATTCTCTCCAAACCGGAGTACGGCTGGGCCAATAACCATACCTTCGTGGACGAGGGACCGTTCGCCCTGATCAGGGATGATACCCTTTATCTGACATTTTCCAGCGCGGCGGTGGATACTTCCTATGTCGTGGGTATGCTGACGCTTAAGAACGGCGATCCGCTGGATCCGCGCAGCTGGAGGAAGACCAATTATCCGATCCTGACCTCCAGAAGCGTGGAAGGGGAATTCGGAACCGGGCATAATGCCTATGTAACGGATGAAGATGGAAATGTCTGGAATACCTATCACGCCCGGCCGGGCGTCGACGGGGCCCGCAGCAGCGGAATCCGGCGGGTGCATTTCGGGATCGACGGGGAGCCGGCCCTGGATATGACTGAAGAGATGGATGTGGCGGAAGAATTCGCCGTGCTGCATACCAGACTGATTGTGAACGGATAACAAATATCATATGTTGAGGAGATTGATATGAGAGACAGAGAGAAAGCAAGACAACGGGCGCACGAGCTGGTTGCGCAGATGACTCTGGAGGAGAAAGCGTCCCAGCTGCGCTTCAACGCGCCGGCAATTCCCCGGCTGAACGTACCCGCGTACAACTGGTGGAACGAGGCGCTGCACGGCGTGGCGAGAGCCGGCGTGGCGACCAGTTTCCCGCAGGCGATCGGGATGGCGGCTTCCTTTGATACGGAACTGCTTCATGAAGTCGGAAAGGTGGTCGCCACGGAGGGCCGTGCCAAATACAACGCGGCCTGCAAAAAAGGAGACCGCGATATCTATAAGGGACTGACATTCTGGTCGCCGAATGTGAATATTTTCCGGGATCCCAGATGGGGACGCGGGCAGGAAACCTACGGGGAGGATCCGTACCTGTCCGGCGAGCTGGGCAAGGCGTTTGTGGACGGCGTACAGGGCGATGGGGAATACCTGTCGGCAGCCGCCTGCGCCAAGCATTTCGCGGTTCATTCGGGACCCGAGGCGCTTCGGCATGAGTTTGACGCGGAGGTATCGCAGAAAGACCTGTATGAGACTTATCTGCCCGCTTTTGAGAAGCTGGTGACAGAGGCCGGTGTGGAGGCGGTCATGGGCGCCTACAACCGTACCAACGGGGAACCCTGCTGCGGCAGCAGGACATTGATTCAGGATATCCTGCGCGGGAAATGGGATTTCCAGGGACATTTCGTCTCGGACTGCTGGGCGATCCGGGATTTCCATACCAGGCATATGGTGACGGCCACGCCGGAGGAATCGGCAGCGCTGGCGCTGAAAAACGGCTGCGACGTGAACTGCGGCAGCACCTATCTGCTTGTGTTAAAGGCGTATGAGAAGGGACTGGTGACGGAGGAGGACATCACTGCGGCGGCGGAGCGGCTGTTTACCACCCGTTTCCTGCTGGGACTGTTCGACGAGACCGAATTCGATGCCATCGGCTATGACCGGATCGAGTGCAGCGGGCACCTTGCAGCGGCGGATAAGGCGACGGCGGAGAGTGTCGTGCTGCTGAAGAATAACGGCATCCTGCCGCTTGATAAGTCAAACCTTAAGAGTATCGGCGTGATCGGGCCGAATGCGAACAGCCGCGCCGCCCTGATCGGCAACTATCACGGGACCTCTTCCCGGTATATTACCGTGCTGGAAGGGATCCAGGATGAGGCGGAGGCAGCCGGCATCCGCGTATATTATTCCGAAGGCAGCCATCTCTACCGGGATAAGGTGGAGGGCCTTGCGCATCCGCAGGACCGGATCAGCGAGGCGCTCAATGTGGCGGATCAGAGCGACGTCGTCATTCTCTGCGTCGGCCTTGACGAGACCCTGGAGGGCGAGGAGGGCGATACCGGCAACAGCTATGCCTCCGGTGACAAGAACGACCTGCTGTTGCCGAAGTGCCAGCGTGAGCTGGTTGAAGCGGTGCTGGCAGCCGGCAAGCCGGCCGTGGTGCTTAATATGACCGGAAGCGCGATGGATTTGCGTTACGAACAGGCGCACGCTGACGCAGTCATGCAGGTATGGTATCCGGGCGCCCGCGGCGGGCGTGTGATTGCCAGAATGCTGTTCGGAGACCTGTCGCCGTCCGGGAAGCTGCCGGTTACCTTCTATAACAGCACGGATGACCTGCCGCCGTTTGAGGATTATTCGATGAAAGGCAGGACCTACCGCTACTTTGAAGGGACGCCGCTGTATCCGTTCGGTTACGGCCTGAGTTACGGAGACGTCCGGGTGGAGAGCGTCAGCTACGGCGGAAAGACCTTTACGCCCGGCAATGCCGGTGAAGCCGCGCCGGCCGGACTGCCGTCGGTGCCTGAGGAAGCGGTACTTAAAGTGAAGGTGACGAATCACGGCAGGATTGCCGCCGGCGATGTCATCCAGGTTTATATCAGGGATATGGATTCCCCGTATGCGACGCCGAATGGGAAACTCTGCGCGTTTGCGCGTGTATTCCTTGCGGGCGGCGAGAGCTGTGAGACCGAAATCCGACTTGGCCGAGAAGCGTTTACCATTGTCGATGAGACCGGCACGCGCAGGCAGGACGGCCGCCGTTTCCGTATCAGTGTCGGTACCGGCCAGCCGGATGCGCGCACGAAGGAACTGACCGGGAAAGAGCCCGTGACATTCGATTGCTGAGAAAGCGTGGTATTTTGGAGAATAACGGAAATAAGATCGTCCCGCCGGACATGGAGGCGTTTCTTGCTGCGAGGAGCTGCTGGGACAGCATCGCGAAACCTCTGGGCGGTCTCGGCGAGCTCGAAGAGGCCGTGCAGAAGATCGCCTCTGTCCGGCGGACGGCGGATGTCGATCTCAGCAACCGCTGCGTGGTAATCTTTTGCGCGGACAACGGCGTCACGGCGGAGGGCGTAACCCAGTCGGACAGTTCGGTGACGGCGCTCTGTGCGGAAGCAATAGCGAACGGTACTTCCAGCATCAATCAGCTGGCGGACGCCTACCGGGCGGAGGTACTGGTTGTGGACGCGGGAATGAAAGAGACTGTTCCGAATGAAAGGATTCTTTCGCGGAAGATTGCCCGCGGAACCGGCAATATCGCAGCCGGTCCTGCGATGACGCGGGCGGAGGCGGAGCGCTCTGTTCAGCTGGGGATTGATGTCATGGCTGAGCTGAAGCAAAGGAGCGTGCAGATTGCCGTCTCGGGCGAGATGGGCATCGGCAATACGACGACGGCCGCGGCCGTGTCTTCGGTGCTTCTGGGGCTTTCGCCGCGGAAGGTGACCGGCCGCGGTGCTGGCCTGGACAGTGCGCGCCTTGAGCGGAAGATTGCGGTCATTGAGAAGGCGGTTCGCATAAACGAGCCGTCCCCGGACGACCCGCTGGATATCCTTGCAAAGATCGGCGGTTTTGATATCGGCGCGATGGCGGGACTGTTCCTGGGAGGCGGCATTTATGGGATTCCTGTGATCATCGACGGAATGATCTCGGCGGCGGCAGCGCTTCTGGCGTACCGGCTGGCGCCGGCGGTGAAGGCTTATATGCTCGCAAGCCACCAGTCCAAAGAACCGGCCGGTCGTCTGCTGCTTGCGGAGATCGGCTTAAAACCGGTCATCGACGCCGGGATGCATCTGGGCGAGGGAACCGGGGCGGTCCTGCTGTTACCGCTCCTGGACGGCGCGCTGGCCGTGTACCGGGGAGCCCACCGTTTTGACGATATCGGGTTAGAAAGGTATGTGAAGCTGACATGATGACGCTCGTGACGGGCGGCTGCAAATGCGGCAAATCCCATTACGCGGAGAAGCTTTTGGAGAACTTCGCGGGAAAGAAATACTACATCGCCACAATGGAGCCTTACGGCGAGGAGGCGATGACGGCGATCGCCCGGCACCGGAAACTGCGGGCCGGGAAGGGATTTGAGACGATCGAACGGTATACGGATATCGAAGGGCTTGTCATGCCGGAGGGGGCAGGCGAGGGGACTGCGGAATCGGACTGCGGATGTACGTCGGCAGATTGTGAACATGAGGAAAAGCGTGCTCCGGAGCTGAGTTCTGTGTGTGCACCAGCGGAATTCCGACTGCCGCGGGGCTGCGGGATTCTCTTAGAATGCACGGCCAATCTCTGTGCAAACGAGATGTTTAAGGATGGCCGTGTCTGCGATCCGACGGAGAAGGTCCTGCGCGGATTCCGCCGGCTTAGAGACATTTCTGCAGAGCTAGTGATCGTGACCAACGAGGTGGGATGCGACGGGATTTCCTATGAGGAAGGCACGGCGGAGTATATCCGGGTGCTGGAGACGGTCAACCGGCTGACGGCGCAGATGGCCGACCGCGTCGTGGAGTGCGTGTACGGGATACCGGTGGTGCTTAAGTAAGAACAGGAGAAATTGCGCATGAAGATACTTTACTCGCTGGTCACGGCCTTTCAGACATATTCCAGAATTCCGATGCCGCCGGTTGCGTGGAAACCGGAGAACCGCCGTTACGCACTGTGTTTTTTCCCGCTGGTCGGAGTGGTGATCGGGGCGATATTCCTGCTTTGGAAGAAAATCGGCGCGTGCCTGACAGTAAGCCCGTTTCTGGATGGAGCTGTGGCGGCGCTGATTCCTCTGGCGGTGACTGGCGGCATCCACATGGACGGATTCTGTGATACGGTGGACGCCAGGGCGTCGTGGGCGGACCGGGAGAAGAAACTTTCTATCTTAAAAGATCCGCATATCGGGTCATTCGCGGTTTTGGCATTGTGCTCGTATCTGCTTCTGCAGGCAGCGCTTCTGGGCGAGATCGGAAACGGCCCCGCGGTGCCGGTCATCGCGGCGTCTTTCGTGTTTTCCCGGGCGCTCAGCGGTCTGGCTGCGGTTCTTTTCCGGAACGCGCGGGAAGACGGCATGCTTCACGAGAATACGGAACCGGCGCGGAAGAAAACGACCGCGGCGGTTCTTGTGCTGACAGCGGCGGCCGCCTGCGCCTTCATGCTGTGGTGCAGCCCGGTCACGGGCGGAGCTGCCATCGTCGGTGCCGCTCTGTGTTTTCTCCATTACCGGATCACGGCGTACCGGGAATTCGGCGGCATCACCGGCGATATCGCCGGGTGGTTCCTGCAGCGGTGCGAGCTTGTGATGCTGGTGTGCGCTGTTGGGGCGGAGAAGATTGCGGCCTGGGCGGCGGGGTTGATGGTTTAATCTCGACAGAGATTATACCGCGCCGGTTCGGAGTCCGAACGAAGGGAGGGCAAACACTGAAGCGAACCGTGCGCATCCCCGGAGGGAGCAATTCAAAAAAGATTTTATGGAGGAATCGGGGCATGATCATGATAACAGGCGGCGCATTTGCCGGAAAGCTGGAATTTGCGCGGACACAGTTCGGACTGAACGAGGATGAGATCGTCGATGGAACGGGCTGCGCCCCGGAAGACGTATTTACTGCGAAATGTATCGTGCATTATGAACGGCTCATCCGGCGGCTGATGGAAGCGGATGGGAAGGGAGATTTATACGGAACCAACGGCGCGGATGAAAAAACGGAAGCGGCCAGTACAGGTGGCGCGTCAAAAAGCAAAAATCTGTGCCCGCTCACATTTACTGACCGGCTGCTTTGCGAGAATCCGGACGCGGTCGTAATCATGGATGAGATTGGCAGCGGAATCATACCGTTGGAGAAGGGCGAACGTTTCTGGCGCGAGCAGACGGGCCGCGCCGGATGCAGGATCGCAGAATATGCGGATATGGTGATTCGATTGTGCTGCGGATTACCGGAGGTTATAAAAGGAATAAGGGGAAAGATCATTGTGGCGGAAGAACCTGAACAAGATAAATTTTGAGGTGGAAATCGCGTCCCCATGCGCCACATGCCAAGAGGCAATGGGCAAAAGCGATTCCGGGAGCGACGCGCCGGACAAAATTTCTCTTTCTTTTTCTACTACTGAAAGACTTATGATGGACAACGGTGAGGTATTTTAGCAACATGACAAAATCCGTAATTGATATTCTTACGGAGGCGGTCCGCAGCGGCATCTGGATACCGGCCGCGCCGCTTCTGATCGGATTCCTGATCGACCTGATATTGGGCGATCCTTATTGCCTGCCGCACCCGGTCCGGGCCATCGGCAGCCTGATCTCACGGCTGGAAAGGGCGGTGCGGAAGCATTTCGCGGGGAATCTGCGGTTTGGGGGCGCCGTTCTGG
>CANQFR010000079.1 GCA_947599905.1 uncultured Lachnospiraceae bacterium
CGTCCACCCGCATCTCATCGGCGGCCGCCACGTAATCCTGGCAGAACTGATCCTTGAACCATTTGAGCGACAGTCCGGCGCCCTGCGTTACGCCCATGACATGCCAGGCGCCCGGCACCGCGCAGCAGCAGGTATGGACCCGGCCCTTCGGGTCAATGGTCACCTGGCTGGAATGTGCGAACACCACGCCCGATGTGCCGATCGTCGTAAATGCGGTACCGTCCTTCACTACGCCGGTCCCCACGGCTGCAGCCGCATTGTCCCCGGCGCCGCCGACAACAACCGTATCCGTGGTCAGGCCGGTTTTCGCCGCAATTTCCGGCAGAAGCGTGCCGGTCACCTCGCAGGACTCATAGACCTTCCCCAGCCACTCCTTCGGAATCTCAAGCTTCTCAAGCACCGTATCGGACCAGCAGCGTTCCGGAACATCCAGAAGCTGCATGCCGCTGGCATCCGACACTTCGGTGGCGAACACGCCGGTCAGTATGTAACGGATATAATCCTTCGGCAGAAGAATGTGACGGCAGCGCGCATAATTCTCCGGCTCATTCTTCCGGACCCACAGAATCTTGGCTGCGGTCCAGCCGGTCAGCGGCGGATTCGCCGTGATCTCGATCCAGTCTTCCCTGGGCATCAGTTTCAGCATATCCTCGACCTCTGCCCCGGTCCGTTGGTCGCACCAGATGATCGACGGACGGATCACCTCTCCGGCCTCATCCAGCATCACCAGTCCGTGCATCTGCCCGGAAATCCCGATGCCCTTAATGTCCGCGGCCGCCACGCCGGCCTGCACGGTCACCTGCTTCAGGGTCGCAAGAACCGCATCGCGCCAGTCCTCCGGCTTCTGCTCCGCCCAGCCGTTATGGGGCTGGTACAGCGGATACTCGACGGAAGCCGACGCCATAATCGTCCCCTTCTCGTCAAATAATACTGTCTTCGTCGCCGACGTTCCCACGTCGATTCCTATCAGATAATACATATCGATCCTCCTTGCGGACGTTGTGGCTTTCGCAGTGCACCGCCCGATCGGGTACGCGCCTCGTCCTATATGCTGAGTATAACATTATTTCCGCAGATAATAAAGAAAAAAATGTGAATTACGGATAAATTTTCTTTCATCCGTCCGTTTTAGAAATGAAATTCCTTCGCCGGCTCCGTAAAGGAACAGATCTGCGCCGCTGCGTTCCGCAGATAATAGACCTCCGTGTTGCCGTCGCCGGGCTGATACATGGCCTGCAGGGACGGATAGGCGTCGAGCATATGCTTCTGCGCCTCGATCCGCTCATCAAGTACCGCCTCCGCCGACAGCCGGATCCATTTGCCTTCGGCCATGCCGGAAATCTCGATCTTCGGATTCGTCTTCATCTGCTGCGCCACAGGCTTTACCTTTCCCGTCTGGATATAGAGTTTTCCTTCAAAGAGGTCGACGGTTCCGAACGGCCGGACATGCGGGCAGTCGCCCTCGACGGTCGCCAGATAATAGACTCCGCATTTCTTCAGGAATTCGTATACTTCGTTCATGACAGTTCCTCCTCGCTCATATTTTGGGATGCCGCCGGTTTCGCGGCATTGCCGTACAGATCTATTGTACCAGAGGATGCCGCGGCTGGCAAATATTTTCGTGCGCCTCACGGCGCCTCACTCCAGAACTCACTCCAGAAGCCGTGCAATCTCGTCCACGCTCAGGCTCCCGAGCGATACATTTTCCTCCGTCACGATCTGATCCGCCAGCGCCGCCTTCGCCTGCTGC
Source organism: uncultured Lachnospiraceae bacterium (assembly GCA_947599905.1). Lineage (GTDB taxonomy): Bacteria > Bacillota > Clostridia > Lachnospirales > Lachnospiraceae > UBA3402. The sequence continues at coordinate 1,751 of CANQFR010000079.1, forward strand.
AGCTTCAGGATATTCTCCTCGATGGTCCCGCGGGTAATCAGTCGGATCACCGTGACCGTCTTCTCCTGCCCGATGCGGTGGGCGCGGTCGGTGGCCTGGTTCTGCGCCGCCACATTCCACCACGGGTCGTAATGGATCACCATGTCCGCTCTCGTCAGGTTCAGCCCGGTGCCGCCCGCTTTCAGCGAGATCAGGAAAATGGGCGCGTCGCCGCGCTGGAACGCCTCGACCCGCTGCTGCCGCTCTTCTTTCGACGTCTCGCCCACAAGGACGAGGCTGTCGATTCCTTCCACCGTCAGACGCCCGCGAATCAGTTCCAGCATGGACGTAAACTGTGAAAATAAAAGAATCCCGTAGCCCGCTTCCAGGCCGGAGCGCAGAACTTCCATGCAGGTTTCCAGCTTCGCGGAGCCGCCGTTATAATTCTCGTAGATCAGCCGCGGATCGCAGCATACCTGCCGCAGGCGCGTCAGCGCCGCCAGAATCTGAATTTTATTGTCCGCCGCCCCGCCTTCAAGCGTCTCCTTAAGCTGCAGCGCCCGCGCCGTGTAAAGCTCCTTCTGCTCCCCTTCCATCTGCGAATAGACGACGCTCTCCAGCTTCTCCGGCAGTTCTTTCAGCACGTCCCGCTTCAGCCGCCGCAGGATAAACGGCCCGGTCATCCGCCGCAGCATCGCCACCGCATCATCATCCCCCGCACGCACGATCGGCGATTCGAAACGCTCCTTAAAGCGCTGGTAGGAATAAAGAAAGCCCGGCATCAGGAAGTCGAAAATACTCCACAGCTCGCTCAGACGGTTTTCAATCGGCGTGCCCGTCAGCGCGTAGCGGGTCTGCGCCTGAATCAGCTTCACGGCCCGCGCGCTCTGGGTGGACGGATTCTTGATATACTGCGCCTCATCGATAACCTGGAAACGGAACCGCAGTCCCTCATAAAGCATGATATCGCGCTTCAGCAAATCGTAGGAGGTGACAAGAACATCATAGTCGGCCGCAAGCTTCAGCTTCCCCTCGCGCTCCGCGGCGGTTCCCGTAACCAGAAGCACACGCAGGGAAGGGGCAAATTTCATCAGTTCGTATTCCCAGTTATAAATCAGCGAAGCCGGGCAGACGACCAGTGAGAGGGACGGAGCGGCCGGTCCGGCCTGCGCCGGATCCACAGCTCTCACAGGCACTGACCCCTGTTCCGCAGGCTGTCTCCTGCTTCTGCACACCTCGTCGTAAATGACGCTGATCACCTGCACGGTCTTGCCCAGCCCCATATCGTCAGCCAGGATCCCGCCAAAGCCGAAGAAATCCAGCGTCCGCAGCCAGCGGAAGCCGATCTTCTGATAGCCGCGCAGCACTCGGGCAAAGCTTTCCGGCACCTCGAAATCGCTGTCTTCCACCGACTTCATCCCGCGCACGATCGCCTTAAAATGCGAGTCCCGCTCCAGCCGGATATCGTGGCGCTCCCGGTACAGACTGTCCAGATAGAGCGCCCGGTATTTCGGCACCCGGAGAATACTGACAGCGGCTTCCCTGCCCGCGCCGGCTCCGGCTGCCGCACCGGCAGAGGCATCTCCCGCCGACGGGTCCGCGGACGCGCCGTCCGCTGTATCCCGCGCGGCTTTCCCCGGCGCTCCCACATAGTCCACCATCCGCGCCACGGTCAGCAGTCCGTTATCCGCCAGTTTCAGGAACTCGCCGTTCTTCAGGCGGTAATACGGCTTCTTCTCGCGGTACGCCGCCAGCACCTTAGTAAGCTCCGCGCCGCCCAGATCACCCGCGTCCACCGTAAGCGTCAGCCATCCGCCGGCCGCCTGTATCCCCACGGATACCTCCCGCGGCGGCAGCACCTTAAGATTCTCCATGCCGTCCGCCAGATACACCTCGCCGAGCTCGCGAAGCTCCGCAATCCCCTCCGACAAAAGCTTAAAAATCGCCGCCTCGTCATCCTTAATCACCAGGTCGTCGGTCTCCTGTTTCCGATACCGGAAATATTTCGTGAGCGTCTGGCTGATCCGGTACTCCCCCGGCACGTCGCGAACGACCGCGGCCGGCACATGCGCATCCTGAAGCGGATGGAACGAATAAGTCCCGTAGCTGAGCCGGGGACGCAGAATCACCGTATCCGGCGCAGGACTTTCCAGTGTGAAACTGGCCGTAAGCGCCGTCGGCCGGAAGCTTTGCAGATCCACGCCGTCGCAGCGGAGGATACCGCGGTTCTCCATTTTACGCAGGACGCGCTCATAAAACAGCGGCACATCCTTTTCATTGACCGTAACCTCATAAGGCGCGCCGTAGCCCTGCGTCAGCTGCGTGAAAAACGCCGCCGTTTCACGGCTGAACGCCTCGTCACAGATGAAAAGCCGGCTTTCTCTTACGATATACAAATGCTTCTCCCCGCGCAGGGTTATGATATCCCGGTCGACGGACACGCGAAGCCCCCGTTTGCCGGCCGCGGTGACGCTTACGGAAATATCCCCGTTTTCGCGGCATACCAAAAGCTGCCGCCTGTCGCCCTGCCTGTCTTCGGCTTCCACCTCGCGGCCCTCCATAAGCGCCATAAACCGGTCGAGACGGATCCGGCTCAGCCGCAGTTCTCGCAGCGGCGGAACCTGGGCGAAACTGTTTTTCCGAAATTCCCTGAAATGCTCCTGATACGCGTCCGTCAGCTCCGTCACCATATCCAGAAGGCCGCGGGAGTCCTCCGCAAACGCCTCCCTGTTATGGTAAAACGCCAGCCCCTTGCCGTACTCCATATAGGCGCCGTTTTGCACGGCTTCCGTGAAAGCAACCAGATCCTTCACGACATAGGCGCGGCCAATCCCGACGCGCAGTTCCATACGGACGTCCGAACGCTGCAAAAGCAGACGCGGCGTCAGTTCCACCAGCGCGCCGCGTTCCCTGCTGGCAATATCAGCGACCTCACGGTCTGTATATTCGCGGATCATATTGCGGACCTGCGGGGAAGTGAGAATGAGCTGCCGCGGTGCGCTGCCGTCCGCGTGTCCCAGAAAATACGTTAGCAGCGCCTTTTCGTGGACGCAGGGGCGCGCATAAGAACTACCGCGTCCGCAGGAACAGGAGCAGCTGAAGATCTCTCTGCCCTTGACTTCCAGACGCACGCGGTACTGATAACCAAGATCGTTTACGACGCCTTCGACGCCGGTTTCACCCTTCCAGAATGTTCGGGTCTGCATGCTTTCGACTCGCATGGATTACCTCCCGCATTCGTAAAACCGCCCTGACGGGACTCTTTGTCTGGCTACTGACGCTCAACCGCGCAAGGACATTCGCAAAACCGCCCCTGGCGGGGCTCTTTGGCTGGCTGCTGACGCTCACCCGCCCAAGGACATTCGCAAAACCGCCCCTGGCGGGGCTCTCCGCTGCTTCGCAGCTCCGTTTTGCTCATGTTCTTGCGCTCCCTCCGCCGGTAAGGGGGCCGGCAGGTCCTTATGCAAGCATAAACCTGCCGGCCCCCTTACCGGCGGGTGAGCTGTTGCTTCACATCCGTTCCGGGGCCTCGAAGCCTAACAGATGGATGCAGCTTTCAAGCACGTCCTTCACCAGACAGATCAGGCGGATATAGGCGGCCTTTTTCTCCTCGTCCTCTTCCTTCAGGATCATCGTTGTATTATAGAAGCTTCCGAAGGCGTCGGACAGTTCGTAAATAAACTGGCACAGCTTGTGGGGGGCCTTTTCTGCGAAGGCGGTCTCTGCCACGTCATTGTACGCGGCAAGCTTAAGCATCAAGGACTTCTCCTCCGCAGACCCAGCCGGACGCATGTTCCCGGACGGATACGTCTGTGCTGCCTTGCCGGCAGAAGCCGTATCCATCTGCGGCTGTCCTGCTGCCAGACTTTCCTCATACTTTGCGAGAATCGACTTGATCCGGACGATCGTATACAGAATATACGGCCCCGTGTTGCCCTCAAACGACGTGAACCGGTCGATGTCGAACACGTAATCCTTCGACACCTGGTTGGAAAGGTCGCCGTATTTCAGCGCAGCCAGACCGATGATCTGCGAGGCCTTCCGGGCCTCTTCTTCATCCATGGTCCGGTTCTCCATGATCCGGTCGTAGACCGCCTCGCCGATCTCACGGATCAGGTTCTCCAGCCGCATGACGCCGCCGGCGCGGGTCTTGAAGGGCTTTCCGTCCTTGCCGTTCATCGTGCCGCACATCATATGGGTCATCTTCGTCTCCGGCTTCACATAACCGGCTTTCTTCGCCACGCGGAAGACCTGGATGAAATGCAGCTCCTGGCGCTTATCCGTAATATAAATATATTCCTCCGGCGCATAGTCCCGCTCTCTCTCGATAATCGTCCCCAGATCAGAGGTCGCATAGAGCGCCGCGCCGTCGGACTTGCGGATGATGCAGGGCGGAAGCTCCTTCGGATCATCCGGCAGCGCGATATCCACTACCAGAGCGCCCTCGCTCTCATAGGCCAGCCCCCGCTTCTGCAGATCCTCAATCAGCCCCGGGATATACGGCTGGGCGTCGCTCTCGCCCTTCCACAGGTCGAAGGTCACGTTCAGATTGGCGTAATTCTTCTTCAGGTCCGCCAGAGACACATTCATGATATGGCGCCAGATTGCCGTAAAAGGCGCATATCCGTTCTGCAGCTTAAACGTGGCCTCCTGCGCCCTGGTCTTAAATGCCTCATCTTCCTTTGACCTGGCGCTGGCAGCCGGATAGATCTGCTCCAGCTCGCTGATCGTAAAGGGCGCCTCCTGCGGGTATTCCCCCGTAAATGTCTCATCAAAATACGGCAGCTCCGGCTTCCTGTCACGCAGCTCCTCGATGATCAGGCCCATCTGCAGGCCCCAGTCGCCCAGATGAACGTCGCCGATCATATGATAACCCAGGTAATTTCCCATCCGCTTGATGCATTCGCCGATGATGGCAGTACGCAGATGTCCCACATGCAGGGGCTTGGCTACATTGGCCCCGCCGTAATCCACGATGATAGTCTTACCGCCGCCGGTCTCCTCCACGCCCAGCTTGTCCTCTCCGCGCATACCGTCCAGATAGGCGGCCAGATATTCGCCGCTGAGCTTCAGATTGATGAAGCCCGGCATCACGGCCTCGACGGATTCGAACATGGCCGGCATCGCCGTCTCGGCGTCCGAACTGCTGATCCCGGCCGCGCAGTTTGCACAGACCCCGGCTGCACCGCTTCCGGCCGCATTTTCGGCCGTCTCTCCGCACGGCGTCTGCCCCTTCAGCGCCGCCACAACTTCATTTGCAATCTCGATGGGCTTCTTGTGGTACGCTTTCGCCGCCGCCATGGCGCCGTTGCACTGGTATTCACACAGATCCGGCCGGTTGGAAAGCGTCACCCTTCCATAGTCCGCAGCGTATCCGCAGCTTTCAAACGCCGCCCGCATCTGCTCAGCGATCAGATCAATGATTTTCCTCACAGTCAAATTCTCCTTCTATATGTGCTGTTGTCTTCGTGATTGGCAATTCATTATACAGGAAAAGAACGGAAAAAGCAACCATCGCCTCAGTTAAATCCAAAGAACTTCTGGCTGATCTTATATCCTGCCTCGGAGATCTTCCTTCCGCCCTTGCCCGGCAAATTCATGCCCTGTCCCAGGAAGCCGAACCGCAGCCGCAGCCACAGCGGGAAGCTTTTCTTCTTCAGATACTGCCACAGTTCCTTCTTCTTCGCCAGATTCTCCTCAGTGCCGGAGCGGATCGCCAGAATCGAGGAAATGACCATCATGATCTCCAGATAACGGACCATATAATGCCGCAGCTTCCGGTTGGGGATCTTCCCCATATCGTAGTAATCCAGCATCAGCTTCGTCACCTTCAGCTGCTGGTCGATGCGGCCGATCATGATCTGCTCATTGACCGACTGGTCCTCGCGCCCGATATAGTAGCGGTAGAAATTCACGTCCAGATAGTACATGGTCTTCACATGGGGCAGCGGCTGATAGACGAAAATATTGTCCACATAAAAGGTGTGCTTCGGCAGCTCCAGTCCGCAGTCCCTGAGAAGCTGGGTCCGGTAGATCACCGAGTGCATCAGGATATACTGCCCGAGGATAAATACCTTCACGTCCTTCCAGGTAAACAGCTGATCCTTCGGCAGGGCCGTCCGGTAATTCATGACCTTCTTGTGGGCCGCCCCCTGCTTGTCATAGACGAAATTGCTGATCAGCATATCCAGAGTCTGGCTGCCGTAGACATAGCGGCGCAGCGTATCCAGAATCGCCCGGTAGGCGTCCTCGTCCACATGATCGTCGCTGTCCACCACCTTAAAATACACGCCGGAAGCATTTTTAAGCCCGGTGTTCACCGCCTCGCCGTGACCGCCGTTCTCCTGATGGATGGCCCGGCAGATACCGGGATAGTTCTTCTCGTATTCATCGGCGATCTGCGCCGTATTGTCCTTCACGGAACCGTCGTCCACGATCAGGATTTCGACCTCGTCGCCGCCCGCGAGCAGCGATTCGATACATTTGCCCATATAAGCCGCCGAGTTGTAACAGGGTACCGCAATCGATAACAGTTTCAAGTCTTGTCCCTCCAATTATGCAAAATGTTCTGCGAAAACTGCCGTCAGGTTGGCCGCCGCATGGACGGTCACCGCGGCCCAGAATCCCCCTCGATGTTCATAACTCTCTGCAAGGACCAGCCCCATGCAGATTCCGTAAATCCCCTGAACCACGCTTCCGTGGTAGAGGCCGAAAATGGATGCCGACACGATCATCGCAGCCGGGAACGAGAACCGCGGCCGCAATGTGCCGTAAATCATCCCGCGGAAGACCAGCTCTTCCGCCGCCGGGATCAAAACTCCCGCAAGTGCGATCTGCTGCCACAGCGGAGGCGCATAGATCCGCACCAGATTATCCTGGTAACCTGTAAACACCTGCTGTAAACCGCTGATAGCGATCAGGTTATTAAATAGGAAGCAGGATACGCTGCCGATGCAGACGCACTGGAAAAGGCGCGCATACGGGGACCGGGGGATAAGAAAGCGGTTGAGGTCGTCCTGCTGCGCAGGCATCGCTGTCCCCGCCGCCGTGCTGCCGGACAATCGGACTGCGGCTGTCTTACCGCCTGTCAGCCTTTCGAGCGCCGCATTGATTCCGTCCGTCAGCTTCTCAGACAATGCCGCCATACGGCTATCCGGCCTGCCGGCAGCCAGCCGCCGTACCGGCCATCCCGGATAGAATCTTCCGTCCGCCGTTCCGCGCGCGTAGATGACTCCCAGGATCACCAGCGCCGCTGCCGCTGAAATCCCCTGGGCCGGGAGCGCCTGCATATCCGGAAACAGCAGAAAGATCCCCGCCGTCAGGATCTCATACACGGCGATCGGATAAATAATCTGCCACACCAGCTTCATCTTCCAGCCCCCTCGTCCGTCTTCTTACCGGCTGTCCCTTACCACCTGTCGTGAAAGGCCGCCCTTACCTCCCGCCCCGGGATGTCACTGCGTTTCTCCTTCCGGCATACGTTTTCGATATGCCGCAATTTTCCATACCGATTAAAGTATACCACAATCCCTCCCATATTTCACTTATTAGTTGCTTTTTTTCTGCATTAAGTTTATACTGATTTTAACCGCTTGAAATATTTCTGTGTTATCCGGAATATACAGAGGGCGTGCCGCCTGCATCCCTCCTGAAAATACGGACAGAGCGGCACCGGATCCTACTCTGATACTATTACAGAAGGCGCCGGCGCTCCGCGGGTTTTCCCTGAAATGAATACAGCCAATCAAAGAAAGAGAGGTATCACATATGCCGAAGAAACGCATTGTCATGGCTTTAGGCCATAAGGCCCTGGGCACGAATCTGCCGGAGCAGAAGGAGGCCGCCCAGCATATGTCCCGAATCATCGCCGATTTCGTCCAGGACGGATGGCAGGTGGCGGTCGTTCATTCCAACGCCCCCCAGGTCGGCATGATCCACACCGCGATGAATGAATTCGGGAAGCAGCACGAAGGCTACACCCCCGCACCTATGTCCGTCTGCTCCGCCATGAGCCAGGGCTACATCGGCTACGACCTTCAGAACGCGATCCGCGCCGCCCTTCTGGGCCGCGGCATCTATAAACCGGCATCCACGATATTGACCCAGGTTACCGTAGACCCCTATGACGAAGCCAGCCACACGCCGGCCAAGTCTATCGGCCGCATCCTGACGGCGGAGGAAGCCGCCGCCGAAGAAGCCAGGGGCAATTTCGTCCGAGAGATCCCCGGCAAGGGCTTCCAGCGCATGGTAGCCGCGCCGAATCCGGTCGCCATCGTGGAGATCGACGCGATCCGCGCCCTTCTCGACGCCGGTCAGATTGTCATCGCCTGCGGAGGCGGCGGCATCCCGGTCATGGTTCAGGGCCATTCCTTAAAGGGCGCCAGCGCCGTCATTGAGAAAGACCTGGCCGCCGGCCTTCTGGCCCGCGAAGTCGACGCCGACGTCCTGATGATTCTGACCGCCGTGGACAATGTGACGCTCAACTACGGTCAGCCCGATGAGCATCCCATCCATACGATGAACCTGGACGAAGCCCGCGATTACATCGCCCAGGGCCAGTTCGAGTTCGCCTCCATGCTGCCGAAGGTCGTCGCCAGCGTCGATTTCATCCAGAGCGGCAAAGGCCGCCGCGCCGTCATCACCTCGCCGGAGAAGGCTGTGCTGGGACTCGCGGGGAAGGCCGGAACGTCGATTGCGGAGTAGGCAAGAAAACGATACCGTGATTTGCACCTTACATATATCGCATAGTGCAAATCTTGCACTTTTGAAATTGACAAAGTGCAAGATTTGCACTATACTGAACGCGGAGGTGCAAATATGGGAACTTTGAAGAATCTCAGAAATGAAAAAGGATTAACGCAGCAGCAGGCCGCCGCTCTTGCCGGTATTTCCATACGCTCCTATAAGTCATATGAGAACGATATCTCGAAAGCAGATACTCTAAAATATCATTACATTGTCGATAAACTGACCGCCTTCAATCCTGTCGATGAAGATCACGGCGTAATCAGCACAGATGAAATAAAAAGGAAATGCGCCGCGATATTCGAAAATCGCGAAGTCAGTTTTTGCTATCTCTTTGGTTCCTATGCGAAAGAAGTAGCGACACCCGCAAGCGACGTGGATCTTCTTATTTCAGCGAATATAAAAGGATTAAAGTTTTATGAATTAGTCGAAGAACTGCGGCGTTCGCTCCACAAAAGAGCAGATGTCCTGGACATTGACCAGCTAAAGAATAATCTGGAATTAACTAAGGAAATTCTTAAGGATGGGGTTAAAATATATGGATAATAGTTTCACCTGACAGGTTCGGATCGCTCATGCCATCCGGGTATGGCTGTTCTCTTCTTTCTCGTTCAACGATAACATCGCACATGCCATAACAACGACATCGGCGGTAATTTGAAATTCAGGATATAAGACCAAACGCCCGTTTTCGGCGGCTGGAACGTGTCAGCCGTATCGGAGACGGGTGCTTTATCTTGTAGAAATTGAGCAAAAAAGGACAGGACAAAACGACGGGGCCGTGGTATGCTGGCTGCAGCAGAACCGGGACGGCCGACCGGGCCATGCAAAACACATCAGGGGAGGGATCGGGCGATGGACAGACTGGACACGGTGCGCCGGGCGGTGGAATACATCGAGGCGCACCTCACGGAGGACATCACCGCAGCGGACGCGGCGCGGGCGGTACACCTTTCGCCGTTTTACTTCTCGCGGGAATTCACCGCGATCTCCGGGTACAGCGTCGGCGAATACATCCGCGGGCGCAGGCTGTACCTTGCGGCGCTGGAGCTCGTGCGGACGTCCGCCCGGGTGCTGGACGCGGCGCTCGACGCGGGCTACGACAGCCCCGAGAGCTTCAC
>CANQFR010000080.1 GCA_947599905.1 uncultured Lachnospiraceae bacterium
ACGGGGGCAGGCGGCGTCCTGTGCGGAATGTTCGCGGCGACGCTGGCGGAAGCCGGCGCGAAGGTAGCGGTGCTGGATCTGAATGAAGAGGCGGCGAAGAAGGTAGCCGACGGCATCGTGGCGGCCGGTCATGTGGCGAAAGCCTATAAGACCAATGTGCTGGAGAAGCCGAGTCTGGAAGAGACCCACGAGAAGGTGCTCGCGGAGCTGGGGCCCTGCGACATCCTGGTCAACGGAGCCGGAGGCAATAACCCCAGGGCGCAGACCCAGAAGGAGTATTTCGAGATCGGCGACCTCGAGGCGGACACCGTGTCCTTCTTCGATCTGGACCAGAGCGGCGTCCAGTTCGTGTTCAACCTGAATTTCATCGGCACCCTGCTTCCGACCCAGGTCTTCGCCAAAGACATGATCGGGCGCGAGGGCTGCAATATCCTGAACGTGTCGTCCATGAATGCTTTCACGCCTCTGACCAAGATTCCGGCCTACAGCGGCGCCAAGGCGGCGGTCAGCAACTTCACCCAGTGGCTGGCGGTGCATTTCTCCAAGGTTGGCATCCGTGTGAACGCCATGGCTCCCGGTTTCTTTGTGACGAACCAGAACCGCGCGCTGCTGTTCAATGAGGACGGAACGCCGACCGCAAGGACGAAGAAGATTCTGGCGGCCACGCCGATGGGACGCTTCGGCGAGGCGGAGGAGCTGAACGGTACGCTTCTGTATCTGCTGAATAATGAGGCGGCCGGCTTCGTCAACGGCGTCGTAATCCCGGTGGACGGCGGATTCTCCGCGTATTCGGGAGTATAAATCAAAACATACGGCTGCGCGGTTTGGGAAAGGCAGAAGCGTATGCAGCCGAATGTGATAAAAAGAGAAGAAGGAGGTACAAACAATGCCAATGCAGATGGGCTGGCGCTGGTACGGCGAGGGCAACGACAAGATCACCCTGGCCGACATCAAGCAAATCCCCGGCGTATCCACGATCGTCTGGGCGCTTCACAGCAAGCTCCCCGGCGAGGTCTGGGAGCCGGAGGAGATCGCGCAGGTGCAGAAGCAGATCGAGGCTTATGGTTTCAATATGGACGTGGTCGAGTCCGTGAATGTCCATGACGACATCAAGATCGGTCTTCCGACCCGTGACCAGTATATCGAGAACTACAAGCAGACGATCCGCAACCTGGCTCCCTTCGGTGTCAAAGTGATCTGCTACAACTTCATGCCGATCTTCGACTGGACCAGGTCCGACCTGTTCCATCCGGTGGGGGACGGTTCCACAGCGCTGTTCTACCAGAAGGATATGATCCAGGACGATTACAACGCCATGGCCGAGTACATCATGTCCTTCACCGAGAAGTACAACATGACGTTCCCCGGCTGGGAGCCGGAGCGCATGGCGAAGCTGGATGAGCTGTTCAAGGCATACGCGCCCGTGACCAAGGAGAAGCTCTGGGAGAATTTCAAATATTTCCTGGAAGCCATCATGCCGACCTGCCATGAGTGCGATATCAAGATGGCGGTTCACATGGACGATCCGCCGTGGGATATCTTTGGCCTGCCCCGCCTTCTGGTGGACGCGGAGTCCATCGACCGGTTCCTTGCCATGGTGGACGATCCCTACAACTGCCTGACGCTGTGCAGCGGATCCTTAAACGCGAATCCGGACAACAACGTGGCTGAGATCGTACGGAAGCACTGCGACCGGATCGCCTTCGCACACATCCGCAACGTAAAGCATTTCCCGAACGGCGACTTCAGCGAGGCCAGCCACAGGGACTGCGACGGCGACACCGGCATCCTGGATATCTTAAAGGCCTACCACGACTGCGGCTACGAGGGCTATATCCGCCCGGATCACGGCCGTCACCTGTGGGACGAGAAGCCGGGCAATGTACGCCCCGGCTACGGTCTCTACGACCGGGCCCTGGGCATCATGTATATGCTTGGCGTGTGGGATATGCTGGATAAGCTGGATGCTGAGAAGTAGGATTCAAATTCTGTCAAATCAAAAAGGAGAATACGATTATGTCTAAGAAACCGCTAGAAGAGAACGGCGTTCATCGCGCCAAATTGTGGGAGATTGGTTTCTATGCCCTGAACAACACATCTACCAACGCTTATATGATGCTTGTGGGCTCCATCTCCTATTTCCTGGTAGGTATCGTCGGAATCGGCGCCGTGCTGGCCGGCTCTATCGTAACCATCATGCGTGTCTGGGACGGCGTTACCGATCCGTTCGTTGGCATGCTGGTGGACAATACCAATACCAAGTTCGGTAAAAACCGGCCCTTTATTGTATTGGGGCAGATCATCTTGTTTACGATGACGTTCGCCATGTTCCACTTTATCCCGATGATGCCCGGCGGGATCCGTTTCGTGGCGTTCATCATCATTTACTGCATTTATATTGTCGGCTACACATTCCAGTGCGTCGTTACGAAGAGCGCTCAGACCTGTCTGACCAACGACCCGGAACAGCGCCCCATTTTCACGATGTTCGACGCTACCTATAACGTGCTGCTGATGAGCGTGTTCTGGCCGGTATTCCTGTCCTCCACGCTGCTGCCCAAATATACCGTGACAAGCGCTTCAGGGGATGTTTTCAACAAGCTTCTGGCCCAGAATCCGTCGCTTGCCAATGTGGTGGTCACCGGCGCCGACGGCGTGCAGACCATCAACGGCTTCTACAATCCAGCACTGTGGCATGAGGCCCAGCTCATTATCGGTATTCTGGCCGCTGTTTTCGCATGCTGCGCGATCATCGGCCTGCGGCGCAAGGATAATGTCAAGTACTTCGGTACCGGCAAGGTAGGGCGGATCTCCTTTAAGGACTACGCGGACGTTCTGGCCCACAACCGCGGCATTCAGATGCTGGTTGTCGCCGCTTCTTCCGATAAGCTGGCGATGAGCTGCACGAGCGCCGCTGCCGTTACGATGGCCCTGTACGGAATCATTTTCGGAAACTACGCCCTGAACGGTTCCGTTTCCGCCATCACCGGAGTCCCGATCTGCATCATCGGTATTTTCCTGATCGGTTCCATCGCCCGTAAGATGGGTCAGAAGATGTGTCTGCTCGTCGGTACATGGGGTTCTATCCTCTCCGCCATTGCGCTTGGAATCCTGATCTGCTTCGCACACGGAGGGAACATTTCCTGGCCGACGTTCAGTCTGACCAATTTCTCCACCTATGCGAACCTGGTCAAGCCGTCCAACTGGACTTTCCTGGGACTGCTTTACATGCTGCTTTACATCGTGATGAAGTCCTTCTCCCAGATGAGCGGCAATATCGTTGTTCCGATGACTGCCGACTGCGCGGACTATGAGGTTTACCGTTCTCACCGCTATGTGCCCGGACTGATGGGAACCCTGTTCAGCTTTGTCGACAAGCTGATCTCTTCTCTTGCGGCCACATTGGTAGCCGTCATCTATTCCTTTATCGGCTACACCAGCACGCTGCCGACCGAATCGGATCCGTATAGCACAGGTATTCTGGTCTGTACGCTTATCTGCTTCCTGGGCATGCCTATGATCGGCTGGATCCTGAATGTTGTAGCGATGAAGTTCTATCCGCTGACCAAGGAAAAGATGGCTGAGATCCAGGACGAGATCGTCCGCATCAAGGCTGAGGCCGGCGCAAGGTAATATTTGAGACTGTTTTATACATAATGTATGTTCGGGGGTGCTGCAAACGAGTCAGAATGATGAACACAGGCAGCACCCCTGTTCTGACTTGATATTTCGTGCCGTCCGCGGCGATGATGGAGGGATTCTCAATATGTCCAAGGGTAAACACAGCAGAAAAAAACAGGAGACTGCCGCGCCGGTCATGACCCGGCCGGAAAGCGGGAAGGGCGCGGAGAAGACCCTGATCGATCTGGATTTTGAGCGGCAGGCCGCCGAACACGCCGCGGGAGTGGAGGAAACTACCTACGGCATATGGCGCTATGTCTGGAAGGTGAATCAGTTTATTAACCGCCATAAGAAACCTCACACGTTTAAGAAGAAGACGTATCTGTGGCTGATGCTGTTCACCGGATTTTTCGGCGGCCATCGCTGGTATCAGGGACGCTATATCCTGGCTGCGCTGAGCACGGCGTTTTTCTGGACAGGCGTGCCCGCGGTGCTGATGGTGACGGATTTTATGGAAGTGTTTCCGATCAAGGCGGATGAGAACGGATATATCACCATGCGCTGACAGGGGCGTGCCGCCGGTTTTCCTTCCGCACACTGCCGACAGCGCATGTAAGGCTGCTATTGATAACGAAAGGAGTTGGTACGATCATGAGAAATGTTATCTCCTGGAATGAGGGCTGGCGTTTTGCAAAGTGTCCGCAGAAAGCCGCGGATCCTGCCGCCGCTTTAGACGGCGAGATCGTCACGCTGCCCCATACCTGGTATGCCGACGGCGATTATTATCAGGGCGACGCTGTCTATCAGAAATCTTTTTCACTGACGCCTGAGCCGGATCAGAAGGTCTTTCTTCGTTTTGCCGGCGTCGATAAGGTCTGCGAGATCTATCTCAACGGGCAGCATATCGGCGGTCACAAAGGCGGGTATACCCGGTTTGCGGTTGAACTGACGGACGCCCTGCGCGCTGGTGAGAACCTGCTGACCGTACTGGTCAATAACGAAACGGGAGAAACAGTAAGTCCGCTGATGGGCGATTTCGCGACTTTTGGCGGCATTTACCGCGATGTTGAACTGGTGCTGACCGGTCCGGTTCATTTTGACATGCTCTATCACGGAAGCGAGGGCGTGCTGCTGCGTACGCAGCTGCAGGAAGACGGAAGCGGAACTGTAAGCGCTGAGGCTCATATCTGCGGCGGGCCGGCGCAGGTGCGCTGTACCCTTACCGACGCAGAGGGGCGGACAGTGGCTCAGGGTGAGGATCTCATGACGGTGGCAAAACCCCATCTGTGGAATGGACAGGCAGATCCGTATCTTTATACGGTCACGGCAGAGCTTCTGGCAGGCGGCGAGACGGTGGACTCTGTCGCCATGACTGTGGGCTTCCGTTCTGCCTCGGTGGATCCGGACAAGGGATTTTTCCTTAACGGAGAGCACCTGAAGCTGCGCGGCGTGGCCAAGCATCAGGATACGGCCGGCGTATTCTGCGCAGCGGGACAGAAGCATTGGGAACAGGATATCAGTCTGATCGAGGAGATGGGCGCGAACGCCGTGCGTCTGTCGCATTATCCGCATCCGCAGCAGGTCTATGATCTCTGTGACCGCAGGGGCCTTGTGGTATGGGCGGAGATCCCGATGCTGATGATGAATGAGACCATGGAACTTTTGGACAATGCCAAACAGCAGCTGACGGAGATGATCCTGCAGAATTTGCATCATCCCAGCATTTGCTTCTGGGGCATCCAGAATGAGATCGGCCTTATGGGCGAGAAGCCCTATATGACGGAACGGCTGCATATCCTCAACGATCACGTTCATAAGCTGGATCCCAGCCGGTTTACGACCAGCGCCAATCCGAATTCCGTGGAGATAAGCAGTCCGTTTAACGAGGTAACGGACGTCACCTGCTATAATATTTATTACGGCTGGTATTACGGCGTTATGCCGGATCACGCCGCGTTCCTGGATGCGTTCCACGCCGCTCATCCGGCCATGCCCCTCGGCATCTCGGAGTATGGGGTGGATACCAATATCGCTTTCCACAGCGAGACGCCCAAGGTCAATGATTATACGGAGGAATATCAGGCTCTGTACCACGAGACGATCTATCCGTATATGGCCGAGCGCGATTTCGTATGGGGAAGCTTCGTCTGGAATATGTTCGACTTTGTCAGTCCCATCCGCCGTGCGGCCAATATCCAGTTCCGCAATCTGAAGGGCCTTGTCACTCACGACCGCGCCACACGCAAAGACAGTTTCTATTACTATAAAGCAATCTGGTCGAAGGAACCGTTTGTGCAGATCGCGGAGAAACGCTTCGCAAAGCGCGCATCAGAAACCATGACGGTTAAGGTATATACCAACCAGCCCAGCGTCAGGCTGGAGGCGGCCGGACATGTCTGGGTAGAGGAGACGGTAAACGGTACGGCGCGGTTTGCGTCGGTTCCGCTGGAGATGGGCGATAACGTGGTGACAGCTTTAGCGGGAGAACTGACGGACACCGCCGTGTTTACCCGTGTGGCAGAGCCGGAGACCAGTTATGTTTATGTTGACAACAGCCCCGGCCTGCATGTGCGCGACTGGTTCGTCGATGCGGACGAGGAGGCGCGTATGTTCCCGAACAACGCTTATTCCCTGCGCGACAAGGTGGGCGACCTTATGGCCTGCCCGGAGGCGATGGAAGCGATAAATTCTATTCTTCCGAAACTGGGAGAGAAGATGCGGACAGGACCTGATACGTTCTCCCTGGAGAAATTTATCAGTTATCTTTATCCGGACTGTCCGGAGGAAGAGGCAAAACAACTGAATCAGGCGCTGAATGGGATTCCGAAATAACGGGATCTCTGAATCACGCTTCTGCGCGTAATTCATCCGCCGCCGGCAGCGGAGGGGATGGGATCCTGTCCATGTCGGCGGCGGAGCCGGAGACGATCCGGTTCCGGTATTCGGTCGGAGTAAGACCGGTATATTTTTTGAAAGTTTTAGAATAGTAATTCAGGTCAGGTATCCCGCAGTGCTGTGCGATGGTCTGAATCTGCAGGTTCGTGGAGTTTAAGAGGAAGATTCCGTATTCCACCCGCTTTCGGTTCACAAATTCGGTCAGTGAGGAGCCGGTTTCCTTCTTAAACACAGTGGACAGATAGCTGGCGCTGACATGAAGGTACGCGGCCTGGGTCTTCAGGCTCAGATCGGCGGTCAGATCGGAACCGATCCGCACCAGGACGTCACGCACAAGGGGGGAATATCCCTGCATGGAATAGTTTTTGACCAGCAGACAGTATTTGTGTGCCATGTCGCGCATCAGCCGGTAGATGTCTTCTTTGGAATTGGCGTTCTCAATCGAACAGGCGAACCGGGAGGAAAGACTGTCGATATGAAGCGGATGGACATGGCCTTGCTCTGCCGCTTTCCGAAGAAGTGTATTGGTGATGATGGCATAATTCTTGCAGTCCCGAAGGGTATCTACGGAGCGGCGCTCCACATAGGCGCGGGGAAATGCTCCCAGGAGCATCTCGGCTGTATGGGTATCCCCGCGGGCCACTGCGCGCAGAAGGGCGTTCTCGGATTCATATTGCTTTTCCAGCGCTTTCATGGACAGGAAGGCGTCCTCCGTTTCCTTGTTCTCCGGCCGCATAGCCATTGGCTCTGTGGTAGGGACGCAGTCGTCGTACACATCCTGAAGCGAGAACTGCTTCATCCCGCCCCACAGCAGCTGCCCCAGGGAATTTACAAGCACCAGCAGACCCGTTCCGTCCTCCACGATGGGAATGACTCGGAATATCTTTTCAAATCTGCTGGTCAGGAAATGACGCAGGCCGTATCTTTCAGCAATATTCATCATATCCTGAGACGTGACTTCGGCTTCTGTGTATGGTCCAACGAGAACGAAGAAGTTTCCCGGACCCGGGATGCGGCTTAAGTAGTAGCGGCACAGGAAAGGATCCCGGATGCGGTAGATAACGCCGGGTTCACATTGCCGGACAGCCCTGCGGAATTCCTGCCGGTAATCAAGCTGTGGAGCGATAAGGCGGCGCAGACCAAAGTCATACGCTTCGACGGACGAGGCGTCGGCCATGTTGACGATATAGCATGGAATATGTGAATTCTTAAGAATTTCCCTGAAAAAAAGCAACTCGGCTTCATGCTGCATCTTATGTAACCTCCCTTGTATTTCCTATAGCATAAGATGAAGTCTCTTTCTATTATCACTCATACACGAAAAAAAAGCAATCGAAAAACTATACGAAAAGAGAAAAATAATTTACTAACGGAGAAGCCTATTTCTATGCTATGATTTTTAGTATAATTGCATAAATAAATTAGTGAATAAGAGGTGAATATTGTATGGATTTGGAACATTTTGCAAAGAGTAAGGAGTATCTGATCTGCGTTGATTCCGACGGCTGCGCGATGGATACGATGGACATCAAGCATTTCCGCTGCTTCGGACCGTGCATGGTGGAGGAATGGGGGCTTTCCCGGTGGAAGGAGCCCATCCTGGCGAGGTGGAACGACGTGAACCTCTATACCATGACGCGCGGGATCAACCGTTTCAAGGGACTGGCCCAGGTTCTGGGCGAGATCGATCAGAAGTACACGCGGATCGAGGATATCGGCGTGCTGGCGGACTGGGCGGCCAATAGCCCGGAGCTCTCCAACGGCGCCCTTAAGAAAGCCATAGAAGGGAATGACAGCGTGATTCTTAAGAAGGCCCTTTCCTGGTCGGAGAAGGTCAACGCAGCGATCAACGCCCTGCCCTTTGAGGAAAAGAAGCCCTTTGAGGGCGTGAAGGAGGCCCTGGCGTATGCTCACGAATACGCGGACATCGCCATCGTGTCATCGGCCAACCAGCAGGCGGTGGAGGAGGAATGGGATCTCTACGGCCTGAGTCAGTACGTGGACATATTGATGTCGCAGAACGTGGGAAGCAAGGCATTCTGCATCCAGGAGCTTCTGAAGAAAGGCTACGACAGGACGAAGGTTCTGATGACCGGCGACGCGCCCGGCGATAAGGACGCGGCGGCGAAGAACGGGGTGAACTATTATCCGATCCTGGTTCGCCATGAGAAGGAGAGCTGGGAGGAATTCGTATCCGCGGCGGTCCCGAAGCTTCTTGACGGAAGCTACGGCGGAGAGTACCAGCAGCGGAAGGTGGAAGCATTTTTGAAAAATCTGGGAGAATAGAGAGGAGGATACATATGCGCAATGTGATCAACATCAACGAAGACTGGCGTTTCATTCAGGAAGACGCGGGACTGCCGGAAAGCTTTCCGCAGGACTGGCAGAAGGTAGATCTGCCCCATACCTGGAACGCCATCGACGGCCATGACGGCAACGGCGGTTATGCCCGGGGGACGTATTGGTACGCGAAGCAGTTTGAGACGCCCGTGCAGCCCCTGGCCGGCGGACGCGTCTACGTGGAGATCCTGGCGGCGGGACAGCAGGCCACGGTCTATGTCAACGGCACCAAGGTCATTTACCATGAAGGCGGCTACTCCGCGTTTCGCGCCGACATTACCGATCTGTGCAAGGCAGAGGGGGAGAACCTGCTGGCTGTGGCCTGCAGCAACGAGTACAAGGACAGCGTCTATCCCCAGTCGGCGGACTTTACGTTCTACGGCGGCCTGTACCGGGGCGTGAACCTGATCAGCGTGCCGAACACCCATTTTGACCTGGACTATTACGGCGGCCCGGGCATCCAGGTGACGCCGAAGCCCTGCGGGGACGGGGCGACCTTCGAGATCAAATCCTGGGTGACGAACCCGGATGAGAACTTCACGGTCCTGTATTCCATTTATGACGAGGACGGCAATGAAGTGGCGTCTGCGGCGCGTCCGGCGGACGACGCGGCGGTCACGATCTGCGTTCCGGAAGTGACGTTGTGGGGCATCGACAATCCGTACCTCTATGAGGTGACGGCGACGCTGCAGAGGCGCAACGAGGCTTATGACGAGGTGTCCGCCCTGGTGGGCGTGCGCAGCTTCTCCTGCGATCCCCAGAAGGGCTTCATCCTAAACGGCGTTAAGACCCCGCTGCGGGGCGTGAGCCGCCATCAGGATATGCTGTATAAGGGCAACGCCCTGACCGCGGAGGATCATTACAACGACGCCTGCATGATCAAGGAGCTGGGCGCCAACACGATCCGTCTTGCCCACTACCAGCATTCCCAGGATTTCTACGACGCCTGCGACGCGCTGGGCTTTATCATATGGGCGGAGATCCCGTTTATCAGCGTGTTCAATAAGGATCCGGCGGCTCATTTAAACTGCATCAGCCAGATGAAAGAGCTGATCATCCAGAATTACAACCATCCGTCCATCTGCTTCTGGGGCGTGTCCAATGAGATCCTGATCGGCGGCATTTCCGAGAAGCTGGTGGAGAACCATAAGGAGCTGGCGGCCCTTTGCAAGGAGCTGGATCCCACGAGGCTGACCACCATCGCCCATGTGTCCATGACGCCGATCGACAGCCCGCTCCACCATATCACCGACGTGGAGAGCTACAACCACTACTTCGGCTGGTACGGCGGCAAGATGGAAGACAACGGTCCGTGGCTGGATCATTTCCATGAGGTCCATCCGGATATCTGTCTGGGAATGTCGGAGTACGGCTGTGAGGGCATCGTTACCTACCACGGTCCGAACCCGGCCTGCAAGGATTACAGCGAGGAATATCAGGCGCTGTATCATGAGCATATGGCGAAGGTATTCGACGAGAGGCCCTGGATCTGGTCGAGCCATGTGTGGAACATGTTTGATTTCGGCTGCGCGGCTCGCGACGAGGGCGGCGTGAAAGGCCGGAACAACAAGGGGCTTGTGACCATGGACCGGAAGACGAAGAAGGACAGCTACTACGTCTATCAGGCCTACTGGACCACGGAGCCCATGGTGCATCTGTGCGGCCGCCGCTACGCGCAGCGTGCCGGCGAGACCACTGAGGTTCGCGTCTATTCCAACCAGCCGTCCGTCACGCTGTATATGAACGGCGAGAAAGTGGGAGAGCAGCAGGCGGAGAAGGTCTTCGTCTTTACAGTGGCCTTAAAGGACGGCTTCAATACGCTGGTGGCAGAAGCGGGACCGGCAAAGGACAGCATCACTCTGGAGAAGGTGGAGAAGGAACCGTCGATCTATGTGCTTCCGGAGGTCACGGAGCGCGCGGAGGGCGTCGCCAACTGGTTTAAGCTGGCGGGCGACCTGGATCTGAAGGCGCCGATGGAGTTCCCGGAGGGCAAGTATAACGTGAAGGTTCCCATGGGCGAGATCGCCAAGTCCGAGGAAGCCTTGAAGGTGGTCTCCGAGGCGGTCAAGCTGGCGACCAACATGAAGGTGGCGCCGGGCGAAGGCATGTGGGACATGATGAAGGGCATGGCGCCTCAGGCCATGGTTGAGATGGCCGGTTCCATGATGCCGGAAGGGTTCCTGGAGAGCCTGAACGCGAAGCTGATCAAGATCGACCGGAAATGATAATATGACAGAGCGATAAGGGGCTGCCGCAGGCGGAGGGGCTGATATTAGGCCCGCGGCTGGAGCGGCAGCCCATTGTGCTGTCTATCGTATAAAAGGAGAAAAATAATGGACAAAAAGATTCGTTTCGGACTAATTGGCATCGGCGCACAGGGAGGCTCCTACGCGCGCTTTCTGACCGGCAGGGCCGGGATTCCCGGCATGGCGGCGCCTGAATGTCCCCCGCACTGCGCGCTGGGCGCGCTCTGCGATATCGACCCGGCGAAGGAGAAGATGTGCCGGGAGAAATACCCTGAGATCCCGTTCTACAGGGACTGGAAGGAAATGGTGGATTCCGACGACGTGGACGCGGTGATCACCACCGTACCCCATTACCTTCACCATGAGATCGCCATCTACTGCCTGGAGCACGGAAGAAACGTGCTGGTGGAGAAGCCCGCCGGCGTCCGCGCCAAGGA
>CANQFR010000081.1 GCA_947599905.1 uncultured Lachnospiraceae bacterium
GCGTCCAGGATATCCGCCTGGAACTGCATCAGGAAATTATTGGCCGACGCGCCGCCGTCCACCTTCAGGCTCGTCAGGCGGATACCGGAGTCCTTCTCCATGGCCTCGATCACGTCGCTGACCTGATAGGCCAGAGACTCCACCGTCGCCCGGATGAAATGCTCCTTGGCCGCGCCGCGGGTCAGACCGACGATCGTGCCTCTGGCGTACTGCTGCCAGTAGGGCGCGCCCAGGCCCGCGAAAGCCGGCACCACATAGACTCCCGCCGTATCCTCCACCGCCGTGCAGTACTGCTCCGACTGGGCCGCCGTCTTAAGCATCCGAAGCTCGTCCCTCAGCCACTGGATCGACGCGCCTGCCACGAAAATACTTCCCTCCACCGCGTATTCCACCCGATCGCCGACACTGGCCGCAATCGTGGTCAGCAGGCCATTCTTCGAATGGACCGCGTCCGTACCTGTATTCATCAGCAGGAAGCAGCCGGTTCCGTATGTATTTTTCACCTCTCCGGGCTTAAAGCAGCACTGGCCGAACAGCGCGGCCTGCTGATCCCCCGCCACACCGGCGATGGGGATCCTGCCGCCCATGACCTCCTCCGACGTATATCCGAAAATATGGCTGGACGGCTTCACCTGCGGCAGCATCGCGGCCGGGATCCCGAAATATTCCAGGATCTCCTGATTCCACTCAAGCTTCCGGATATCGTACAGCATGGTCCGGGACGCGTTGGTATAGTCCGTTACATGAACCTGTCCCCTGGTCAGGTTCCAGATCAGCCAGCTGTCCACGGTGCCGAAGGCCAGCCCGCCCTTCTCCGCCCGCTCCCTGGCTCCCGGCACATGGTCCAGGATCCAGGCGATCTTGCTTCCGGAGAAATAGGCGTCCGGGATCAGGCCGGTGATCTCCTGCACCTTCTCCGCCATGCCGTCCGCCTTCAGCCGCTCGATCCGGTCCGAAGTCCTGCGGCACTGCCAGACAATGGCATTGTAGATCGGGCGACCGGTCTTCCGGTCCCAGACAATGGTAGTCTCCCGCTGGTTCGTGATGCCGATGGCCTCGATATCGGCGATCGCCGCGCCGACGCTGCTGACCGCTTCCATCATCACGCTCATCTGGGACGACCAGATCTCAAGCGGATCGTGCTCCACCCAGCCCGGCTGGGGATAAATCTGCCTGAACTCCTTCTGCGCCACGCTGACGATGCTGCCCGACTTGTCGAACAGAATGCAGCGGGAACTGGTGGTTCCCTGGTCCAGAGCCATAATGTATTTTGCCATGGTGTGCCCTCCTTTTTATCCTTGCTGAAATGTTTCCTCACCTGATACGCCGCTCTTTTCTCACGGTTTCCAGTTCGCGACTTCTTTATTTGACTCTGTCGGACTGTTCCTTTCCTCCGTAGTTCTAACCTGCTGTTTCAGCTTTCCGCCCCACATGTCATTTTTCAAATATTCGTCCACTTTTTCTTGTATTCGTTCATTTTTATCTTGTTATATTAATTATACTTATTCATTATCATCTTATCAAGATTTTTAAGATGAATTTCCCCGATAAAACCCATCGTGTCAAATAAATCTTCTGTCCTTCCGCGTCAGACAACGGCACACCCCTTTCGCCAGCCGCCACCCCTGAATCGCTAGCGTCGGAAGCACCGCGAGAAAGCCGACGCAGATCAGCTGCTCCTGACTCAGATCTGCCGCCGCGAACATGATCTGCATACCGGGGACAAGCAGGACTGCTGCCAGCAGAATCGTCCCTGCCAGAAACGCCAGAACCGTGTAACTATTGCTGAAAAGGCCCAGACGGAACAGGCTTCTTCGGCTGCGGCAGTTGAAACCGTGGAACAGGCGCGCTAATGTGAGCGTCGCGAAGGCCATGGTGCTGGCCATGACAGAATCACCAGCCGCGGCGAGACTGCCGACTATGGTGGGATCTCCCGCAAGGGTTCCCGACAATCCGAGCCGATACGCGCACAGTGTACACACCGCGATCAGTCCGCCCTGCAAAAGAACGTCGCGGATAAATCCGGCCGTCAGGATTCCTCTCTTTGGATCCCTCGGCGGCCCGTCCAGAAGACCTTTTTCCGGCGGCTCCATGCCGATGGCCAGCGCCGGGAGCGAATCCGTCAGCAGATTGATGAACAGAAGATGAACCGGCGCAAACGGCAGCGGCAGGGCCAGAAGCGTGGTATAGAGAATACAGAGGATCCCGGCCATATTGCCGGAAAGCAGGAACTGAATGGCTCCCAGAATATTCCGATAGACATTGCGGCCGTTGGCTACTGCCTTGATGATGGTGGCGAAATTGTCGTCCGCCAGGATCATGTCCGCCGCATCCTTGGAAACCTCTGTGCCTCCTCGGCCCATGGCAACGCCGATATCCGCCTGTTTAAGCGCAGGGGCGTCATTGACGCCGTCTCCGGTCATTGCGACAATACATCCGCGATTCTGCCAGGCACGGACGATCCGCAGCTTATGCTGGGGCGTGACACGGGCGTAGACGCTGATCTGATCCAGGCGTGCAGACAGTTCCCGGTCGGACATCGCATCCAGTTCCGCGCCTGTCACGGCGCAAGGGGCGGCGCTCCTGTCGGGTCTATTATAAATTCCGGCATTTCCGTACATGTACTTGTCTTCCTCAGAAATCTCAGCTGGCCGTTTATGCGTTCCCGACTTCGGAAGCTCCGCCCGCCCGGCCACCTCCGGCCCCAGGATCCCGATCTGACGCGCGACTGCCGCCGCCGTCACCTTATGGTCGCCAGTAATCATAATCGTCCGGATTCCGGCCCGCTTCGCGTCCGCGACAGCTTCCGCGCTCTCCGGCCGCGGCGGATCCATCATGGCCGCCATGCCCAGGAAAGTCATGCCGTTTTCCATGGCGCCGCCTGTTTCTGTACTTCTTCCCAAGCCCCTTTCGGATGTCCTTTCGATCCCTGCTGCTTTTATCCTTTCGGTTTCTGTTCTTTCAGCATCCAGAAACCGGTACGCCACCCCCAGTACCCGCAAGCCGCGCTCCGAACACGCGTCCATTTGTTCCAGCCAGTATTTCCGTTCGGACAAAGTCAGGCTGCACCGCCCAAGCAGCACATCGGCCGCTCCTTTGCAAAGCAAGAGCCGTCTGCCCTCAAACCGGTGCACCGCGCTCATCATTTTGCGTTCGGAATCAAATGGTATCTCGCTGATCCGCGGATACCGGCGGCGGATCTGCTTCGGGGAGAGTCCGCAAGACTGTACCAATTCCAAAAGCGCCAGTTCCGTTGCGTCGCCAACCCCTTGCGCAGGCGCAGCCGACCTCTCCGGCTCTGACCTCCCCGCTGCGTCCCTTACCACCATCCCTGCCCAGGCTGAGGATTTATGCGCAGCCGCGCCCCGTCTCTCCGTCATATTTTCCCCAGACAAATCAGGTCTCTCCGCCGAATTTCTCCCTGCTGCCTCCGCTCCCTCCGCCAGCTCCGCATTATTCGCCAGCACGCACGCCTCCAGAAAGAATCGCTGCCGTTCGTCCGCCGGATTAAGCTCTGCCGCCGGAATCATTTTCCCGCCAATCACCACCTGCTCCACGCGCATATGGTTCTGCGTCAGCGTACCGGTCTTATCGGTACAGATCACCGACACGCAGCCCAGGCTCTCCACCGCTTTCAGGTCCTTGATGATCGCCTGCTCCTTCGCCATTTTCTGCGTTCCCATGGCCTGTACGATCGTAACAATCGAACCCAACGCCTCCGGGACCGCGGCCACCGCCAGCGCCACCGCAAACAGAAGCGAATCCAGAAGAGACATCCCCCTGTAGATGCCCAGAAAAAATACGACCAGGCACACGACCATGATGGCCGCCGCCAGGCGGCTGGAAAACCGGTCCAGGCTGATCTGAAGCGGCGTCCGCTTCTCCTTCGCATGATCCATCAGCGAAGCAATACCGCCGATCTCCGTATCCATGCCGGTGGCGGTTACGATCACGCTTCCCACGCCCGCCGTGACCAGTGAGCCGGAATAGACCATGCAGGTGCGCTCGGCAAGGGGAACGCCGCCTTCTTCCGGCTGTTCGCCGGTTCCTGAGGTTCGCGCGGCTTCGCCTGACTTCACAGCCTTCGCCAGTTCACAGGACCTCTCTGTCCGCAGCCTCCCGCCCGGACGCGCGCCTCCCGCTCTCCTCCCCACTGGTTCTGTCGATTTCTCCACCGCGTCCGACTCCCCGGTCAGAGAGCTCTCATTTACTTTCAGGGCTGTACAGTCAAAAATCCGCCCGTCCGCTGTCACCAGATCCCCGGCCTCAAGACACAGAATATCTCCCGGTACTACCTCCGCCGAAGGGATCTCCCGCCGACCCCCATCCCTCAGCACCCGCGCCGAAGGCGCCGACAGCGCCCGCAGGCTTTCCAGCGACTTCTCCGCCCGCTGGTGCTGCACCGTCCCCAGCACAGCGTTCATCAAAATGACAGCAAAAATGACCACCGTACTCTCCACATTGTCCGTCAGCATGGAGATGACGGCGGCCCCGATCAGGATCATTACCAGCAGATCCTGAAACTGCTCAAAAAATACCTTCCAGGCCGGCTTGCGGCCGGATTCCCGCAGTCGGTTCTCGCCGTACTGCGACTGACGTTTCCGAACCTGCTCGCCGGAGAGGCCCTGCACAAGATAGCTTTCCACAATCCCGTCTATTTTTAAGCCTTCAAGCACCTCTTTCACTGTACAGCGATACCATTCCTTCATACCGGCAGCCTCTGTTCTCTCTCCCTTCATATCTATGCCGGTGACGTCGAAGTCAGAAATACGTTTGACACATCTTCCGCGCGGCACTTGTATTTCCCTCTGAAATATGCTATCATAGCCTGCGTACCGTAACCGCAGATCGTCCGGATTCGGCAGGGATCTCCGCCATTTCGCGGTTCCGGGACCGGTGAGTTCGAGACCTTCCTCACCTAAAACAAAACTAAAGGAGAATGTACCATGAAAAAACAAACAAATGGGGCTGTGTACTACATGGCCGAGGCGGCGATGATCGCTGCCATCTATGTCGCGCTGACGGGACTTGTGGCGCCGTTCGCCTTCGGGCCGGTGCAGTTCCGCGTGTCGGAGGCGCTGTGCGTGCTTCCCTTCTTTACCGCGGCGGCGGTGCCGGGCGTTTCCATCGGCTGCCTGCTGTCCAATCTTCTTTTCGGCGCGGCGATGCCGGATGTGATCTTCGGGACGCTGGCGACCCTCATCGGAGCGGTGATCTCCTATAAGATCCGCGGGCACAAGTGGCTGGTCTGCGTGCCGCCGATCCTTTCGAATACAATCATCATCCCCTGGGTGCTGCGGTACGCCTACGGTTCCACAGATCTGATCCCCGTAATGATGGTCACGGTCGGTATCGGCGAAGTGCTGGCCATCGGCGTGATCGGGAATCTGCTGCTGGCGGCGCTTGATAAGTACCGCGGGATCATTTTCCGGAGACAGCCTGCGCGGTAACCCATTTTATATTGTTGCCATCGTCGTAACGAAATCCAATGAAAATACTGTTAGTTGCCGTCAATGCAAAGTACATCCATTCCAACCTTGCAGTGCGAAGTCTGAAAATGTACGCGGAGCGGGAAGCCGCGACCAATACGGAAACTGCTGCGGACGACGCCGCCTCGCCCCACATTGATATCGCCGAGTACACCATCAACCAGCCGCCGGATCAAATCCTGCGGGACATTTACACCCGCAAGCCGGATATGGTCTGTTTTTCGTGCTATATCTGGAATATCCGATATATCCGGATGCTGGCGCGCGAGTTAAAAAAGGTACTTCCACAGGCAGACATCTGGCTGGGCGGGCCTGAGGTATCTTATGATGCGGTGAAAGTACTGGCGGAACTTCCGGAAGTGTCAGGCGTAATGAAAGGCGAAGGAGAAGAAACCTTCACGGAGTTGGTGAAGGCGGGTATGACTCTAAAAGCGCTGCACATCGCCGAGCCTCACGCCGCGCCCGCTCTCCGCGACCGGCTTCTGGCGGCGACTCCCGGAATTACATGGCGCGCTTCCTGTGGCTCAGACGCAGAAAAATCCGGCTCCGCTTCCGGCGGTCAGACTGCTGAAAAGCCCCGGTCTGTCTGTGAAAACCGAATCACCGAAAATCCCTGGCGGCCCGCGATGGACATGAACCTTCTTCCATTCGTATACAACGATGCGGAAGACCTGTCCCACCGGATCATTTACTATGAGAGCAGCCGCGGATGCCCGTTTTCCTGCAGCTACTGCCTGTCATCCGTAGACAGGCAGCTGCGCTTCCGCGATATGGAAATGGTGAAGCGGGAGCTGCGCTTCTTCCTCGACCGCCGCGTACCTCAGGTCAAATTCGTGGACCGCACCTTCAACTGCGACCACCGCCGCGCCATGGAGATCTGGCAGTTTCTGACCGACAATGACAACGGCGTCACGAATTTCCATTTTGAGATCGCCGCTGATCTGCTGACGCCGGAGGAAATCGCGCTGATCGGTTCCATGCGGCCCGGCCTGATCCAGCTGGAGATCGGCGTCCAGTCCACGAATCCGGTCACGATCCGCGAAATCCGGCGGACCATGGATCTCGCCCGGCTGTCCGCCAATGTACGCGCCGTCGCCGCAGCCGGCAATATCCATCAGCATCTGGATCTGATCGCCGGGCTTCCTTACGAGGATCTGGAAAGTTTCCGGCGCTCCTTCGACGATGTGTACGCGCTGCATCCCCAGCAGCTGCAGCTGGGATTTCTGAAGGTTCTGAAGGGTTCCTATATGGACGAGCAGCGTGAAGCTTACGGTCTGGTCTGCGGAAGCGAACCTCCCTACGAGGTTCTGTCCACCAGATGGCTCTCCTTCGACGATGTTATCCTCTTAAAGGGCGTCGAGGAGATGGTGGAAATATACTACAACAGCGGCCAGTTCTCCCATACAATCGCGGAGCTGGAGCGCGAATTTCCTTCTGCCTTCGAAATGTACCGCGCGCTGGCGGACTATTATCAATGGCACGTCCCCGCCGGTGCCAGCCAGGCGCGTGCGGCACGGTATGAATTGCTGCTGGAATTTATCAGGGAAATCTTTTCGACACGCAAAGTGCGGCTAATTAAACAGGCTGGCGATTTCAGGCAGAGCAAACAGACCGATAATGCTCAACAGAATGCAGGACAAGCGGACAAGCTGCAGCAAAGCAGGCAGGCAGATATTCCTCAGGATGAACAGCCGGACAACATTCTGTCAAACGAACGGACAGCCGTCTTCCGCGAGCTTCTGACTTACGACTACTATCTCCGCGAGAACGCGAAGAGCCGTCCCTCTTTCGCAGGCGAACATCTGCCGGATAAGGAGACCGTTCGCCTGTTCTACGAAAATGAAGCCGCGCAGCATCATTTTCTTCCCGATCATGCAGGTTATGATAAGAATCAGCTGCGCCGGATGACCCATCTGGAGACATTCCTGCACCTGGGCAAAACGATTCTGTTCGATTATAACCGCCGCGACCCGCTGACCGGCGACGCAAGGGCGTGTATAGTGGAAACATCTGCGGCTATACTTACTGCCGCGCACCCTTAAACAACATCTCACCTTTTCACGAAAGGAGACCTCCCATGGAAAAGATCACCAGCTTCACCATCAACCACCTAACGCTGCTCCCCGGCATCTATGTATCCCGCAAGGACAAGGCCGGAGAAGCTACCGTAACAACTTTCGACATCCGCATGACCAGACCTAACTTTGAGCCGGTCATGAACACCGCAGAGGTCCACACCATCGAGCATCTGGGCGCCACCTTCCTGCGCAATGAACCGGACTGGAAAGACAAAGTCCTGTATTTCGGCCCCATGGGCTGCCGCACCGGCTTCTACCTGCTGCTGGCCGGCGACTATGAATCGAAAGATATCGTGACGCTCATCGAGGAAATGTTCCTCTTCATCAGCGGCTATGAAGGCGCGGTCCCCGGCGCGGCCGCACGCGACTGCGGCAACTATCTGGATATGAACCTGCCGATGGCCCAGTACTGCGCAAAAAAATTCCTCCGCGAAGTCATGGACAACCTCACAGAGGAACGACTGCATTATCCGGAATAAATTTCTGTTCCGGATAAAACTCTTTTTATTTCCCGAGGTCTGGCTTCAACTCGCCGAAACTCCCCGCGCGTCCGCAGTTTCCTCCTGCGCCCCGCCTGCGCCGGCTTCCGCGGGCCTGCTGTCCTCATCTATGTAAACCCAGTTGATCCGGTACTCCTTACCGACAAGGTTACCGATATTATTTACATAATCTTCCAGAAGCGTCCGGGCTCGCTGCTGCGCTTTGGACAGCAGTGCCTTGTCGCCCGCGGCAGTTTCCTCCAGCTTCTTCTGGGCCTCGGCGAATGCGGCTTTCTCATCCTCCGCCGTGATATCTGCCGAATTCTTATCTACGATGTAAGAATCCTCCGTCAGGGAAGAGGAATCCACCTTACAGCTGAGCACCTTCGCCTCCGGCAGCGTGATCGTGATCTCATCGCCGTTCGTTTCGATCTTTAAAGCCGACATATCGATGCCAAACCGCACAATGCCGCTGTATTCGATCCAGAAATGCTTGTCCTTCTTCCAGAGCAAGAAGCCTGCCGCGTCCTCTTCCTTGTATTTTGCCACATTATGGTAATAGCAGTCCATCACAGCCAGCTCGCAGATGGCCTTCATCTGAGCTTCCTGCGGCTCGATGGAAAGCTCCGGCCCCTCTTTCTCCGTCTTCCCACAGGCCGCACAGAGGATCATCATGGAAAATGCCAGTAATAACGCCGTCATTCGTTTCATTTCCACGCCTCCTCTACTCGATCTCGATAGTATAACCCAGCGGCTCGACCACCGGGCGCACCAGCGCTGTGACGATATTCTCCGCATTCTGCTCCGCCAGCTCGAAGATCGCCTCCTGGCCGGCACTCTCTTTCTTCACGTCCTCCTCGCAGGCCTTGTAGGCCTCCTGGGATACGGACACAGCGTTCGCCTTATCATTTAAGAAAATGTAATCCAGCGACGCGATGTCCACCACGACATCCGTGATATCCACCTCCGGGATCGTCAGCCGGATGATCTTCTCCTCGTCATCTTTATCGATCCCGATCTTGCCAAAATCGATCCCCACATCGACCCGCGCCTCGTAGGATACGTAATAATCCGTTTTCTCCGGCTTCTCCTCGTTCATCACCTGGGCGACTCCGTTATAGACAGCCGTGAACGCCGAAAGTTCGCTGACATTGATGATCTCCTTCAGCTGCGACTCTGTGACGATATGCGGCTGGCTTCCTTTACGACTGGATTTATCTTTCCACAAATAAGACAGCATTACTGCCGCAATCGCAATGATCAGGAGAACCACGATTATCCATACGAATCGTCTCCTATGCTTTCTGCCTGATCTCTTCCTGTCTGTTCCCCTCTCCATAGGCCTGTTCTCCTTCTCTCTGAATGATGGATTCTGCGCTGGTCATGCAGCATCCGCGGCTGCCGCCTGATTTCCCGCACATACCTCTCGGCAAACGCTGCCGTTTCCATTATGCGGCAAACTGCTCTAAATTTCAACTGTAAGTTCAAATTCCGTTTCCACGAATTCTATTTTCACAGGAACATTTGCGCTTAGCTTCAGGAATGTCTATTATAATTACAGAAAGCCGTAGGCAAAAGCTACTGCTCCTGCCTGCGGCTTCTATATAACACTCCTCCACTGAATGAACAGCGGTTTTAGCGTGCCTCAGGGGACAGCATTTCCCCCCGAAACGCTGTCCCCTGAAGAGTTATGACATCTTTACACCTCGAAGATCAGATCGCCGTAGCTCGGGAACGGCCACAGTTCTTTATCCACGATCATCTCCAGCTTATCCGCCGGCGCACGCAGGGCCGCCATAGCCGGAACCACCTTCTCATGATAGGCGTGGGCGCAGGCGCAGGCGTCGGAGATCGCCAGGCTCGCCTCGGTGATTGACTGCAAATCGGACAGCGCCACCTTCATCTCGCTCAGCAGATCGGAGGTCTCGGTCAGAAGCTCGGTCTGGACGCTCACATCCGCATCCGGGCAGGCCGATTTTACTTTATTGATGGAATCCGCAAGCGCAGCCGTATACCGGATCACCGCCGGGATGATCTGCTTGCCGGCCATATCGATCATGGTGCGTGCCTCGATGTTGATGGCCTTGGCGTAGGCCTCGTACTCCACCTCCACGCGGGACTCCAACTCCGCCTTCGTGAACACGCCGAAGGTCTCGTACAGCTTCACAGCCTTGTCGGTGATCAGGCTTGGGATCGCGTCCACCATGGAGCGGATGTTGGGCAGGCCGCGCTTTTCGGCCTCCGCGATCCACTCGTCGGAGTAGCCGTTTCCGTTGAAAATGATCCGCTGATGGTCGGCCAGCAGCTTCTTGATCATGTCATGGACGGCCATATCGAAATCTTCCGCCTTCTCCAGCTCGTCGGCCGCTTCCTTGAACGCCTCGGCCACAATGGTGTTCAGCACCACGTTGGCGGGAGCAATGGAATCGGAAGAACCCACCATACGGAACTCGAATTTATTGCCGGTGAACGCAAACGGCGACGTGCGGTTGCGGTCGGTGGCGTCCTTATCCAGATCCGGAAGCGTGGCGACGCCGGTAGACAGCTTGCCGCCGCTCTTGGAATGGGTTGCCGCACCGTTGCTGCACAACTGGTTGATCACGTCCTCCAGCTGCTCGCCCACAAAGATGGAAATGATCGCAGGCGGGGCCTCGTTGGCACCCAGACGGTGGTCGTTGCCCACATCGGAGGCCGCCTCGCGCAGCAGATCCGCGTGGGTGTCGATGGCCTTCATGATGCAGCCCAGCACCAGCAGGAACTGGATGTTCTCATGGGGCGTATCGCCGGGGTTCAGCATGTTGATGCCGTCGTTGGTGGTCAGGGACCAGTTGTTGTGCTTACCGGAACCGTTAACACCGGCGAAGGGCTTCTCGTGAAGCAGGCAGGTCAGACCGTGGCGGCCGGCCACCTTCTTAAGCGTCTCCATGACGATCTGGTTGTGGTCCACAGCCAGGTTAGCCTGATCGTAGATCGGGGCCAGCTCATGCTGCGCCGGAGCCACCTCATTGTGCTGGGTCTTGGCGGTAACGCCCAGCTTCCACAGCTCCTGATTGACTTCGTTCATATAGGAACCGATCCGCTCACGGATCGCTCCGAAGTAATGATCCTCCAG
>CANQFR010000082.1 GCA_947599905.1 uncultured Lachnospiraceae bacterium
TGGAATAAATGTCATGGTGCGGCGGCGGGGAGATCAGGCTGACGCCCGTGGTGGAATGACGGGTCTTAGCGATCCACGGATATACCTTGCCGCCGGGCAGCTGACCGCCCTCACCAGGCTTGGCGCCCTGGGCCATTTTGATCTGAATCTCCTTCGCGCTCACCAGGTAGCGGGAGGTAACGCCGAAACGACCCGATGCCACCTGCTTGATCGCGGAACATTTGTTATCGCCATCCGGCTGAGGTTCCAGACGTTCCAGACTCTCGCCGCCCTCGCCGCTGTTCGACTTGCCGCCGATGCGGTTCATCGCGATCGCCAGGGTCTCATGAGCCTCCTGGGAAATAGAGCCGTAGGACATCGCGCCGGTCTTAAAACGCTTCACGATGGAATCCACGCTCTCCACCTCGTCGATGGGAACGCCGCCCTTCTCGTCGAATCTGAAATCCAGCAGGCTTCGAAGGTTTACCATCTGGCCTTCTTCCGTCAGGGCATGGCTGTAAGCCTTAAACGTCTCGTAACTGCCGGTGCGGGCCGCCTCCTGCAGCAGATGGATTGTCAGCGGATTGTACAGATGCTCCTCCTGCCCGGAGCGCATCTTATGGCTGCCCACGCTGTCCAGCGTCAGATCCACGTCGAGCCCCAGCGGATCGAAAGCCGCCGAATGCAGCACGTCCACATCCCTCGCGATATCGTCCAGCGTAATACCGCCCACACGGCTGACCGTGTTCGTAAAATATTTGTCAATAACCTCCTTCGAGATACCGATGGCCTCGAAGATCTGCGCCCCCTGGTAGGACTGGATCGTGGAAATGCCCATTTTCGAAGCGATCTTCACAATGCCGTGGAGCACCGCGGAGTTATAATCCTCCACCGCCGCGTGGTAGTCTTTCTTGAGCATCCCGATCTCGATCAGATAAGCGATGGTCTCATGGGCCAGATACGGGTTGATCGCGCAGGCGCCGTAGCCCAGCAGCGTTGCAAAATGGTGCACCTCCCGGGGTTCGCCGCTCTCCAGGATCAGCGCGACGCTCGTGCGCTTCTTGGTGTTCACCAGATGCTGCTGCAGGGCGGACACGGCCAGAAGCGACGGAATCGGCACATGGTTTTCGTCGATGTCGCGGTCGGACAGGATGATGATATTGGCCCCGTCCCGGTGGGCACGGTCCACCTCCAGGAAAAGCCGGTCGATGGCCTTGGCTAAGGACGTATTCTTATAATACGTAATCGGGATCACTTCCACCTTAAAGCCCGGCTTCTTCATATGCTTGATCTTCAGCAGATCCGTATTGGTCAGAATCGGGTTGTTCACCTGCAGGATCTTGCAGTTCTCCGGCTTCTCATCCAGAAGGTTTCCGTCGGAACCCACATAGACGGTGGTCGAAGTGACAATCTCCTCGCGGATCGCGTCGATCGGCGGATTGGTGACCTGGGCGAACAGCTGCTTGAAATAGTTAAATAAGGGCTGATGCATTTTCGAAAGCACCGCCAGCGGGCTGTCGCAGCCCATGGCCGAGGCCGGTTCCGCGCCGGTTAACGCCATCGGCAGAATCATGGTCTTAAACTGTTCATAGGTGTAGCCGTAAGTCTTCTGAAGTCTCGCCCGCTCCTTGCCGCTCATCTTCGGAACCGCCACATTGGGAATCGCCAGATCCGCCATATCCACCAGATTGGAATCCAGCCACTGGCCGTAAGGATTGCGGGAGGCGTAATATTCCTTCAGTTCCTCATCCTGAACGATCTTGCCCTTCACCGTGTCGATCAGAAGCATCCGGCCGGGACGCAGCCGGTCCTTCTTAACGACATGCTCCTGGGCAATGTCAATGGCGCCCACCTCGGAAGCCAGAATCACCTGGTCGTCGTCGGTGATATAGTAGCGGGACGGCCGCAGTCCGTTGCGGTCCAGTACCGCGCCCAGCAGATCGCCGTCGCAGAACACGATGGACGCCGGGCCGTCCCACGGCTCCATCATCGTCGAATAGTAGTGATAGAAATCCTTGACCTCCTGAGGCATGGACTTGTCATGGCTCCATGGCGCCGGTATCATTGCCATAACCGCCAGCGGCAGATCCATTCCGCTCATCATCATGAATTCCAGGGCGTTGTCGAGCATTGCCGAATCAGAACCCTCCTGATTGATAATCGGCAGAACCTTGTGCATCTCAGACTTGAAATACTCGGTCTCCATGGTCTCTTCGCGGGCCAGCATCTTGTCTACGTTGCCGCGGATCGTGTTGATCTCGCCGTTATGTACGATGATCCGGTTGGGATGGGCGCGCATCCAGCTGGGATTCGTGTTGGTGCTGAAACGGGAATGAATCGTAGCCATCGCCGATTCGTAATCCTTATCCTGCAGGTCCGGGAAGAACCGCCGCAGTTCCTTTACCAGGAACATGCCCTTATAGACAATGGTCCGGCTGCTTAAGGACACCACGTAGGTATTGTCATTGCTCTGTTCGAAGACGCGGCGCACCACATAGAGGCGGCGGTCAAACGGCAGGCCCTTCTCAAGCTCCGCCGGCTTCTTCACAAAGCCCTGAACGATGTAGGGCATTTTCTCGACGGCACGCTCGCCGATCAGCTCCGGGTGGATAGGTACCTCGCGCCAGCCCAGAAATTTCAGGCCCTCCTTCTTCACAATGATCTCGAACATCTTCATGGCCTGATTTCTGGCCAGCATATCCTGCGGAAAGAAGAACATACCGATGCCGTACTCCCTCTCCTCGCCCAGTTCGAAGCCCAGAGGCTTCGTCACTTTCTTAAAGAACTTATGGGAAATCTGGAGCATGATGCCCACGCCGTCTCCGGTCTTGCCTTCGCCGTCCCGGCCGGCGCGGTGCTCCAGATTCTCCACGATATGGAGCGCCTGCTCCACTGTCTGACGGGTCTTAACGCCCTTCACGTTCACCACGGCGCCAATGCCGCAGTTGTCGTGCTCGAATCTCGGGTCGTAGAGTCCCGGCAGCTTCTCCTCTCGCACACTCATTTTCCATTTTCCTCCTCATATGATCTTTCCGCCCTGTTTTACAGAATGCTTTGCCTCACAGAGATTTTGATCTCACGAGACGCAATTCTCCCGCGAAATAAAAATGCTGCCTGTGCTTTAAGGAGAAACCTCTCCCGCACAAACAGCCCTCTTTGGCTTATTTCGATATATTCCGTTTATCCGTCAATGATAATACTACGATTTTTATCATTTGTAAAGACTTATTTTTGCTGATATTGTCAGATAATTAGATAATTACGTCTTTTTACGCATTATATTCTGTTTATTTATGCAGTCAGCAGCATATTAAATGTACGCAACCTGCGTCATTTATATTTCCATATCAAAAATGTCCGCTGCCGGCGTAACGCAACCGGCAACGGAC
Organism: uncultured Lachnospiraceae bacterium; assembly: GCA_947599905.1. Lineage (GTDB taxonomy): Bacteria > Bacillota > Clostridia > Lachnospirales > Lachnospiraceae > UBA3402. The sequence continues at coordinate 3,369 of CANQFR010000082.1, forward strand.
ATCCGATAAACCTCCACATCTTACAATATACATCTTACCTGACTCATCTTACTTAACTCATCTCACCAAGCCCGCTTTCAATCGCCCTCGTAAGCGCCGCAAGCGCATCCACCTCGTCAGGACCGTCGCAGATCACATTGATCTGTGTGCCGCACTTAATGCCGGCCGCCATCACATTCAGAACGCTCTTGGCAAGAATCCGCTTATCTCCGCACTCCAGCGTAATATCCGACTGAAATCTCATTGCCGTCTGGGAGAGCACACCGGCCGGGCGCAGATGAAGCCCGGAAGGATTTACTACGGTTACTGTCCTGCTGATCATAGCATCTGTCTCCTTATATTCGTATTTGCCTGCGATAAGCCTATCCGCGCAGGCACCGGTTACATCGTCGGAATATCCGGCATATCAGCTGCCTTCCTGCTGTCGTCGCGGACGGAAAATACGCATCCGCAATAATTCTGCCTGTAAAGCCCGTACTGTTCTGACAACTGAATCGAGCGCTTATATCCGTCCCTCTTCTTGAAATCGGAATTCAGCCACATAACGCCGTACTCCCGGCCCAGCTCCTCTCCGAGTTCGTTCAGCACGTCTGCATCCTTCAGCGGGCTGATCGACAGCGACGTCGTATAATAATCATATCCGCCGGCAGCGGCCTGCCTCGCGGCTTCCGAAAGACGCAGCCGGAAACACTTACGGCAGCGGGCGCCTCCCTCGGGTTCGTTCTCCAGTCCCTTTACCGCCTGATAGAAATCCTCCGGGACATATGCCCCCTCAAGGAAATGCACCGGATTGTCAAAAGGCATCTCGCCGATCAGCCGCTTCTCTTCTGCAACCCGCTTTCCGTATTCCTGCGGCGGATAGATGTTCGGGTTATAGTAAAAAACCGTGATCTCAAAATATGCGGACAGATACTCCAGCACATAGCTGCTGCACGGGGCGCAGCAGGCGTGGAGGAGAAGTCTGGGCGGCGCGCCGCCGGATAAGCGGCTGCGCTTTACCGCATCGAGGGTGCGATCCAGTTCCTTCTGGTAGTTGCGTTTGTTCATCTGCGCCTCCCCCGCTGCCACGCAGCGCTCACAGCTCGAAACCTGCGGTTTCTCGCTCATGCGGCAGTCGCCGCATGTCAGATATCGTCTGTGACCCGGCTTCCGTGCAAGCACGGCGCCGGCTCCCCCCCGCCGATATCTGCGCGCTGCTCGTTGCTCACAGAAAGTCCCTTATCCTTTTACTTCTCACCGGGTTACGGAGCTTTCTGAGCGCCTTTGCCTCGATCTGACGGATGCGTTCACGGGTAACATTGAATTCTTTGCCTACTTCCTCGAGCGTCCTCGGATGACCGTCGGCCAGACCGAAACGCAGGACGATCACCTGGCGCTCCCGCTCCTTCAGATCGCCCAGAAGCGCGTCGATATGCTCACGGAGCATGACGGACTCCACATTCCCTTCCGGAGTCAGCACATTCGTATCTGCAACAAAGTCGCCCAGATTGGAATCATCTTCCTCGCCGATGGGCGTCTCCAGCGAAGCCGGCTCCCTGGCAATCTGCATGATCTCCATGACTTTATCCTCGGACATCTCCAGCGCTTCGGAAAGTTCCGACACCGACGGCTCATACCCCAGTTCCAGCGTCAGCTTCCGCTGCATCTTGGACATCTTATTGATGGTCTCGACCATGTGTACCGGCACGCGGATCGTCCTGGCCTGGTCGGCCAGGGCTCTCGTCACCGACTGACGGATCCACCAGGTTGCATATGTACTCAGCTTATATCCCTTGGTATAATCGAACTTTTCAACGCCCTTGATCAGTCCCAGGTTTCCTTCCTGAACCAGATCAAGGAAACTCATTCCTCTGCCCGTATAACGCTTGGCAATGCTGACAACAAGACGTAGATTGGCCTCGATCAGACGATCCTTGGCCGCCTCGTCGCCCTCCGCTTTGCGCATGGCAAGCTCCATCTCTTCCTCTGCGGTCAGAAGCGGGACGGTACCGATCTCCTTTAAGTACATGCGGACCGGATCCTCGGTTCCGATGCCGTCCAGAAGATCAATCGCATCAAGGTCGATCTCCTCTTCCTCATCGTCCTTCAGAAACTGGTCGTCATCATCGTCGGCAGCCAGCAGCATCTCCACCTCGGCGATCATATTCTCATCCGCTTCCTGGAGAACGTCGATCTCATTAGCCTCCATATAAGAGTAGATCTGCTCCATCTGATCCGTGGTCAGATCGTCGCCCATGAACGCGTTGTTAATTTCGGTCATGCCGATGGAATTGCCCTTTGCCTTCCCCTGCTCTACCAGCTTGCCAAGTTTCTCCAAGAAAATATTTTTATCCACAAAATACATCCTTTCGCTTATGTCATCAAATCTACATTATAAATGATTCCCACTCGTTTTTCAACTTATTTTTACATTCCCCGCGATAATTTCGATCCTTTTCGTCAGATTCTCGATCTCCGCCTCCCGCTCGGCGCCGCCGAACTCGCCGTCCAGCACCCAATCGACCGGTTCGCTGCAGACAACACGCAGCTTCGAGGTCAGGAAACGGTGGACATACTCATTGTATTCCTCCTTGGTGATCATTGATGATAAAATATTGGTCAGTTCCATGGCCGTCGTCGGCGTGCGGATCAGCAGCACCTCGAACAGACCGTCGTCCAGCGCCACATTCCGGGCCACCAGTCCCTTAAAACCGCCGACACTGGTGGTATTGGTCACCATCCCGAAAATGAAATCCTCTTCCATCTCGAAATCGTCCGCTTCCACCTTCATGTGATAAGACTTGATGTTCGCCAGGCTTTTCACGCCCTCGATCATGTAGGCCTGATGCCCCAGAAGATTTTTCTTCTCCTGCGGCGTCATATAAGAGACCTCTGTAAATGCGCCGAAGCCCGCCACATAGACGAAATTCCGTCTGCCGCAAAACTGTCCGACATCGATCCGGTACGGCGCACCCGTAATCAGGTTGCCAGCCGCAGCCGCGGCATTCGACGGAATTCCCAGGCTCGCGGCAAAGTCATTGGTGGAACCGGCGGGGATATAACCGAGCAGCGGCGGCTCTGCAAGCCGCATCATGCCGGAAATCGTCTCGCTTAACGTGCCGTCGCCGCCGCTGCAGACCAGAAGATCGACCTCTCCGCCGCGAGCCGCCGCGGTCTCCATCGCGTCCAGCTGCGACTGGGTTACATGAACCTCGACCTGCCAGCCGCCCTTATTTAAAATATCGATAACCTCCAGAAGATGCTTCTTTCCCGCTGTCTTACCGGCAACCGGATTGACAATCAGCAGAAGTTTTCCCATTATGCGGTACCTCCACTCTGAGATTCGCTGTTTATCAGCCTTCGATATGCGTCAAATGCGCTGGGAAGCGCGTAGCGTTCTGAAAGTTCACTGCGGCGCACCGCCAGACAGCATGCCGGAATCTGATCCGCCTCCAGAAGATAACCGGTCATATGCCACTCCACATGCGTAAAAATGTGGACAGCATCCGGCAGCCGTGTAACTGAGCGGGTGTGCCTCGCAGCGCCGGCCCCGCCGTACATCTCCTCTGCGGCCGCCCGCGCCATTTCCGCCGTTCCTTTCCCTGCGATACCCGGGAACTCATACATCGACGCCAGAAGCCCCTTCTCCGGCCGTTTCCGGATCGCAATCATCTCCCCGGAGCGAATCAGAAGAATCGTCCGTTCCTCAATCCGCCGCGGCTTTTTCGGCGCACGGTACGGAATCTCCCCGGTCAGGCCACTGCGCGCGGCAAGACATAAAGACCGCAGCGGACAAACCGCACAGTGCGGCTCGCCGTTGGGTACGCAGACCGTCGCGCCAACCTCGAACAGTCCCTGATTGAACGCGCCGCAGTCCGTCTCCGGCATCGCCGCGGCCAGTTCCTCCTCAAACTGCCGCCTGACGCGCTGAGACATGATATCTTCCCGACTCGCTAAAAGTCTCGAAAGGACACGCAGTACATTCCCATCCACCGCCGGTTCCGGCTTCCCGTATGCGATCGATGCGATTGCGCCCGCCGTATAACTGCCGATTCCTGGCAGTCTGAGAAGCTCCGCCTTCGTATCCGGCAGCCTGCCGCCATAATCAGAGACGATCTGCTGCGCCGCCTTCTTCAGATTCCTCGCGCGGCTGTAATACCCAAGCCCTTCCCAGAGCTTCAGAAGCGTGTCATCCGAAACTGACGCCAGCGCCTCCACATCCGGCAGCGCCTCCATAAAACGCGTAAAATACGGTTTTACCGCTTCGACTCTGGTCTGCTGCAGCATGATCTCCGAAATCCATACCGCATAAGGCGCCGGATCCTGCCGCCACGGCAAAACCCGTGCATTCCCGCGGTACCAGTAAAGAAGCGGCCCCGCGACGGCTTTCAGGCGATCCGTCCGGTCAAGCGGCTGCGTCTCTGATTCCAGCAGCTGAAGCTTCTGATACAGATTTTCAGACATAGCCGTAAATCCCTCTGACGGACACCTCGCCGGAAAGCACCCGCCCGACGTTTCCGTCCGCATCCCGAATCAGCAGACAGCCGTTATGATCAATTCCTTCGCAGATGCCCCGGCGTTCGTTTCCCGCCTCCATCACGGCCACCTCGCGGCCAACGCTCACAAGCTTACTCATATATTCTTCGCGAAGCCGCTCCATATTCGTCGTCTGGAGAAAAGCGTCGTAATATGTTTCCATCCGCTTCATGACAGCGGCTATGATCGTACTGCGCTTATAGCAGACGCCGCTTTCCAGATAAAGCGACGTTGCCGTCGCGCGAAGCTCCTCCGGGAAGCTCGCAATATTTACATTGATACCGATGCCCACGACAACATAATGGGTTTCCAGCGCCTCCGCCGAGAGCTCCGTTAAAATCCCCACGATTTTCTTTCCGGAAAGCACGATATCGTTCGGCCATTTGATGCCGACGGAAATCCTCGTAGCATCTTCAATCCCTGCAGCCACCGCCATCGCCGCCACAAGCGTCAGCATCGGCGTCACGGACGGGCGAATAAGCGGGCGCAGCACAAAACTGAACCACAGGCCCCCTCCCGGCGGCGAGACCCAGCTCCGGCCGCGCCGACCCCGGCCAGCCGTCTGTTTCTCCGCAATCACAAGCGCTCCCTCCGGCGCGCCTCGTTCCGCCAGAAGCTTCGCCTGCAGATTCGTCGAATCGGTCACGCCGAGACAGTACACCGGATTCCCAAGGCGGCAGCCGGCCAGCACGTCCCGGCATTCTGTCTCCGTCAGCAGATCGGACGCGCCAAACAGGCGGTAACCGCGATTTCGTACCGCTTCAATCTGATAACCCTCATCCCGAAGACGCCCGATGGCTTTCCAGACAGCCGTTCTAGACACGCCCAGCCGCTCAGAGAGCTGCTGTCCCGATACATAGCCGTCTGCTTCCCTCAGTTGTCTGATAATTTCAGCCTTCACCGCTACCTCCAGATGCTGATCGCACTGACAACAGCCACCGCAAGCAGAATAACCGCAAGCAGAAGCTGCGCTGCAGCCGCGGCCTTTCTGCGCCACGAACGGCCGCTTGTACGGAATTTGTGGATTCCGTTAATCACATTTAACAACGCAGCCAGCGCAAAGATTACCGGAAGAAGGATCTGATTTCCCTCCGGATTTAAGAAGGTAATGACCGCCAGCAGCACGATCAGCGCCCCGAACACGATATGGACCACGTCCATAAGCAGGGCTTCGTTGCGCCGTCCCTTCTTCCTCTCCTGTCCGTACATCGCCTATACTCCTAACGTGGCGGCCATGACCGCCTTGATCGTATGCATCCGGTTCTCCGCCTCGTCAAACACTTTCGAATACGGCGCTTCAAACACCTCGTCGGTAACTTCCATCTCGTCAATGCCGAAACGCTCGCCCATTTCCCGGCCGATCTTCGTCTTCAGATCATGGAACGAAGGCAGGCAGTGCAGGAAAATGGCTTTCTCACCAGCGTTCTTCATGACCGCCGCGGTCACCCGGTACGGCGTCAGGTCGCGGATCCGCTCCTCCCAGATCTCGTCCGGCTCGCCCATGGAAACCCAGACGTCGGTATAGACCACGTCTGCGCCCCTTGTTGCAGCCAGGACGTCCTCAGACAGCGTAACCGAGGAACCGGAGGCGGCCGCGTATCCCCGGCACTTCGCCACCAGCGCCTCATCGGGGAAATACTTCTTCGGCGCGCAGGCCGTAAAATCAAGCCCCATCTTCGAGCAGGCGATCATCAGGGAATTGCCCATATTATAACGGGCGTCGCCCATATAGACCAGCCTGATCCCCTTCAGATGGCCGAAATGCTCGCGGATCGTCAGCAGATCCGCCAGCATCTGGGTCGGATGGAATTCATTCGTCAGACCGTTCCAGACCGGTACGCCGGCGAAGCGCGCAAGTTCCTCCACGATCTCCTGTCCGTAGCCGCGATACTCGATCCCCTCGTAAATCCGTCCGAGCACACGGGCCGTATCGGCGATGCTCTCCTTCTTGCCGATCTGCGAACTGACAGGATCAAGATAAGTCGTCCCCATGCCCAGATCATGGGCCGCCACCTCGAAGGAACAGCGCGTCCTGGTACTGGTCTTCTCGAAGATCAGCGCCACATTCTTCCCCCGGTGGATATCCGTCGGGATCCCCTTTTTCTTCTTATCCTTTAATTCCGCCGCCAGATCTAACAGATACGCAATCTCCTCCGGTGTATAGTCCATGAGCGTCAGGAAATGTCTTCCTTTTAAATCCATAGCCGTCCTCCTGTCTGTCTCTTTCTCTCTGTCCGGAAAGCGAAAACCGCGCCGCCTGCGCGCATACGCTTTCTGACGTAACCAAATCGGCTCCCCTTCCGGGGAGCCGGATCCCACAGTTTTTGTATATGCCTTCCGCCGGCAGAAAAGCTGCCGTCCTGCGGATGCACCTGACTTGCACAGCCACAAACTCCCCGCGGATACATCTGACCTGCGCAGCCACAGACTCCCTGCGGATGCACCTGATCTGCACAGCCGTAGACTCCCTGCGGATGTGTAAGGCACCGCAGATGCTACTCTTCCTTCGCGACCTCGGCCACCGAGCGCACCAGACCCGCAAGCCCCTGAATCTCGGAAGGAATGATGATCTTCGTCGCCTTTCCGTCCGCGGCCTTGGCGAACGCTTCCAGGCTCTTCAGCTGCAGCACGGCGTCATCCGCGCCCGCCTCCTTGATGAAGCGGATACCTTCCGCCGTCGCCTGCTGGATCTTGAGGATCGCCTCCGCCTGACCTTCTGCCTCGCGGATCCGCTTTTCCTTCTCCGCCTCGGCACGCAGGATCGCCGACTCC
>CANQFR010000083.1 GCA_947599905.1 uncultured Lachnospiraceae bacterium
CGTCTTGTGTTTTACAGTAATATATTCAGTTTTCAAGGAACTCGAAAGGGGCAATACCTTTTGACGCCCTAATCATTATATAGGTTATCTGTTAGTACGTTTTCTATGGTTACATCTGTCAGTGAATCTTCTGTTGCTGTTTTATCTTCCGGATGAAGTGTCTGGTACAGCTTTAGCAGATAAGTCTTGTTCTGGAAAAGATCAAGAAATACACTGTTCTTCGCCGTACGTTTTGCCTTAATTTCCTGCATCATCTCGCCTGACACCGTATCACCTCAATTCTTGAAAACTATGGCGGACAACTAATGTGATTCATTGCTGATACACTTGAATTATACCTAAAAACAGCCATATTTACAAGAAAATTTATATTAATTTTCTCGCCTTGGCTGTACACTGTTCCGACCTCCGCCATTCAGATTTTTTTCTGTTACCTTAAAACAAATAGCGATAAGTCTTGCCCACTCCCACCCCTGCGGGATCTCAAACGGTATCTCGTCCTCGATGCATTTCACGCTGCCATCCTGGAACTTCTCATAATGCAAACTACCAGAAGAGCAGTTATGCAGTTTCTGTTACCGTTTTATACAGAAATGGATTCGTTCAGGTTATGGTAATCCCTGCTTTTCAGAGTAATTTGGCTTGTCAGGTCGTGCTGTTCTGTGGTAAAATTTACCTGTCGCATTGCGACCGGCAGAGGCCGGCAAAGGCTGGCCGTCCCGGGCGGCAGAGAGGAGATCGAATACGGAATGAAACCAGTGATGAGAAAGGACGTCCCGGCAGAACTGACCTGGGACTTATCGGCGCTTTATCAGACCGAGGAGGCTATGTACGCGGACGCGGAGAAGGCGGAGGCGGCAAGCCGCAGGATTGAGGCGGAGTATAAAGGGAAATTGACCACCCCGGAGCGAATCAACGCCTGCCTGGACGAGTACCGGAAACTTTGTGAGACAATGAACCTGGTCTACAGCTACACGGATCTGTCGGTGTCGGTGGACTACTATGACGCCCATAATCAGGAGCGAAACGATAAGATCAGCGTCAAGGTCTCTGCCATCGAGAGCCGCTTAAGCTTTATCGACAGCGAGATATTAGAGCAGGAAGACAGCGTGATCCGGGCGGCTGTCGATCTCGCCACGGATAATAAGCTGTATCTGAAGAATCTGCTTCGCGAGAAGCCCCATCGTCTGGAAGCGGCCACAGAGAAGGCGCTGGCGGCGCTGTCTAATACATTTAACACGCCCTACCAGGTCTACAACATGGCCAAGCTGGCGGATATGAAATTTCCCTCCTTCACCGTGGACGGTCAGGAGTTCCCGATGGGCTACTCGCTCTACGAGGACGATTATGAGTATGACAGACGCACGCCGGTACGGCGGGCCGCTTTCGACGTCTTCTACGGGAAGCTGAGAGAGTATGAAAATGTGACCGCCGCCGCTTATCAGGCTCAGGTGCAGATGGAGAAGACCTTTGCGGATCTGCGCGGCTTTGAGAATGTTTTTGACCGGAACCTGTTCGCGGACAAGGTGGACATTTCCCTCTATAACCGCCAGATCGACCTGATTATGGAGAAGCTTGCGCCCCATATGCGCAGATACGCCCGCCTGCTCCAGAAGATCCACGGGCTTGACAAGATGACCTACGCGGATCTGAAGATCGCGGTGGACCCGGATTACGATCCGCGCGTGACGATCGAGGAGTCGCAGAAATACATTGTCGAGGGACTGTCGGTTCTGGGAGAAGAGTACCAGGAGATGGTGAAGGAGGCATACCGCGGCCGGTGGGTGGATTTCGCCAAAAACCAGGGCAAATCCACCGGCGGCTTCTGCGCCAGCCCATACGGCAGCCACTCCTACATCCTTCTGAACTGGAACGAGCGGATGTCGGATGTGTTCACGCTGGCTCACGAGCTGGGGCACGCGGGACATTTCAAGGCGTGCAACGCGGCCCAGTCCTATTTTGACACCAATGTATCCGGCTACTTCGTGGAAGCGCCGTCGACGATGAACGAGCTGATCATGGCCCATTATCTGCTGAAGACGAATCCGGATCCCAGGTTCAGACGCTGGGTGTTAAGCTCCATGGTGGGACATACCTATTACCACAACTTTGTGACCCATCTGCTGGAGGCGGCTTATCAGCGGGAAGTGTACCGGATCATCGAGGCGGGAGGAAGCGTGCAGGCTGAGACGCTGAACCGGCTGATGCGGGAGACACTGGAGAAATTCTGGGGCGACGCGGTGGAGATCATCCCCGGTTCGGAGCTGACCTGGATGCGGCAGCCGCATTACTATATGGGCCTGTATTCCTACACCTACAGCGCGGGACTGACCGTGGCGACCCAGGCCTGCCTGCGGATCGAGCGGGAAGGGCAGCAGGCGGTGGATGACTGGAAACGGATGCTGGCCGCCGGAGGCACGAAGACGCCGGTGGAGCTGGCGCAGATGGCCGGCGTGGATATCACGACAGATCAGCCGCTTCTGGATACGATCGCGTATATCGGCGGGATGATCGATGAGATCTGCGCGCTGACGGAGGAACTGGGGAAGTAAGAAGAGAAGCACTTGCGGTAATGAAGGAGAAAGTGCAGTATGAAATTATATGAAACATTCGAACTGGAATTCGCCGGAGAGAAGCTGACGGAAAACTGGGCGTCCGTGGATGTAACCGCAGTATTTGCGAATGGAGATACGCAGGTTACAACGCAAGGATTCTACGCCGGGGACGGCATTTATAAGGTGCGGTTCCTGCCGGAGAAGACCGGGATCTATACGTGGAAGGTTACCGGCTGTGTGGAAGGGGAAGGCGCGGAGAGCTGCGAGCCGATGGCGGCCGGAGCCGCGGCGGGGGAGGCCGGTGCCGGGTACAGTCCGGCGGCGTCTGAGCCTGGAGAGGACGGAGCTTTTTCGGATGTGAATGCGGATGACAGAGTCGGAAGCGGGGCAGAGACGCCTGCGCCCGCGATGACCGGAGCCGCGAACGATGCTGGAAAGCCTGCGTCAGCGGCCGGCCGCTTCTCCATGCGCGGACAGACTGCGCCCTTCGGCCGTCCGGGGCATGGCGTCGTCCGCGCCGTGGGGACGCATTTTGAGTACGAGGACGGCACCATTTACAAGCCGTTCGGCACCACGATCTACGCGATGATGCATCAGGATGAGGAATTGATCGGAACGACGTTTCGGACGCTTCAGACGGCGCCGTTTAACAAGGTGCGGTACTGTCTGTTCCCCAAGTCCTACGACTATAATTCCAACGAGCCGCGGTATTACGCGTTTGAGAAGGACGAGAACGGCAAATGGGACGTGAATCGCCCCTGCTTCGCCTTCTGGGATCATTTTGAGACCGGGATCCGGACGCTTCAGGGGATGGGTATCGAGACGGATCTGATCCTGTTTCACCCCTATGACCGCTGGGGATTCGCGGAGCTTGAGACGGAGGAATGTCTGGTCTATCTGGACTATCTGCTGCGGAGATTCGCGGCGTTTCCATCGGTCTGGTGGAGCTTGGCCAACGAATACGACCTCTGCCGGAAGCGGACGATGGAGGACTGGCATGTCTTTGAGCAGTTTATCGCGGATCACGACCCGTACCATCATCTGATGGGCAATCACAACTGTATCGCTTATTACGATCATAGCCGGCCGCTGATCACCCACTGCTGCATGCAGACGGCGTGGATGGAGAAGGCCGCCGATTGGATGGCGAAATACAAAAAGCCGCTGATCTACGACGAATGCTGCTATGAGGGCGACCTGCCCCAGAACTGGGGGAATCTTTCCGGTTTTGAGATGGTGAACCGGTTCTGGCAGGCCAATACGGTGGGAGCCTACTGTACCCACGGCGAGGTGTTTCTGTCAGATGACGATGTGCTGTGGTGGGCCAAAGGCGGCGTGCTGAAGGGCGAAAGCCCCGCGCGAATCGGATTCCTGCGGCAGATCATGGAGGAGATCCCCGGCGCGCTTGAGCCCTGGACGGAGGAATACCTGGAGCCGGAGGAGCGGAAATGGCGCGAGCAGGGAGAGAAAATGTTCGGCCATCTGAAGGAATCTCTGTCGGAGGCGGAGCTGGACGCGCTAAACCGAAAGGATATGGATTTTAAGGGACATCTGGACGAGCGGGTATTCCTGGTCTATCTGGGCCGCCGGTGCAACGCGCAGCTGACGCTGCGGCTGCCGAAGAACCATTCATACCGGATCGACGTGATCGACGTCTGGAATATGACCCGCGGGACGGTAATGACCTGCGTGAGCGGCGCGGTGAGTGTGAAGCTGCCCGGGCGGGAAGGCATGGCCGTGATGGCGGCCGCGGAAGACTGCGTTGAAGCGGATGTTCATTATTGAGATGGAAGACACAGAAAAGCGAACTGCTGTAGCTGATGGACAGCAGCGGCCGACAGGGTGATGTAGACCGGGCTGTTGCTGCGGTGCAATTCATAGAAGGAGGCATGGAATATGAAGGTACAAAATATTGACAGAGGCTGGAAATTCGGGCTGGGAGTCGCGAACTTCTTCGGCATGGTCAGGGGAGAGGATACGGATGCCACCGTAAATCTTCCCCATGATTATATGCTTTCGGGAGATGTAACGCCGGATGCGCCGGCGGGACCGGCCGGCGGATACTATACGGCGGGAGTGGGCCATTACCGGAGAAAACTTATGATTCCTGCGGAGTGGGAGCAGGAGAAGGTCTTTCTGCGGTTCGACGGCGTGATGATGAATGCCACCGTGGAGATCAACGGTTCCAAGGCGGCGCTGCACCACTACGGGTATTCGCCGTTTCTGGCGGATATCACGCCGTACATCTACTTTGGACGGGAAAACAACCTGGTTGTCACGGTCAATCCCAGCATGCAGCCCAATTCCAGATGGTATTCCGGCGCGGGGATCTTCCGCTCGGTGGAGCTGATGCACGGGCCGGCGGTCCATATCGAGAGCGACGGCATTTATGCTTATACGAAGCGGATTGAGAGAAACGGCAGTGAGGCGGCGGCGGACTCCGCTTCGGACGGTGTCGTGGGCGGCGGCCGGGAATGCGGTGCTGAATGCGGCCCGGAAACGGCCGGGACGACCGCGTATGTGCAGACGGAGGTTACGGTCCGCAATACCACCGGCGCCGATCATATTGCCGCTGTTGAGGTGTCGCTGGTCGAGGATGCCGGCGGGAGGACGGTGGTGAGCCGCCGGGCGAAGATCCAGATTGACGCGAACAGTTGCCAGACCGCCCATATCGCGATGACGGTGGAGGATCCGCTTTTGTGGGACGCGGAGAACCCGAATCTGTACCGGATTGAGGCGAAGGTGACGGATCTCGGCATTTTCCGGACGCATTTTGTGGAAGCGGAAGTGAAGACGGAGGACGCAGACAGCGTGCTGTTCGGCATCCGCACCATCACGGCGGATGTGAAGCATGGTCTGCGGATCAACGGCCGGACCGTGAAGCTGAAAGGCGGCTGCGTCCACCATGACAACGGCCTTCTGGGGGCGGTTTCCCTCTATGACGCGGAGGCCCGGCGGATCCGGACGATGAAGGAGGTAGGCTTCAACGCGATCCGCACGACCCACAATCCGCCGTCGAAGGCGCTTATGGAGGCCTGCGACCGGCTCGGCATGTACGTGTTCGCCGAAGCCTTTGACGCATGGGGCATGGGTAAGCAGCCCGGCGATTATAATCAGTTCTTCGCGACTGACTGGGAGGCGGATCTGACTGCTTTCATCATGCGTGACCGGAACCATCCGTCCATCGTGATCTGGTCCACCGGCAACGAGATCACCGAGCGGGCCGGCCTGAATCATGGCTATACGCTGGCGTCGGAGCTGGCGGCGAAGGTCCATGCTCTGGACGCAAGCCGCCCCGTCAGCAACGGGATCTGCTCCTTCTGGAGCGGCCTGGACGATGAACTGATGAGGAGAAACCTGGAGAAGATGGCCGCGAAAGCGAAGACAGAACTTCAAAATGCGGACGTCGGCGCGGCGGATCTGGACTGGGAGGAGATGACGGAGGCGTTCGCCAACGGTCTTGACATCGTGGGCTATAACTATCTGGAGGACAAGTACGAGCAGGACCATAAGCTGTATCCGGACCGGGTTATGCTGGGTTCCGAGAATTTCCCGAAGGAGATCGGGAAACGCTGGCCCATGGTGATGCGCACGCCTTATGTGATCGGGGACTTCACCTGGACCGCGGTGGACTATATCGGCGAAGCGGGTATCGGGAAATCCGTTTTTCTGGATCCGGACGATCCGAAGCTTGCCGCCGGGGCATGGGCGCTGTCTTCCCACGCTTCCGAATTCCCCTACCGGCTGGCCAACGACGCGGATATCGATATCAACGGTCTCATTCTGCCCCAGGGCTGCTATCGCAGCGTCGTCTACGGCTCCGAAGTGACACATGTGTTCTCCTATGATCCGGCAAATTACGGCAGGAAGGAGATCTTAAGCCAGTGGGGCTTCCCGGCCTGCCAGAAAAACTGGAACTGGGCCGGGGCCGAAGGAAAGAAGGTGTCGCTTCTGGTATTCAGCCGCGCCGAGGAGGTGGAGGTCCTGGTAAATGGCCGCTCTCTGGGAAGGAAGAAACAGGGCGAGGCGCTGGGAGTCGAGGAGATGCCGTGTACGTTTGTGTTTGACGCGGTCTATGAGCCGGGAGAAGTGACGGCCGTCAGCTACTGCGGCGGAAAGGAGATCTCCCGGGATACCATGAGGACGGCCGGGGCCGCCTGTGCGGTTCGCGTGAGCGCGGACCGGACGGAAATGGCCGCCGACGGGCACAGTCTGATCTATGTCTGCGCGGAAGTAGTGGATGCGGAGGGAAGACTGGTGCCTGACGCGCAGATCGCGCTGGAAGCGTCGGCGGAGGGCGCTGCGGCGCTGGCTGGTTTCGGCTCTGCCGCTCCGGTCACGGCGGAGAACTATACTTCTGGAAGCTTTACCACTTATCGGGGCTGCGCCTGCGGGATCCTTCGCAGCGGCTATGAGCCCGGAGAGGCGGTGTTCACCGTGAAGAGCCGTGAGTTTGGCAGTGCGTCCGTGCGCGTGACGGTACGGTAAAGCGCGGCGAAGCCGTATTTGGTGTGGCAGAAGATGATAACTGCTTAACAGATTAAGAAGAAGTATATGCGGCGGCGGACGTTTCGCGAAGCGAGACGTTCGCTGCCTTTTCGTGTGTAGACCCGTCAGTGCCGCTGTCACTGGTCCGGAAGTCCTGCCGGAGAACAGAGAAAATAACGGTCTTTCAGCGGGACATTGAAAGGAAGGGCTTGAGCGGCAATAGAAAACAATGCACAAAAACGGGATTCGGACATTGTTCAAATTAACGAAATGAATTAAATGAAAGGAAAAATATTGATTAATTGTTTAAGCGATGCTATATTTATAATTAATTTAATGGTACTTGGCACTTAACAAAATACATTCACAGACGTGCCGGAGAGGTTACGGGCAGGAAAGGGCAGGCGGAAACATATGAACGCAAGGGAGAAATATGAGGAGTGGCTTGCGAGTGCGTATTTTGATGAGGAGACGAAGGCGGAGCTGAGAAGCATTGCCGGCGATGAAGCCCAGATTGAAGACCGGTTCTACCGGGACCTGGAATTCGGAACCGGAGGACTGCGGGGCGTGATCGGCGCGGGGACGAACCGGATGAACGTCTATACGGTCCGCAAGACGACCCAGGGGCTGGCGAATTACATTATAAAAGAAAGCGGATCGTCCGGCGGCGGGAAGGATGATGACGCATCGGCTGAAATCCGGCTGCAGGGCGGACTCCGTTTCGAGAGCAGTCAGCAGAGCGGATTCCGTTCGGAAAGCCATCCACAGAACGGGACGAAGACGGAAGAAAGGGGCGCCGGCACACTGGCTGTCGCGATCGCTTACGATTCGCGTCACATGTCGAAGGAATTCGCGGACGAGGCGGCGTGCTGTCTGGCGGCCAACGGCATCCTGGCCCGGGTATTTCCGTCCCTTCGCCCGACGCCGATGCTTTCCTTTGCGCTGCGGGAGCTGGGCTGCATCGCGGGTATTGTTGTAACCGCGAGTCATAACCCGTCGGAATACAACGGTTACAAGGTTTACTGGGAGGACGGCGCCCAGATCACCGCGCCCCGGGATCAGGAGATCATCCGGGAGGTGAACGCGATCACCGATTATGCTCAGGTGAAGACCATGGAGAAGGCGGAAGCGGAGAAGCAGGGACTTTACCGGCCAGTCGGCGCGGAGATCGACGACCGGTATATGGAGGAACTCAAGAAGCTGGTTCTGGAGCCGGATATCGTCCGGGCGGAAGCGAAGAAGATGAAGATCGTCTACACGCCGCTTCACGGCACCGGGAACCTGCCGGTGCGGCGGATCCTTAAGGAACTGGGCTTTACGCAGGTCTATGTGGTGAAGGAGCAGGAGCTGCCGGACGGAGATTTCCCCACGGTGTCCTATCCGAATCCGGAAGATCCGAATGCGTTTGCGCTGGCGCTGAAGCTGGCGAAAGAGGTAGACGCGGATGTTGTTCTGGCGACGGATCCGGACGCGGACCGGCTGGGTATTTACGCAAAGGACGCGGCCACCGGCGAGTATATGAGCTTTACCGGCAATATGTCGGGGATGCTGATCATGGAATACCGGCTGTCCCGCAGGAAGGCGCAGGGGCGTCTGCCGGAGAACGGAGCCGTGGTCACGACGATCGTATCCGGAAAGATGTCGAAGGCGATCGCCGCGGCTTACGGCGTAAGGAGGATCGAGACGCTGACCGGATTTAAGTATATCGGCGAGCAGATCAAATTCTTTGAGCGGGAACATACCTTTGAATACCTCTTCGGTTACGAGGAGAGCTACGGCTGTCTGGTGGGAACCTACGCGAGGGATAAGGACGCGGTGTCGGCGGTGATGGCGCTCTGCGAGGCGGCCGCCTGGTACCATTATCACGGGCTGACGCTGTGCGATCAGATGCGTAACCTGTACCGGACCTACGGGTATTACCGGGAAGGGTTGTGCACGGTTACCCTGAAGGGTCAGGATGGCGCGAGGAAGATAAAGGCCATTATGGAAAATGTGCGCGCCAGCGTGCCGGAGAAGATCGGCGGCGCGAAGGTGACGCAGTTTCGGGATTACCGGGAGAACCTGGTGCTGGACTGTGAGACCGGCGTCCGGACGGCTTCAGGGCTTCCGAAGTCGGATGTACTGTATTTTGAGCTGGAGGGCGGCGCATGGTGCTGCGTGCGGCCGTCGGGGACAGAGCCGAAGATCAAGTTCTATATCGGCGTAGTCGGAAACGATGAGGACGACGCGGCGGAGAAGCTGGAGAATATGACGTCGGCGGTGCAGAAACTGGCGGAGTGACATGGAGTGCAGGGCGGGACACAGGGACGAATGCACGGGAACCAGAGCAAAGACAGAAGCAAGGGCGTTTGTGTGAGGATGAAAAGCAGGAATTGCTCAAAGCGTAAGCGAAGGCAGCGAGTGAAAATGGAGGAAGCAGATCATGGGCATCGTGAGACTAAAACCGAGCTGC
This sequence comes from uncultured Lachnospiraceae bacterium, assembly GCA_947599905.1. GTDB lineage: Bacteria > Bacillota > Clostridia > Lachnospirales > Lachnospiraceae > UBA3402. Next base: position 9,496 of record CANQFR010000083.1, read on the forward strand.
AAGGATTATATCTGGGGCGGGCGGCGTCTGATCGAGGAGTACGGCAAGCAGTATGACGGCGATATCCTGGCGGAATGCTGGGAGCTCTCCTGCCACCCGGACGGCCCGTCTGTGGTGGACAGCGGTCCATTTGCAGGCCTGACGCTTCCGGAGTACATACAGAAACTGGGAAAGGACGCGCTCGGCAGCAACTGCCGGCGGTTTAAGGATTTCCCGATACTGATCAAATTCATTGACGCGAAGGATAACCTGTCGATTCAGGTACACCCGGATAACCGTTATGCCCTGCAGCATGAGGGACAGTACGGGAAGACCGAGATGTGGTATGTAATGGACGCGGGGCCGGAAGCATTTCTCTACTACGGGTTTAAGAAGGAGATCAGCCGGGAGGAATTTGCCCGCAGGATTCAGGAGGATACGCTTCTGGAGGTTCTGAACGCGGTGCCCGTGCATAAGGGCGACGTGCTGTTTATCGAGGCGGGGACGATTCACGCCATAGGAAAGGATATCCTGATCGCGGAGATCCAGCAGAATTCCAACGTGACCTACCGGGTTTATGATTACGGCCGTGTCGGGAAGGACGGCAAGAAGCGGGATCTCCACATCGAGAAGGCGCTGGCGGTCACGAAACGGACGCCGATCATAAAGAACAGCGGAAGCTACCCCCATGTGGCAGACTGCGATTATTTTACCGTTGATCATGTGACGCTGGACGGGCGGATGATGAAGACGCTGGAAGGAACGGTGTCGGAGGAGTCATTTGCAAGCATTCTGGTGCTGGACGGAGAGGGAACGATCACCTGCCGCGGAGGATCCTCTGCCAGGAAGGCAGCGCCGGACGGAAGGGAAGAAGCGCCCGGCGCGGAAGGTCTGACCGCCGGACGGGGAAGAGCGTCGGCTGCAGGCACGGCGCTTTCGGATCGGGAGGAATCTCTGCCCTACAAAAAAGGAGACAGCCTCTTTCTGACCGCGGGCAGCGGCGAATACCGGATTGAGGGCCGAATCGACGCGCTGATCACCCGGATCCGCGAGAAATCGGCGCCGGTGCGCATCGGTATCGAGATCGGCGGAACGCATACGAGGATCGGCCTGGTGGATATCCATCA
>CANQFR010000084.1 GCA_947599905.1 uncultured Lachnospiraceae bacterium
AACGCCAAGCTGGCCATCGACGATCTGTCGATCCATGTGGAGAAAGGCGATTTCATCACGATCATCGGCGCCAACGGAGCCGGGAAATCCACGCTTTTCGGGGCAATCAGCGGCAGCTTCATCACTGACAGCGGCCGGATCGAACTGGACGGAAAGGATATCACGCTGGAGCCGGAATTTAGGCGCGCCCGCAGCATCGGGCGTCTGTTTCAGGATCCCATGCGGGGCAGCGCGCCGGGCATGAGCATTGAGGAGAATCTGGCGCTGGCGGCCGGCCACGGCGGCTGGCTTTCCAGCGTGTCGAAGGCGGATAAGAAAATGTTCCGGGAGAGGCTGTCCCTTCTGAATATGGGACTGGAGGACCGAATGCAGCAGCCGGTAGGTCTTCTTTCCGGCGGACAGCGGCAGGCCCTGACGCTTATGATGGCGACCATCAACCCGCCGAAGCTTCTGCTTCTGGACGAGCACACGGCGGCCCTGGACCCGGCTACGGCAGAGAAGGTGCTGGAGCTGACCACGCAGATCGTGGACGGCGGGAACCTGACCTGCATGATGGTTACTCATAATATGCAGACGGCCCTGGAGCTGGGGAACCGGACGATCATGATGGACCACGGCAAGATTATTTTCGATGTTTCGGGAGAGGAGAGGGCGCGGCTTACGGTCGCCGACCTTCTGGAACAGTTTAAGACCGCCTCCGGCAAAGCGCTTGACAACGACAGGATGCTGCTGACAAGATAATCCTAAAAACGATCGGCTGCAAGAAAAAGGGCTGCTGCGGAACAGATGATTCCTCACTGATTCTGCAGCGGCCCCAATATGTTAAGCACATATTCCATTATTCAGTTTTCCGCGTCTTCATTCTTCAGATATTTCAGCGCCAGCTCGCAGGCGCTCAGCTTCCCGTCCTTCAGATATTCCCGAAGTTCATTTTCCGTTTCACAGAAGATACTGACCAGCTGCGGTGAGAAACGGGTGCCGGATTTCTCTTTTACTTTTTCGAGCGCCTCTTCCATCGTCAGCGGTTTCTTCGTGTAGTCGATCGTATTGTCCAGCAGCCGGACGAAATAGGCTGCGATTCCCACGATGTCCACCATGATCTGGTCGTCATGTTCACGCGGATCATAGTCCTGCGGGTATCCTCCCAGCGTATCGTAGTAAAAATGATGTCCCTCCGCGGCGGAGGCGAACTGTCTGGTGGATTCGCAGCGCTTCAGGATATCGGCGCCGATCTTCACATGGTACTGGAAGAGTTCCTGTTCCTCTTTGAACCAGTGCCGGCCAGCCATGGACGTCATCCGCATGAAATTCAGCTGACCGATGTTGTGGAACATTCCGCAGTCATACGCCAGCTGCGCCAGTTCCTCCCGGGTCGCCCGGACGTCGTCTGTATCGCTGCACCCGCAGACGCCCACAAGCAGTTCCGGCCTGTCCGTGATGATCCGCGTCACGAGAATCCTGGCGACGCAGGCGGTCATCTGCAGATAGATGAAAGCTTCCGGCGTGCGGCAGACCACGAGCTGCAGCAGGTAATCCCGCTGCTGGATGCCGTCCGGATATTCGATGAAGGTAATAAAGGTATTCATCAGGTTTCGGACAAAGAAGAAAGTCATCTGATCCGGCGCAACGCCCTGCACGTAGCGGAGAAGCATCCGGTACATATGTCCGATTACTTCCTTCTTGGCCGTCCTGTAATGGTCTTCCTCCTGCACGTAGCCCGCATAGATGGCCGGAAGGAAGAAATTGCAGTAAACGCCCTCATCACTGTAATCCGACGGATCCCTGCCCATATACAGTTCTTCCAGCCGGGTGAGGAACTGCCTGAGCGTCAGGACGCCGCAATGATACTGCGCAGTATAATAGGTTGCGTGCCATCGGGTGGAGACAGGCTGCCCCCTGCGGCGGCTGGCCTCCAGATTATGCTCCCATACGTATTCCGCGGATTCCATGACTTCACGGACCGCCGATGCGGAAGCGAGTCCCCTGCGCAGGAAGTTCAGGGCGGTGGTACGCTCCTGATGGCTTTTGTAAATATAGGTATCCCAGGGCAGGGAAGGGGTCTTCTGCCGGTATACAGGATCGTTTAAGATCTGCAGGGAACGGCGGATGACTTCCAGCTTCTTTTCGCCGTCCTTCTGCGTACGCGCATGATGCCCCAGCGCCAGGTTGCCCATCGAGCGGTGGATATAGCCGCGGATCTCCGGATCCTCGATCTCGTCATAGACTTTGATATAGGACGCCGCCTCGCCGAACAGCATTAACATTTTCCAGGAGTAACGGTACGGATCTGTGGTGTTGATCAGCGAATCCAGATAGAAGAGATCCATGGCCGTATTATAGAGCTCGCGGATCAGCATATCGCGAAGCGTATGATGTCTCGCATAGACGATCAGCGCATTGTGGATATGATAGGCCAGCATCACGTCGCGGCTTCCAGGTACCAGGGCGGCTGCGAATTCGTCCAGACTCTGGATATCGTCATCGGAAGCCGTGATGATATCGTCGAGAAGCGGAAACAGGTTCTTTCGCAGAAGAGCGGTATCTTCTTCCACGAGCACGCCGATCCGGTCATGCTTTTCCTGCCGCACGCGCAGGAACGCAGCCGCGTCCAGCATCAGATCCTCGGACGTAGCGCTGAGCGCAGTTACCTGTTCCAGGTTTTTCAGGTATTGCTGCTGGTATTCCCTCATCGGCCGCCCCTCCCCAGAAAGAAGTCCAGGGTAGAATAAACCTGGTTCATGTCGAGCGGCTTGGCGATATGGGCGTTCATGCCGGCGTCCAGGGAATTCCTGACATCTTCCACGAAAGCATTGGCCGTCATGGCGACGATGGGGATGTCCTGGGCGTCTGCGCAGTCGAGCGCCCGGATCGCCCGGGTGGCCTCCAGTCCGTTCATCACCGGCATCTGGATATCCATCAGGATCATATCGTAGTAATCCGGAGAGGTTTCGGCAAAGCGGTCCACGGCCTCCCTGCCGTTCTCGACGGTCTCGATCTGGAGGTTTGCCATGCCGAGAAGCTCGATCGCGATCTCCCGGTTGATTTCGTTATCTTCCGCGAGCAGGATGCGTTTGCCGCGGAAATTCCACCGCTGGCCGTTGCCGGCTTCCTGAACGGCCCGCTTCGCCTCATCGGTGAATGCGTAGAGTCCCGCCGAAAGTCTTGTCCGGAATAACGGCAGCGGGATGAAGGCGTCCACGCCCGCGCGTGTATAGACATATTCCATCTGGCTCCAGTCGTTCTCGGACAGAAGCAGGATCGGGAAATCCGCGCCCATGCGCTGGCGCACCTGCGGAAGGAACAGAAGCATCTCCACGCCCTTCACCTTCTCAACGGTCAGCAGCGCAAAATACTCCTCGTCGGAAAATGACATATCGTTGAGCAGTTCCACGGCGCTCTCCGCGTCCGCGGCCACATCGGCGGCGATACCGAGACGGTCGAGCATGGAACAGATGAGCTGCGTCTGCCCGGGATTGTCGTCGAAGAGCAGCAGGCGTTTGCCGGCAAGCGCCTGCCTGTGGCGTTCCTCCAGATCGGGGCTTGCGGTAAACGGAATCTCCACCGTGAAGCAGCTGCCCTCATGGAGCTGGCTTTCCACGGTGATCGTGCCGCCCATCAGCTCGACCAGGTTCTTGGTGATCGCCATACCAAGGCCTGTCCCCTGAATCTTGCTGGTGGTGGACTTCTCCTCCCGCTCGAAGGCCATAAAGATCCGCTGCAGGAACTCCTGGCTCATGCCGATGCCGTTATCCCTGACGCGCAGGTTCATCATCACGCGGTTCGGCTCGCCGGTCGGAACGACGCTTAAGATCATATCGATTCCGCCGCCTTCCGGCGTGAATTTGACCGCGTTGGAAAGCAGGTTAATGAAAATCTGTCGCAGGCGCACGCTGTCCCCGCGCAGCCGTTCTTCGGCCATCTGCTCCAGCTTCAGGGAGAAATGCAGCCCTCCCGCGTCGGCCTGGGGACGGATCACGGTCAGCACCTCATGCAGCAGGTCAGCCAGATCCACGTCCTCCTCCTGCAGCAGGATACGGCCGCTCTCAATGCGGGACATATCCAGCACCTCGTTCAGAAGCGACATCATGTGGCCGGACGCCACTTTGATCTTATTCAGGCATTCTTTCACGCGGGCAGGGATGTCCTCCTGCATCAGGGCGATATCGGTCATCCCGATGATCGCACCCATGGGCGTGCGGATGTCGTGCGACATCTCCGAAAGGAAGCTGGTCTTGGCCTTGTTCGCCATGATCGCTTCATTGAGAATGCGCTGGTTTTCATTGTAATAAGCGGTTACCTCGTGGAGCATGCAGACGCGGCAGCCATCCCACGAAAACGGCACCAGCGAATAGGCCCCGCCGGCCAGCAGGCAGAAGAAAGGAAGTTCCCCCTCGGCCGGACACGGGCCGTCCCCCAGAAGCCTTGTCCGGATCTCCTCCGGGATGCAGTCCATGAGACAGCCGCCGGAAGCGTCGCAGAGCGCGGCGGCCGCGCTGTTTTCATAGACCGGCCGGTACCCGTCCCCCGTGTGTTCCAGCACGATCACCGGCAGTTCGACGGCTCCCCATGCGGTTGAATAGTTCTCCAGCTTTTTCATATACTCTGTAATCTCCTTGCAGTTTGAAAACTTTGGCAAAAGAGTAAATATTTATACAATTATCATTATATACCTAAAACTGTGGTTTGGCAATAAGAATAAAGCGGCGGATAACAGCGCGGACAGCAGCAGGTATTGCAGTCATTTGGCGGACAGTATTTCACAGGGAAGGCTGACGGAAAAGAAGCTTCCTCCTGTTTCCGCGTCGGCGACCGAAATGCTTCCGCCGTGGAGACAGACCAGCTCTCTCGCAATGCTTAAGCCCAGACCGAAATGGGACTTGTCGCTGCGGGCGGAGTCGGCGCGGTAGAAACGGTCGAAGATGCGGTGCTTGATATCATCCGGGATGCCGGGGCCTTCGTCGATGACATGAAAGGTGAGGCAGCCGGCTGTCTTCCGGCGGTTTATTAAGCGGATGCGGGCCATGCGGAGAGCAAGAGAAAGAGAAAGACGATCGGGCTGTTCAGTCTGCACAGAATGACTGCTGTCTTTACAGGAATGCAGGTCAGAATGGGCTTTGCCGTTACAGACAGATGATTCTGCGCGAATCTGAATGGTTCTGCCGGCCGGAGTGTATGTCATCGCGTTGTCCAGAAGGATCGCCAGAATCTGGCGGATGCGTTCCGCGTCGCCGCGCAGTCCTGGAAGTGCATTTTCCGGCAGAGACAGCTTCAGATCGATCCCTTTCTGCCGGCAGAGTGGAAGATAAGCGTCATAGGTGTCGATCAGGAGCGTGTCCATATCCACGTCGGACAGCTGCAGCTTCCAGGTTCTGGCATCGGCGGACGCCAGAAGGAGCATATCGTCGATGAGCCGCGCCATGCGGGCGCATTCGCTGTCGAAGGCGGAGAGGAGATCTGGGGTCTGTCTGGCTGCGGATTTCTGGGCGGAATCGAAGTCGCGCGGAATCGGTATACCAGGATTTTGTAAAACGGAGTTTGACAGATCGGAATCCGGCAGATCAGAATCTGACAGGCCGGAGTCCGGTAAGCTAGAATATTCTAACCCGGACATTCGGAGATTATCGCTGCATGAAGGAACGGCCGTGCCGGCGGCCAAATTCCGCAGCGCCGCGATTCCCGACCGCAGCACCGCCAGCGGCGAGCGCAGTTCGTGGGAGGCGGCCGCGATAAATTCCGCCTGTTTTCGCTGACTTTCCTCCACTGGCTTTAAGGACCAGCCGACGAAATACCAGCTGATCGCGGACAGGCCCGCGACGCCCAGGATTTCCAGCACGGCGAGCCATATAAGCGTCGTTCGGAGCGCGTCCGTCACAGGCGGCACATAGGCGATCAGGCACAGGGCGCGGACGGATTTGCCGAAGGCGGAAACAAGCACTCGGGCGCAGTAGTCCTCTCCGGATTCCCCTTGGAACGTGAAAATAGAACTGACCACGGAAGAGGCCGAGATAGGCCGCACCGTGGTAAATACGCCCTCCGCCTCTGCCAGGGCTTTCACCCGCACGATCAGATCCGCCCGCGGCGTCTGAGGCTGCCAGGAGCCGTTATAAAGGAGGGCGGTTCCATTTTCCTCGATATGAATGACGACCCTTCGGTCGGCTTCCGTCTGCGCCAGGAATCCCTGGGAGATCGTCGTATCCGACTGCAGCCTAAACTGCAGCGAATTCCACAGATCATAGAAATCTTCCATCTGCCCCTGTTTCGTCTCCCGGATGCGCATGATAAGAAACGCCGCCATGACCAGCGTCAGGATCAGGGAAGTCGTGACTGTGTAGAGAAGCGTCAGCCGGCGGCGGAGCGTAGTCATGGAGCGCGCCGCAGAGCGGCTTTCAGAGCTGCCTGCGGTTTGCGGATCTGGGGGAGTATGTGTTTTTAAGAAGTCCGGTTTCAGGCTGCCGGAGGAAGGCATTTTCATAAGAGGCTCCAGTGGCGTAAACTTTTTAAAGTGAAATGATCATCGGATCAGTTCCCACAGCGGGATTTCCAGAATCAACCGCCACATCAGACCGGAGAGCAGCGGTTGTACTGTGAACATGATAAGGAACACCAGCAGACAGAGCGGCAGCGGCCCCGGGGCCTGTGGCGGCATTTCCGGTAAAGGTGCTGCCAATATCTGCGGGGGTATTTCCGGCGAAGGCGCTGCCAATACCTGCGGTGATATCGGTTTCTTCTCTGACTTCAGATGCAGTTTTTCTGTCAAGTTCTGAAACAGCAGATATCCCAACCCGGTTCCCAACGTATTCATAATGAGATCATTGACGTCAGTGAGTCGGAACGTGAAGATCTGCAGAAATTCCACGGCAAGCGATAGTCCGAATCCGGCGAGCAGCGTTCTTCGAGCAATTCGGTACCGAGCCCAGATGACCGGCAGCAGGAAACCGAGCGGTACAAACAGCAGGATATTCAGGATGGAGGTTTTCGCGTATCCCAGCGGATCGCGGATCAGATCCGCCAGAGGAATGAGTTCAAACTCCGGATAAATCATTAGGGAGTTGACTGCCGGGATTCCCACCGCAGTGAATATTCCGGCCAGATAGAATGCGAACAAAAGGATCAGCGCGTATCGCTTCCGGCTGTATTGCTTCAGCGGTGGAAGTAAGCGCAGGAAAACCATGAGCGGCAGGAGCACGATCATGATCGATCCGGCTCCGATGGAGAGCGAGAGAAGACGTACCATATATTAGGATATCCTTTCTGTAAGCACTGTCAGCGGATGCCTGCCCGATGCGGGCGGAAACCGGTTATTAATCATTAAGTCAGTTTCCTGGACGGGCGAATCACCGGTTCGGGGTCAGTCGGATTCCGCCGCTTCCAGCAGATACCCGACCCCATGCACCGTCGTCAGCTTCGCCGGCGCGTTTACTGCGGCCAGCCGCCGCCGGAGAAAGTAAATGTAATTATCCAGATTTCCATCCTCCACTTCGGCCGAAGCGCCCCAGACATAGGAGAGAATCCGCGCCCGCATGAGCGTCTGTCCCGGATGCTTCAGGAAGCATTCCAGAAGCGCAGACTCCCGTTTGGACAGATTTACGCTCCGTTCTCCGCAGGACAGGATCCGCTGCTCCGGTTCCAGGCAGATCCCGTAAGCCGTCAGGCGGCTCAGATCCTGCAGCCGTCCCGGCCTGCGGGTGATGGCCCGGATCCGCGCCATCAGTTCCTCCACCGCGAACGGCTTCACCAGATAGTCGTCCGCGCCCGCGTCCAGGCCGTCGATCCGCTCGCCCAGCCCGTTCAGGGCCGTCGCAAGGATCACCGGCGTCTGCACGCCCTGCCGCCGAAGGCTCGTAAGCACTGTTAGCCCGTCCATCTTCGGCAGCATCCGGTCCAGCACGATCACGTCATACGCTGCGTTTTTCGCGTAGAACAGGCCGTCGTCGCCGCTGTGGCAGCATTCCGTCTCATATCCGGCCGCGTCAAGCGCCAGCCTGATGTTTTTGCAGAGGTCTTTATCATCTTCGATCAATAGAATTCGCATACCATATCTCCGTCTTTCTGACATGCCCCTCCGTGGGATGCGCACGGTTCGGTTCGGTGTTTGCCCTCCCTTCGGTCGGGCGCTAGCGGCTTGGTACAATTGGAAAGAATCACATTCAGGGCAGCTTTCGTTTCTATACAGGCTGCTCTTTTTGTCTGCCCTGAATCTGATACTTTCCTAAAGAATTATAACATGTATATCTCTAAAAAATCTTTAAGAATGCTTACAAAACAGAAAATACGGTTCATTCTTTTTGTAACGACGGCTGCAGGGTAAAGGTCAGAACGAGCGGCAGGGCAAAGAAGACCGCGATGAAATAGCGCAGCAGGACCAGCGGGACGAAAGCCGAGGCGATCCGAGCAGGATCAGAACCGGCACATACAGATGGCGGCATCTGCGGTACATGACGTAAAAAGCGCAGTTTAGCAGGATCCAGAACTGGAACCCGATTGAAAACAGCATGGACAGAAGCGGGATCCGTTCAAAGGACAGAAACAGACCGATCTTCTGGTAAAAGCGGTTGACGCCCGGCAGCAGATTGAGAAAGACGCCGGGTTCCTCGATACTGTCCGAATAGAAATAATAGCATTTTTTGTGCTTGAGCCCGACCTTTGCCCAGAATCTGAGAAATGCCGGCAGATCCCCCTCGACGAAAAGGCGGCTTTTGGTGGAATCGGCGTTCTCCGCCACATAGACGGTTTCGATCGGTATTTCCATGAAGGGGATCCGTCTGCTGACCGCGTCGATCAGCATCTGTGTTTCGAATCCGAACCGCTCCCACGGCAGCGTAAGCAGTTCCTTCATATAGGAAGCAGGAATTCCGCGCAGTCCGGTCTGCGTATCGGATACGTCCGTCCGGTACAGGATACGGAAAACCGTCCGTGTCCGCAGTAATGCATCCGGCGGGATCCAGATGTTTCAGACAGTAGGAAAAACCGGTTTTCAGCGCGCGTCCCTTGCCGGAGTTGGAAGGATGATGAAGAACGACGGCACGGCAGCGGCTCTCACATGCCTGAAAAACCGGCTGGTAATCCGCGCCGCTTCCGTCGTCGACGATCACGATCGGCGTAAGGTTAGTCTGTTGCGGTATTTTGCTGCATTCATTGTATCGCTTTCATGCAGAGGCTGTCAAGGGATGTTTCCGTACGGCTTCTGATGACTGGTTTTCGCCTTATTTTAGTATCAGGTTCTTCTGAACAAATGGGAACCGTTCGATTAGCTGTTCATCCTGTTCCATCATACTTAAAATACGGCTTGCCGCTCCGGAAGGATGATTGGTATTGGCTTCCCATGCCTCAACGGTTTTAGGCGATACACCCATATATTCTGCAAACATGCGCTGAGACAAGCCGGTTTTCTCACGGATATTACGAACTTCTGCGCCATTTATTTTCTGCAAAATAAAATATTTTTCCAGTATTTTTAGAGAAGCCCCTGTTAAAATCGGTATACAGAAGGCACGCCGGACGAGCGGTTCGTCGAGGCGCGCCTGCAGAGGAATAGCATGAAGGAGGACAAAGATCTATGCGCAAACACCGAATGATATCCATCGTTCTCGCCGCCGCGCTTGCGGCCGGACTTCTGGCCGGCTGCGGGGACGGTGCGGGAACCGGTCAATACACGAAGGCGGGAGAGGAGAATTCCGGCGCGTCCGGCGGCGACTTCCAGTCCGGCGGCGGTTCCGCCGGGGACAGCCAGGGCGGCGGAAGCGGAGACGCATCGTCCGGCTCCGGCCTCTTCGGCGGTTCCGGTCAGGCGTCCGCCGTGGACGGCGAGATCCCGCTGGGCCGCTATGTGGAGGAAGAATTCACCCTCCCCGACAGCGTCAGCCAATACACCTACACCACACTCTTAAAAGGCGAGGGCGGCCGCCTCGAACTGTATATGTGCGATTACGATTCCCACGAATCCGTCCGCTATCTCTACGACGGCGAATCCTGGAAGCCAGATCAGGACTGGATGAAATGGTACCGGGATAAGGTGGCTTCCGGGGCGATCTGTTCCGAACCTTATAAGATCACCTACGGCCTGGACGGCAAATACTATTTTACCGCCGTGTCCGATGAAGAATACGTGTGCCATCTGTACCAGGCAGGCGGCGACGGCAGTGTGACGGAGCTGCTTTCCGACGCGTTCCTCCCGCCTGCCGGCAAGGAGTACGGTCTGATCCCCGGCCAGATCGACGTGACCGCGGACGGCAGGATCCTGCTTCACGGTATGGATTACGTCTACTGCTACCGCCCCGACGGCGCGATGCTTTTCAGCATGGAGCGGTTCCCGGCCGTCTCGGATTCCAGCGTCGGCTACATAGACGGCAATGAATTTTTGACCGTCACGGAAGACGGAGTCACCCGCTACGACTTAAGCGACGGCAGGAAGATCGAGGACATTCCCTTTGACGACAGCATCGGGATCACCCAGTATGGCGAGGGCAATTATCTGTTCGGAGACGGCGAGGGCGGCGTCTATCTGGCAAGCGAGAAGGGGCTGTTCCATGTCAATAAGGGCGGAACCTT
>CANQFR010000085.1 GCA_947599905.1 uncultured Lachnospiraceae bacterium
AAATCTAAGCAACTATACACTATTTTTTCTTTCTTTGCAAGTGCATTTTCATTTTTTTTAGGAAGTCTTAACATCTTCTCAATTTTTATCTGAAAATACTCCAAAATATCGTCAGGAGACGTCACGATTCCGGCTCCCTGACGGATCAGCTGGTTGCAGCCGCGGCTCAAATCCGACGTCAGCGGACCGGGTACGGCCAGGACTTCGCGCCCCTGCTCCAGCGCCAGCTCCGCTGTAATCAGGGAGCCGCTCCTCTCCCTGGCCTCTGCCACAATGATGACATCCGCCAGGCCGCTGATCAGGCGGTTGCGCATCGGGAAATGCTGTTTCAGCGCCTGCGTTCCCAGCGGGAACTCGGAGATCACGCCGCCCCGGGCCGGAATGTCCAGATACATCTTCCTGTGTGTCCGCGGATAACAGACATCCACGCCGCATCCCAGCACCGCATAGGTATCGCCGTCCTCCGAAAGCGCCCCCTCGTGCCCCGCGCCGTCCACGCCCAGCGCCATACCGCTGACTATCTGAACGCCGGCGCGGCTTAAAGACGCCCCGAGCATCCGCGCGATCTGCAGGCCATAAGGCGAAGCGGCCCGCGCCCCGATAATCGCCGCAGAGGGACGGCCGTCGTCCGGCAGGCGACCCTTCACATAGAGTCCCACGGGTTTCCCATAAATATGCTTCAGTCGCTCAGGATATTCCCCGTCCAGACAGGTAATGAAACGAATTCCCCTCTCTCCCAGACTGCGGTATTCGCGCGTGGTCTCCGCGATCTCAGCCTTCATCCCGTCAAAGCAGGCGGCCATCGGGCGGTTCAGAAGCTTCTCTTCCATTAAACGGCTTCCTTCTATATGAAATGCCGCTTCGCACGACCCAAAGCGCGCGATCAGGCTCTGAACCGTCATCGTCCCCAGCGCCGGCAGCTGGCAGAACCAGTAAAGATAGTCCCGTTCGGAGAAATGTTCATGCACGCTGCGCCACCCCCGATCTCAAAGCGCGTATCCGCGGGCCCGCGTCCTGACCGCCTGCCGTCTGCCAGTACTTCTCCTCAGGGCTCCGGTATCCGATCGCCTCGCAGAGATGGCTGTGTCCGATCTGCTCCGCGCCGTCCAGATCGGCAATGGTCCGCGCCACTTTCAGAATCTTCGAATATGCCCTCGCGCTCATCCCCTTCCGCCGGTAAACCTCCCGGAAAAATGCTTCTTCCTCACGATCAAGACGGCAGAACAGACGGATATCTTCGCCGCTCATCTGGCTGTTGAAACGGATCTCCCGTCCCGCAAAGCGCTCTTTCTGGACACCCCGCACGCGCTCCACCCGCTCCCGGATCTCAGCCGAAGTTTCTTCCTTCCGCCGCCCGCGCAGATCGGCGAAATCCACCGGCGCCGCCTCCGTGCAGATGTCGATGCGGTCGAGGATCGGTTTGGAGATCTTCCCGATATAACGCCGAATCTGCTCCTCGCTGCAATGGCAGCGGTTCCGGTCCGGATAATATCCGCAGGGACAGGGATTGGCCGCCGCCACAAGCATAAAATCGGCCGGGAACTCATACCGCCCGCTGACGCGCGACAGGATGATCCTGTGGCTTTCCAGCGGCTGGCGCAGAAGCTCGATCGCATTTCTGGAGAATTCCGGCAGCTCGTCCAAAAAGAGCACCCCGCCGCTGGCCAGCGACATCTCCCCGGGAAGCGGCGTCTTCCCGCCGCCGGTCAGCGCCTGGGCCGTAGAGGAATGATGGGGGCAGCGGAACGGCCGTCTGGTCATGAACGGCTGCTCTTTCGGCAGCAGCCCGCAAATACTGTAAATCTTCGAAATCTCCAGCATTTCCTCCATCGTACACGAAGGCATGATCGTGGGAATCCGCTCGGCGATCATCGTCTTGCCGGTACCGGCGGAACCGATCAGCAGCAGGTTATGGCGGCCCGCCACCGCAACTTCAGTAGCGCGCTTCACAAGCGTCTGTCCGCAGACGTCGCTGTAGTCGATATCGTAAATATCCCGCGGAAAATCCGCAGACACAGCCGCCGCTGCGCCGCTGCTGTCTGCGCTTTCGGGCTTCGCCGGGCCGTTGACCTTCTCGATCAGCCCACGGATATGACCGATGCCCACGATCCGCAGCCCCGGTATCATCTGACCCTCCCGGACATTCTCCTCAGGAAGATAACAGAGCTCCTTCCCGCAGTTCTTCGCCTCGACGACCATCGGCAGTATCCCGCGCACGGGCTTAACGACGCCGTCGAGTCCCAGTTCTCCGATCAGGACGGCGTCCTGCAGCCGCTCCCAGTCAAGCGCTCCGTACGCGCCCAAAACCGCGGCGGCGATCGGGAGATCGAAGCCGGTTCCGCTCTTATGGACGTCCGCCGGGGACAGATTCACCGTCACCTTCTTCGGCGGGAAACGGAACCCGGCGTTCTTTAAGGCCGTACGCACGCGGTCCTGCGCCTCCCGCACCTCCGGCGCCAGCGCGCCTACCATCACAAAAGCAGGCAGACCCTCCTGTACGTCTGCCTCTACATGGACAAGACAGCCTTCTACGCCCAGAAGGCCGATTCCACATACTTTACTAAACACCGTCTCACCTCGCGCAGCTCTCCCAAATACGCGAATCCGATGCGAAATGCACCATTCAGTGTTACAGAATCGTCTGAAAATGAATCATCGGAAATGATGAATTAAGTATACTTCATATCTGCCGGAAATGCAAGGATTATTTGGAAGAACAGCTAAGTTTCCAGATAGATTTCATACCAATCCAGACAGGCCCTGTGCCACGCTTCCCAGGCAGACCGGCAGGCCGCGAGCGCCCGCTCCGCCTGATCATCGCAGCCAGAGGCGCCGGACGCTGCGCAAACGCCGTCGCCGGTTTCACCGGGAGACGTGACGACAGCAGAAGAAAGCTGCAGGCCCCGCAGACAGACAGCTTCCTGTGCGAGTTCAAGCCGCGCAAGGCTTTGCTCGACGTTCCGGGCGGCGGCGTCCATTTGCTCGCGTGCGATGCGCAGGCGCCAGTCAGCATAGGCTTCTTCTTCGGGTATCTCGCGAAGTCGGTGACGCTCTGCGCGCGGTACGGCACGGATAGCGGCGATCAGGGCCTCGTCCTCCGCTGTCACGCGGGCCGTGACGGAATCGCCGTCCCCGCCCCTGCGCAGCCGCTCCAGATAATGCTCATATCCGAACGGATAGTAGAGCGCCTGCCCGCCGGCGAAAATCAGCAGGCTGTCCGCCACCTGACGCAGGAAATACCGGTCGTGGGAGACAAAGAGAATCGTCCCCGTATAGGCCCGAAATGCCGATTCAAGGGTTTCTTTCGCCTGAATATCCATATGGTTCGTCGGCTCGTCCAGAATCAGGAAATTCGGACGGCTCTGCAGAAGCTCGGCCAGCACCAGCCGCGCCTTCTCGCCGCCGGACAGCTGCGAAACCTTCGTCTGCGCCGCACGGCCGCCGAAGAGGAAAGCCCCGAGAATCTGCCGCACTTCCTTCTCGGTCAGGGCCGGAAACAGATCGTGAAAATGCTCCGCCACGCTCTTCTCCGACGTGATTTCCGCCGAGTGCTGGTCAAAATACCCGACCGTCGCTTTTGCCCCGAGCCGCACGCTGCCTGCAAGCGGCGGAAGCAATCCCGCCGCCGTCTTCAGAAATGTCGTCTTGCCGGCGCCGTTTTCCCCCAGCACGCCGATCTTCTGCCCCCTGCGGATGCGCAGTCCCATTTCCAGAAGCGGCCTGTCATAGCCGATCTTCAGATGCTCCGCCTCCAGCATCCACCGGCTGCCGGTCACCTCCGGCGTGATCGGCCCGGTGAAGCTGCGGATGTCGTCGGTCTCCGGCTGCTCCACGCGAACGGTCCGCTCCAGCATCTTCTTCCTGGAGCGGGCAAATGCCGCTTTGGCGGGTTTATGCTTAAAAAGCTCGATCAGCTCCGTGAGTCTGGCGATCTCCGCCTGCTGCTGCTCATACGCTTTCTGCTGCTGCCGGATCCGCTTCACCTTCTCCTGCCGGTACTGCGTGTAGCTGCCAGGATACCGCGTCAGCCGGCTGCCGGACAGTTCATAGATCACATCCGCGGTCTGATCCAGGAAGAAACGGTCATGGCTGACCATGACAATGGCCCTGGGATAGCTGCGGATATATCGCTCCAGCCATTCCACGGAAGCCAGATCCAGATGGTTCGTCGGCTCATCCAGAAGCAGGATATCCGGTTTCTCAAGCAGCAGGCGGATCATCATGATCTTCGTCTGCTGTCCGCCGGAAAAATCGCCCAGACGGCGGCATTTGTCCGCCTTGTCAAAGCCGAAACCGGTGAAAAGGCGGTCGTATTCTTTCTCGTAATCATAGCGCTCACGGGAATAGAGCGCCGCCTGGTCCGGACTTTCGCAAAGACCGCCATTCACACCGGCGGCCTCTCCCGCCTGCACTTCCCCTCTCCCGGGACAGCCTGCCAGCAGCAGCTCCTCCACGCTTTTCTCCCGGTCCCGCGGATCCGTCTGCTGGCGCAGCATCCCGACGGTCAGCCGCCGGGATACAAAGAGTCCGGGCACAGTCCGCTTATCGTCCCGGTCCAGTTCCAGCTCCCCCGCCAGAAGGCGCAGAAGGGTCGTCTTGCCGGCGCCGTTGCGGCCGACAACTGCGATTTTCTCATTTCCTTTGATCTCGAAATCGATGTGGGCGAGAACCGTCTCGCCGCACAGCGATACAGTCCCGTCCGTGATCTGATATAACATCTCTCTTCATCCCACCGGCGGCCTTCGGCCGCCCGGCGTCTCCTCGCTGCCTTTATTTTGAAGGATTTCTCTCATGATGTCAAGCGAAAACGGCGACAGCCGGCTTATGCCGGCCGACTTATGGAAAACGCCGACAGCCGACTTACGAAAAACGGCGACAGCCGGCTTACGAATCCTTACAAATCCTCTCCGATATTCTGCTATCGCGCATAGTCGCGCCGGTTTCTGCGCATATTACCCGTACGGCAGCTGACTGCCGACGACATCACAATACAGGAGGTACCGCCATGAGTCCAAAGGAACTGACGTATATTGAAGACGCGTTAAGCCACGAGAGTTTTCTGAAGAACCAGTGCACCGACGCGATCCGCAATCTGCAGGATCCGGAGCTTAGATCCTGCGTAGAAGAAATTCAGCAGAAGCACCAGCAGATTTTTGACGACTTCTATAACCTGATCTGAGGAGGAAACGGACATGGATGACAGATGTATCATGGAGAACCTGCTTTTGACCACCAAGGGCGTATGCGATCTGTATCTGCACGGAACCATCGAGTCTTCGACCCAGAACGTGCATCAGACGTTTGACCGGGCGCTGGATGACAGCCTGTGCATGCAGGATGACATTTACCGGAAAATGTCGGCGAAAGGCTGGTATTCAACCGATAACGCCGAAATGGAGAAGATTCAGAAAGTGAAAAATCAGTTCGCGGGACAGCAGTAATGAGAGGCGCCGGTCCCGTTTAGGGAACCGGGAAGACTCTGGTGAGGGAACGGAACAGACTGTAACAGGGAGCGGGAGGATGAAAAACCTTCCGCTTCATTTATTGCCGCGCAAGCTGAGCAC
The DNA here is from genome assembly GCA_947599905.1 of uncultured Lachnospiraceae bacterium. Lineage (GTDB taxonomy): Bacteria > Bacillota > Clostridia > Lachnospirales > Lachnospiraceae > UBA3402. Next base: position 5,565 of record CANQFR010000085.1, read on the forward strand.
CTCTGTCATTCTCCCCATATTCGTTCCGGGCATCTTATCTCAGGCCCGGGAGGCCGGAGACTCAGGCAGCTGCGCAAGGATGACGGCGGCAAAGACAAGAATGCAGCCGAACAACTCCCGCGCGGAGAGGCGCTGATGCAGGATCAGCCAGCCGGCCAGAAGGGAGAAGACCGATTCCAGGCTCATCAGAAGGGAGGCCACGGTCGGATCCGTGTCCTTCTGGGCGATGACCTGAAGGGTGTAAGCGACGCCGCAGGACAAAACACCGGCGTAAAGGATCGGCGATGCGGCGGCAAGGATTGCCGGTATCTGGGGTTCCTCAAAAAGAAATGCCAGGACAGACGACAAAAGCCCGGCGGTGAGGAACTGGACACAGGAAATCAGGATGCCGCCCGATCTGGGGGATACACGGTCAATGACCAGAATGTGCGCCGTGAAACTGAGGGCGCAGCAGAACAAACAGATATCCCCCCGATTTACCGTGAAGCTCTCCGTCACACACAGCAGATACATACCGGCCGTGGCAAGCGCAACGCCGAGCCACACCAGTTTCGGAATCCGTTTCTTCAGGAAAATACCGCAGACCGGCACCAGAACGATATAGAGCGCCGTAATGAACCCGCTCTTTCCGACCGTCGTCATGGAGATACCGACCTGCTGGAAGCTGCCTGCCACGAAAAGGACGGCGCCGCAGGCCAGGCCGCCTTTCACACCGTCCGTGACATAGCTGCGTATGGCACGGATATTCGCCTCCGGACCGGCATCCCGGCGCACGCGGCGAACCGTGACACAGGCCGCCGGCGTCAGAACAAGCCCGCCCACGAGGAAACGGCACATATTGAACGTAAATGCCCCCACATACGCCATTCCCACGCTCTGGGCCACAAAAGCGCTTCCCCATATCAGCGCTGTCAGAAGCAGCAAAATGTTGCTGCGCATTTTCTTTCTGTTCATCGGGTTTCTCCGGTCATCTCGTATCGTGTGTTCCGAATCGCTTCGGGTTATGTCTCTTAGATCACGGCTTCTCGTATTCCGCAAATCCCGCACTGCGCTCTTCCGTCCCGTCCGGATAGATCCACAGGGCTTCCACGCCGTCCATACGCTCGATCAGCGCCTTCCCGTCCTCCGGTTCCATATTAAATACCGCCGTAGACAAGCCGTCCGCTAGTCCGGAATCCTCGCAGAGGATCGTCACCGAGGCGTAGCGGTTCCAGGGCATCAGCAGTTCCGGATGGATGATGTGGTGATAACGGACGCCGTCCACCTCGTAATACCGCTGATAGCTTCCGCTCGTCACCAGGGAACAGTCAGAGATCTGAAGCGTATGCAGATAGGCCTCTTCGCTGTCCGTGTCCGGATTCTGAACACCCACGGCCCACGGCTCGCCGGCGAGCTTTCCGTCCGTGTTCGTTCCGTTTCCGCTCCCGCTGCTGCCGGCCTCTCCACCAAACCATTTCGCGAGCCATGCCGCCAGCCCCTTCTGCTCCGGCTTTCCGCCAACCGTCCGGACATTGCCGCCGACATTCAGCATGAAATGCGCAAGTCCGTCCCCGCGCAGCTTCCGGCTGACCATCTCCGTCGCGTACCCTTTCGCGACCGCACCCACATCGAGACTCATATCCGGATCCGCCAGATAAACAGTTCCGGCGGACCGGTCGATCTGCAGATTTGCAATATCCGTATGCGCGCCGGCCGCCCGAAGAAGTTCCACCGGCGGAACCTGCGCCTGCGCGGGGTCCGCCAGCGCCGCCTCACGGTATTCGTGCCAGATACGCAGCACGCTGCCCATCGCCACATTGACCGCACCGCCGGTCAGTTCATATAATCCGGCCGCTTCCTCTAAAAGATCGATGAGCCGCCCGTCAACCGGCACCGGCGCCGCGCCGGCCCGGTCATTGACTGTTTTCAGATTATTGATTCCATCGTAATCGTGATAAATATCGCAGAGGCGGTGATAGAGGGCCATTTCCTCATACATTTCCTCCGCATAACGGTTAAACTGATCCTCGCTCTCCGCATACGCGGTGAAGACGGTCACCGTATCAAACAAATCAAAATACTGGGCGCTGTACCGAGTAAGACGCGGTGCGCCCGCCACCCCGCAGGCAGACAGCAGAAGGCAGGCAGCCAGAATCAGACAAATGCCCGGCCGCGCCATTTCGCCGCATCTCTTCTCCCGTGATCTCTTTCCGTACATGAACGTCCTTTCTGTTATACATCTGTGCTGTAAGGAATTTTCCCGCAAAATTCAGTCTATCACATCCAACCATCCATTTCAACTGATTCCTGTATTCCCGCATCTGAACCGCATCTGAACGTCCATTTCAACCGATTCCCACCGCCGTATTCCCGGCCTTTCCGTCATTGAGTTCCCCCGATACCCTTCCCCTCTGCCGCTTCCGCTTCGTACTCTAACCGGGGAGAGCTTCAAACTTTCTTAACATTTTCGGAAATTATTAACATTTTCGAAACACCCTTGTATACAAACGCGAGTCGTGCTATAATACAGGATTAGGAAACAAACATTGATGAAGGTGGGGGTCATGAAAGAACTGATCAAAAAGTACAGACACGCCTGGGTGGCCGTGTATTTCCTGCTGTATATGCCATGGTTTATCTGGCTGGAGCATACGGTGACCCGGGATTTTCATGTCATACACACGGCACTCGACGATATGATTCCGTTTTCCGAATATTTCATCGTGCCGTATCTGCTGTGGTTTGTGTATATGTTCGGAACCGTGTTTTATTTCTTCTTTAAGAATACACGGGATTTTTACCGGGTCTGCGCCTACCTGTTTGTCGGAATGACGATCTGCCTGATGATCTGCACCGTCTTCCATAACGGCACGGACATGCGGCCGCAGGTTGATCCGAACAAAAATGTATTCGCCTGGCTGGTATCGGTGCTGCAGGGCATCGACACCTCGACCAATATTTTCCCGAGCATCCATGTCTTCGACTCCGTGGCCGTCCACGTGGCCGTGATGAAGAGCGAGGACCTGCGCAGGCATCCGCTCTTCCGGAAGCTGTCGCTGGTGCTGTGCATCCTGATCTGTGCCTCCACCGTGTTCCTGAAACAGCACTCCGTTGTGGACGTGATGGGCGCGCTGGTGCTGGCCTACCTCCTCTATCCGATGGCTTACGGTTCTTCCTACGCCGCCGAAGAGCGGAGGTTCCGCAGGAAAGCGCTGGGCTGAAAATATCAGAAGAACGTCGCCGGTTGCCCTGATGCATGAAAATACAGACAGAATGTCACGGCCCTTTGCTATTGCGAAAATGAACCCCTTCTTTCGGTATGACCGCCGAACGGAAGGGGTTTTCTTCATCCGATTTGTTTCTCCATCTGCAGCATCAACAGAACGTCGCAACCTACTGCCGCTTCTGCGGCATCACATTCTCACAAATCCCACCGACGTCAAAAAACGTTCAAACGCCGCCCTGCCCTCTTCGGTGCATTTGTAAACGCCGGCGTCCTCCAGCACCTTCTCGAATACCAGGCCGACTTCATTTTTCAGAATCTCCTGCACGTTCTCCGCCGTGATCCTGCCGTACTTCGGCGCGAACTCTTTCACCCAGTCCGCGTGCTTGGCAATGGTCTCCTCCGACGCAACATCCTTCCCGGCGGCCAGATACTCGCCCAGAAGCGCCAGTTCGTCCTTCAGCCTCGCGGGCAGCACCGCCAGCCCCATGACCTCGATCAGGCCGATGTTCTCCTTCTTGATATGGTGCAGGTTCTGGTGCGGATGGTAGACGCCCAGCGGAAACTCCTCTGTCGTGATATTGTTGCGCAGCACCAGATCCAGCTCGTATTTGCCTCCGGCCTTTCTGGCGATCGGCGTGATTGTGTTGTGCGGCTCTCCGTCCGTCTCCGCATAGACAAATGCCGCTTCGTCCGTGTACACGCGCCAGGCCGCCAGGATCTCCGTCGCCAGTTCCACAAGCCGGTCCGAATCATCGGCCCGCAAACGCAGCACCGACATGGGCCAGTAGACGATCCCGGCTTCCACATCCTCATAGCCCGCCTTTGTATACAGCCGCTCCATGGGCGCCTTCGCCATGGCGAACGTATAGTGCCCGCCCTGGAAATGGTCGTGGCTTAAGATCGAACCGCCCACGATGGGCAGGTCCGCGTTGGACCCCAGGAAATAATGGGGGAACAGCTTCACAAAATCGAACAGCTTCTGGAACGCCGCCTTCTCGATCTTCATCGGCACATGACGGCCGTTAAAGACGATGCAGTGCTCATTGTAATAGACGTAGGGCGAATACTGGAAGCCCCACTGACTGCCATTGATCGTCACCGGAATGATCCGGTGATTGTCCCTGGCCGGATGATTGACGCGGCCGGCGTAGCCCACATTTTCCATGCACAGGAGGCACCTGGGATAGCCGCTCTGCTTCGCCAGCTTGGCCGCGGCGATGGCCTTCGGGTCCTTCTCCGGCTTGGACAGGTTCACCGTAATGTCCAGATCGCCGTATTTGGTCTTCGTCACCCATTTCATATCTTTACAGACGCGGTAGCGGCGGATGTAATCCGAATCCTGGCTCAGCTT
>CANQFR010000086.1 GCA_947599905.1 uncultured Lachnospiraceae bacterium
AAATTAAAAACACTGTAGCCCGTTCCATTATCCGAGCTACAGTGTTCTGTTTATTTCCCCGCCCCGTGAAAAGTAACCGCATCGGGTTCGCCGTACCTATACAAGTGATTCTATATCAGTATATGTCAAAAAGCAAGAAAGGATTCAGAAAAGATTCCTCCTGTTACGGATTGTAAAATAAAAAAATTTGTGCCATAATAAATCAGCCAGAAAGATACTTTGAACGATAACATAGAAGTCCCCCACAACCCTGCCCGACCATACATATACGGAGTTGAACGCAATGGAACAAAACAACAGACTGCAGCTGGAAGATATAATGAGAGGAATCCCCGGCGGATTCTTCATTTACCACGCGGACGGCAATGAGGAGCTGATCTACGCCAACAACGAGGTTCTCTATCTGTACAAATGCGAGACGATGGAGCAGTTCCGCGGCCTGACGGGAAATTCCTTCCGCGGTATGGTGCATCCGGATGATCTTGACGAGGTGGAGAAGAGCATCGAGAAGCAGATCATGAACAGCCGGCGGAATCTGGATTATGTGGAGTACCGGATCATCTGCAGCGACGGCGAAGTGCGCTGGGTGGAGGATTTCGGCCATTATGTGCGGAGCGACGAGTACGGTGGCGTGTTCTATGTGTTTATCAGCGATGTGACGGATAAGATGAACAGCCACGCGAAGCGTGAGAGCGAGCTGATCAGCGAGCTGCGGGATCAGGAGCTTCTGCGGACGGCGCTCCAGAGCACCGCGTTCTCGTACCGGGAGGTGTATATCCTGGATCTGGTGAACAGCTATTACCGCATGATCTATCCGGACAATCACAATGTCACGGCCCGCGGGGATTACCGGGAGCTTCTGAAGAAGCGGGTCGCGTATACGAAGACGGACAGCCGGATGCACGGGGACATCCTGGAGCGGCTTCAGCCGGAGCAGATCCAGAAGGCGCTGACGAAAGAGAATGTGGTGGAATACCGTTATATCAGAAATATGCCGGAAGGCGGGGAGGAATGGTGCGTCGTCACATTTACCGTCAATGAGTGCAGGGACGGAACGCCGGTTTCGGCGGTCATGGGGGTCCGCAGCATTGAGCGGATCATCCGCAGCGAGGAGAAGCAGAACGCCATCCTCAAGGATGCGCTGATGCAGGCAAGGCAGGCCAACGAGGCCAAGAATATGTTTCTGGCCAATATGTCCCACGACATCCGTACGCCGATGAACGCGATCGTCGGCTTCTCGACACTGCTTGAAAATGAGGCGGAGCATCCGGATAAGGTGCGCCAGTACGCGAGGCGGATTACGTCGTCGAGCCGGCATTTGCTGGGGCTGATCAACGATGTCCTCGATATGAGCAGGATTGAGAGCGGGAAAATAGCGCTGAATGTGGCGCGGCTGCAGCTGCATGAACTGTTGGACGAGATCACGACAATCATCGCGCCGCAGGCGCAGGAGAAGAACCAGCAGTTTACCGTCCGCATGGAGGGAGCGGCGCCGAAGCAGATCCTGGCAGACCGGCTGCGGCTTACGCAGGTATTGATTAATCTTTTGACCAACGCGGTGAAGTATACGCCGGAGAACGGCACGATTACGCTTAGGGTTCAGAATTGCCGGCAGCGTTCGGCGGGCTACGCCCGCCTGCGGTTCATTGTTGCGGACAACGGGATCGGGATGAGCGAGGAGTTTCAGAAGACGATCTTTGAACCGTTCACCCGCGAGATCAATTCCCTGACCAATAAAGTACAGGGGACCGGGCTGGGTATGGCGATCACCAGAAATCTGGTGGGGCTGATGGGCGGAACGATCGCCGTGAAGAGTAAAAAGGGCGAAGGAAGTACATTTACGGTAGATATGGAATTCGCGCTTCCGGAGCAGACGGAGGAGCCCGAGCCGGAGATCGTTGTGGAAGCGGCCGAAAGGCTCCTGCCCGGCAAGCGGTTCCTTGTGGCGGAGGATAACGAGATCAATGCGGAGATCCTCGGAGAAGTCCTGAAGCTGGAGGGCGTTGAATACGACCTGGCGAAGGACGGACGCGAGGCGGTGGAGCTGTTCGCGAACTCTGCGCCGGGGTATTATGATATGATCCTGATGGACATCCAGATGCCGCGAATGAACGGCTATGAGGCGACGAAGGCCATCCGCACGAGCGGCCGTCCGGACGCGCGCACGGTTCCGATCGCGGCGATGACGGCGAATGCATTTTCGGAGGACGTCCAGAGAGCCCTCGACAGCGGGATGAATGTGCATATTGCGAAGCCGATCGATATCGCGGCGCTGCATGAGACGTTTCGGCGTCTGATGCCGGCGCCGGCGGCGGGGAGCCGAGGTTCTGTCGGAGGGGAATCCGAGGAGCCGGATCATGCCGGGGAAACAGCGGACTGACAGAGCCGCATGAAGTTCGGTTAGAGCGAGGCGGTAATCGTCGCATAGATGAAAAGCAATGAGGAGGATGGAGAGGTTATGGAAACAAATCGCGTATTTAAAAGAAAATGGTATGACACGCTGATCGTGCTTTACGTGCAGGTGGTGCTGCTTTTTGTGATTGGGCAGATCGCGGGCGGCTTGCTGGTCGGACTGTTAGGAGTCGGCCTGTCCCGGGTCAGCGAGTCGCTGGCAGCGTCGGACGCCTGGGGCATGGCTCAGCTTTACCTGCTGTTCATCGGGATATGGGCGGTCATGCTCCTGCGGATATGGGCGTCTAAAAAAGACCGGTCGATTCTGGCGGTTATCGGGCCGAGGGCCCGGGGGAATAACGGGAAAATGCTGTTAATAGGGGCGGCCATCGGCTTCGGGCTCAATGCCTTCTGCATTCTGGTCGCGTGGCTGCATAAGGACATCGTGCTGTATTTTGATTCGTTTCGGCTGCTTCCTCTGCTGGGCATATTTGCGGCGGTGTTTATCCAGTCTTCTGCGGAGGAACTGGTATGCAGGGGATTCCTGTATCAGAAGCTGCTGCGGAGTTACCGGAACCCGGCGGTGGCGATTATCGGGAATTCGCTGTTCTTTGGGCTCCTTCATCTTCTGAATGATGGCATTACGGTGCTGTCTATTGTGAATATTGTGGTGGTGGCGGTTTTCTTCTCGCTGATCGTGTATTATACGGACAGCATGTGGTGCGTGTTCATGGCGCATACGGTGTGGAACTACACGCAGAATATTATTTTTGGACTGCCCAACAGCGGGATTGTCTCGGTATTTTCGATTTTCAGGCTGGACGCCAGCACGGCGGTGAACAGCTTCGCCTATAATGTGGGCTTCGGAATTGAGGGAACCGTTGTTGCGGATCTGGTGCTGATTCTGGCTGCCGTGGCGGTCTGGGCGTGGGGAAGCAGGCGCTTCGCCTCCCGCGCATAGGCTGTCGGCCGGCAAAGCGCAGGCTGGCGGAGGATGTAAGAATTCGATATAAAAACGTAAGCGAATCCTAATAGACTGTAAAGAAATTTACTGTGAAATTGTGGTATGATAATAACAGTAAATAACTGGGAATCGCGCGGGCTTGCCGTGGAGGAAGGAAGTGAGCCTTTATGTCGATGAAGAAGATCCTGTATTTGCTGCTGGCGGTCTGTGCGGCGGTGCTGGTTCTGCCCTATTCTGCGATGGCGGCCGCGGGAGGCGGGAAGGTCGCCGCGCCGCGAGACGCCGCAGTCGCCACGCCGGGAGATGCATCTGCCGCGACGGGGGAGTTTACCGTTTCGGGCGGGATGCCTGATACGGATTTCCGCTATGCGGATCATGTCCTGCATATCCTGACGGGTACGCCGCTTACGATATCCGGGACTGCGAATCAGGACCGTATTTTTGTGGAAAGCGGTGTGAATGCGGATATTACGCTGACGAATTTTCATAGTCAGCTTCAGGATGCGGACCGCGGGCCGGCGCTTCAGATTGCTGCCGGCAGCGAGGGAAAAGTGAAGATTACGCTGGCGGACGGCAGTGCGGAGATTGCAGGTACGGCGTCTGTGATTCCGAAAGGGGTGACGCTTATCGTGTCATCCGGCGCGAGGCTTACGGTGTCGGGAGGTACGACGCTTACACTGGCCGGGGGCGCGTCGCTTTCGGTGGCTGAGAACGCTGTATTAACGGTAGCGGAGAATGCAACGCTTACGATAGCTGAGGGAGCCTCATTAACGGCGTCGAAGGGCGCAGCCCTTATGTTGAATGGCAAGGTGCGCGTGGACGGCGCGCTTCAAGGCGGGGAACCGCTGTCAGGGGCGGATATCAGGTATCGGTTGACGGTGAAGGACGCGGATATTGCCGGCGAGACTGATGGCGGATATGTCCGGGCGGGGGAGAAGATTACGCTTACGCCGAAGAAGCCTGCGGAGGGTTACATTTTTGCGGGTTGGGAATGTACGCCCGCAGATTTGAAACAGGCGATTGCAGGCAACAGCTTCTCTATGCCGGCGTCGCCCGTCAGCGTGGAGGCCCGGTATGAGAAGAAGGAATATACGGTATCTTTTGATCTGAACGGGGGAAGCATAAAGCAGGCGGCGGGCGGAACGATCGCTGCGCAGAAAGTTCTTCATGGTGATAAGGCAGTCTGTCCGGAGGAAATTCTCACGCCGCCGGCCGGTAAGTGCCGGCTGGACGGATGGTATACGGACGGTAATCAGCGCTGGGATTTCTCGAATGAAGTGAAGGAATCTCTGAAGCTGACTGCGCATTGGGCCGAGCACGGTGCCGAGACGAAATGGATCGGAAGCGCGGACGGTCACGAGGAACAGTATGTCTGCTGCGGCACGGTGAAGACACAGAAAACGGCCCACACATGGACGTCGTCCGGGACCTGCAGCGTTTGTGCGTACGCCTGTAAGCACGGCAGCACGGTGCTGAAGAACCGCAGGCCGGCAAGCTGTACTTCTGACGGATATACAGGGGATGAGATTTGCTGCGTCTGCGGTGCGGTTGTGAAGGCCGGATCGAGGACAGCGCGCTGGGGACACAGTTACGGCGGCTGGGAGTATGACCGCTCCGGCCATTGGCGTGAGTGTGATGAGTGCGGAGAAAGGGGCAGATACGCGGCGCATACGTATACGAGCTGGACGGACGCCGCCGGCTGGCGGTATGACCGGTGCGTCAGCTGCGGTTATCAGGTCATGTCTGCGGCGGGGAGCAGTCAGGTTCCGGGCAGTACGGTACCGACATGGCCCGGAGGCAGCTCAGCGTCCGGTACGGTTCCGGGGCCTCTCGGAGGTAGTTCTTCCGGTACAGTTCCGGGGCCGTTCGGAGGGGCATCGGCCGGTACGGGAAGCGGTCCGGCAGCCGGTCCGTTCGGGAACGGCACAGGGAATGTGCAGGGGCAGCCGGCGGGTAGTCAGAACGTGGTGACGGGCGTTGCGCCCGGAGGACAGCCCGGAAGCGGCGCGGGTTCCGCAAGCGGCACAGGTTCCGGAAGCGCGCCGGCGCATAAGCCCGGAGAGGGAAGCGGAAGCGCGGCGGGCGCCGGGAGTGCGGCGGAATCGAAGCCCGGTTCGACGGGAGCTACATCGGCTGGCAGCAGTGCGGGAACAGGCCAGAGTGGAAGCTTCTGGGCACAGTCCGGCAGCGGCGGAAACAAAGCTGAAGGCACAGGGGCCGGTACGGTTGGGACGCGCCCGGCGCAGAAACCGTCGGAAGAAGAGAAGCTGAATGAGACGACAGAAGCGGGAACGCTTTCGGACGATGCTCCCGTGATTGTCACCATGCCTTCTGCGGAGGATTATCCGGAAGAGTCCGGACAGACGGATGCGTCCTCTGAAGCCGGAGAGGTGTCTGCGCAGGCCGGCAGCGGTTCCGGGGCCGGAATAATCGGAGAAGTCGTTTTTGAGAGGATCCCGTTGTGGTTCTGGGTTGCCGCGTTTGTCGGAATCGCGGCGGCGATCGTCGTCTTTGCGGTCATGAGTATGCGTGAAGAGGAAAGGTATTACGACGAAAACGAAAGTATATAAGTATCAGAACAAAAGCGCCCCGGGCGGAAGCTGCATCTTCCATCCGGGGCGTAAATGCTGCAAAGAGGGGTGTCATGATTCTACCGCTTAATGTCGTAGTTCATGTCCATCAGGTGCCGGATTGCGTCGGCGTCGTCGGTGATGTTGGCGTCGCCGCGGATGGTGTGTTTAATCACGCTGCTGGCGACCGCGAAATTGATCATATCCATGGGCTTGTAGTTGTGGATCATGGCGTAGATCAGGCCGCTGGCGAAGGCGTCCCCGCCGCCGACACGGTCCAGGATATTGAAGGTGAACATCTTGCTCTCGAAGGTGTGACCCTGATACCACATAAAGGCTTTCAGGCTGTTCTCGCTTCCGCTGTGTGCGTAGCGAACGTGGCGGGCAATACACTGAATGTTCGGGTAGCGCTCCACAAATGCCTGAAAGATTTCGTCCTGCTGTTCGTAGCTGGGGCGGAAGGGGATGTCGTCCTTTTTGTCGCCTTTGCTGTGGTCATTCTCATCCTTCCACAGATGGTAAGGCTCGATGCCCATCAGAACGTCTATGTAAGGCAGGCATTCGGTGCAGAAGTCCCTGGCTTCTTCCCAGGTCCATAAGGTGCTGCGGAAATTGCCGTCGAAGCTGACGGTCAGGTCGTGGGCCTTGGCAATCTTCAGGCAATTCATGATCAGTCCCCGGCAGTTGGGCGCGAGCGCGGGCGTGATGCCGCTCAGATGGAGCCAGGTGAAATCCTTCAGCAGCGCGTCCAGATCGACCTTGCTGAAATCATATTCCGTGATGGCGCTGTTCTTCCGGTCGTAGGTCACCTTGCTGGAACGGATTCCGAAGCCGGTCTCCAGATAATAGGTGCCCAGCCGGTGGGTCGGCGTCTCCTCCGGCGAACTCAGGATCACCGGCGAGCAGTGGACGTCGTTGCTGCGGAGCATGCGGACGGCGCTTTTACCCAGGCTGTTATTCGGTACAACCGTGAAAAATGTGCTGTCGACGCCGAGGTTGGCCAGAGCCAGGGCGATATTGGCCTCGCTGCCGCCGTAACTGGCTTCAAAGCTGGTAGCCATGCGGATCTTCTCGTAGTTGGGCGGCGTCAGGCGGAGCATGATCTCGCCGATGGTGATGAATCGGGCGGATGTGCCGTCCTGTGCTGCCAGTGGGTTGGAATGCTGCATGTATCGTACCTCCTTTTTCATACCGATCTGATAACTGATTTGATTATACACGATTTTTCTATATATTCCAATGTTTTTACGCAAATTTATATGCCTTTTTGGGAGGGCTTCCGGGGGAGCTTTCTGGGGAGCGGCAGCGGGATCGGCAAATGGTGTTTAATGGTTTAAAGTTTTTATTTACTGAAATCCGGATTTGTGATAAGATGGTGTGAAAAGGGAGGGAGAATTTGATGACGAGAAATATTCCTAAAGAGCGGGATACGGCGATGTACGATGCGATCCTGCAGTTGAAGGACTTGAAAGAGTGCCGCGATTTCTTTGAAGATATCTGTGCGATGACCGAACTGAGGGCCATGGAGCAGCGCTTCGAGGTGGCGCGGATGCTGAGGGACGATAAGGTTTACACCGAGATCAAGCAGGAGACCAACGCCAGCTCCGCCACGATCAGCCGCGTGAACCGGATGCTGAACTACGGAACCGGGTGTCTGGGGGAGGTACTGGATCGGATGTCGGCGCAGCGGAACGAGGAGAATAAGCCGGTGGAGAGGTAAGCCGGCGAATCTTGCTGAGAGGCGCGCCGGAATGTGCGGGGATTATTTCCGTGATACAAAACCGGGAGTCTATGCTCCGCGGCGCAGGATCGGGCGCGTATCTTCCGCGGCACAGAACGGTGAACAGAAATATATTTACATATAGTTTAAGAGAGGATTTTTCACATGAAAGAACTGATGTTAGGCAACAAGGCCCTGGCCCGCGGACTGTACGAGGCCGGGTGCGGCGTGGTGTCCAGTTATCCCGGGACGCCCAGTACGGAGGTCACCGAGGAGGCGGCCAAATACGACGAGATTTACTGCGAATGGGCTCCGAATGAGAAGGTCGCCATGGAGGTCGCCTTCGGCGCGTCCTTAGCTGGAACGCGCAGCTTCTGCGGCATGAAGCATGTCGGGTTAAATGTGGCCGCGGATCCGTTATTTACCTGCTCCTACACCGGAGTCAACGCGGGCATGGTCATCTGCGTCGCCGATGACGCAGGGATGCATTCGTCCCAGAATGAGCAGGATTCCCGCCATCACGCGATCGCGGCGAAGGTTCCGATGCTGGAGCCGTCAGATTCCGCCGAGGCGCTGGCATTTGCGAAGAAGGCCTATGAGCTGTCGGAGCAGTTTGATACGCCGGTCATCATTAAGATGTGTACCCGCGTGGCTCATTCCCAGAGCGTGGTGGAGACCGGTGAGCGTGTGATGCCGGAGGCAAAGCCCTATGAGAAGAATATTGCCAAGTATGTCATGATGCCGGGCAACGCCATCCGCCGTCATCCGATCGTGGAGGAACGGACGCGGAAGCTGACCGAATACGCCGAGAACTGCGAGTTCAACCGGGTGGAGATGGGCGGTACCGCGCTGGGCATTATTACATCGTCCACCAGTTATCAGTATGCGAAGGAAGTATTCGGCGACAGCGCCAGTATCTTAAAGCTGGGGATGGTGAATCCGCTGCCGGTGAAGTTGATTCAGGACTTTGCGGCGAAGGTGGAGAAGCTGGTCGTCATCGAGGAACTGGATCCGATCATCGAGAATCATTGCCGCCAGCTTGGCCTTGAAGTCAGCGGCAAAGATGTGCTGCCGGTCTGCGGGGAATTTTTCCCGAATATGATCGCGGAGAAGCTGGGCGCGGAGGTTCCGGCTTACGGCACGATCGGGGAGCAGCTTCCGGGCCGTCCGCCGGTCATGTGCGCCGGCTGCCCGCACCGCGGCCTGTTCTATACATTATCGAAGAATAAATGTACTGTTCTGGGAGACATCGGCTGCTATACGCTGGGTGCGGTAGCACCCCTTGCAGCGATGGAGATGACGCTCTGCATGGGCGCGTCGGTCAGCGCGATCCACGGCTTTAACAAGGCCCTGGGCTCGGAGAGCGAGAAGAAGACGGTGGCCGTGATCGGCGACTCCACCTTCATGCACTCCGGCATGACCGGGCTGGCCAATATTGCCTACAACCAGAGCAATTCCACGGTCATCATCCTGGACAACTCCATTACCGGTATGACCGGCCACCAGCAGAACCCGACCACCGGGTACAACATCAAGGGCGACCCGGCGGGCAAGATCGATCTGGAGAGCCTGTGCCGGGCCATGGGCTTCAATCGGGTCGTGGTCGTGGATCCCTACGATCTGGCGGCCTGCGACAAGGCGGTAAAGGAAGAGCTGGCGGCGGACGAGCCGTCGGTCATCATCAGCCGCCGTCCCTGCGCGCTTCTGAAGTACGTGAAGCACAATCCGCCATACCATGTGGAGCAGGATAAATGTATCGGCTGCAAGTCCTGTATGCGCCTCGGCTGCCCGGCCATCAGCGTGAAGGAAGGCAAAGCCGTCATCGACGCGACCCAGTGCGTGGGCTGCGGCGTGTGCGCGCAGCTGTGTAAGTTCGGCGCGCTGAAGGCGTGAACGCGGTGTAGGCATATATCAAGGCCGGAATGATTTGCTGTAAATGAAAAGCAGCCCGAGAATATGGAGGTACATACATCATATGACAAAGAATATCATGATCGTAGGCGTCGGCGGACAGGGGTCGCTGCTCGCCAGTAAATTACTGGGCCATCTGCTTCTGACAGAGGGCTATGACGTGAAGGTATCAGAGGTTCATGGCATGAGCCAGCGCGGCGGCAGCGTGGTCACCTATGTGCGTTTCGGTGAGAAGGTCTACTCGCCGGTCATCGATAAGGGCCAGGCGGATTTCATCGTATCCTTCGAGAAGCTGGAGGCGGCCCGCTATATCGAGTATCTGAAGGTGGGCGGCCGCGTCGTGGTCAACACCCAGCAGATCGACCCGATGCCGGTCATCACCGGCGCGGCGGTCTATCCGGAGAACCT
>CANQFR010000087.1 GCA_947599905.1 uncultured Lachnospiraceae bacterium
GCATGGAAGCCTGCGAGGTCCATTCCATGTCCATGGAATTTATGTCCTGGCCGTGGGCGGAGGGCTTCTTCGGGCCGGATACCCGGAAGTTCTATTACAGCCACCTGACGGGGGCGCTGACATTTATTCCCTACGGTACGCTGGTGGATCATTTCCAGCAAGTGGTGTACGAGAAGCCGGACATGACGCCGGCCGAGCGCCACGCGGTCTGGAAGGAGCTGTCGGGCGTGTACATGCCGTGGGCGAAGCTGGATGGGGAGATCCCGTTCTACGGCGACGGCGAAGCGTGGCAGCGGCAGCACCATATCTATTCCAGTCCCTTCTATTATATTGATTACTGTCTGGCGCAGACGGTGTCGCTGCAGTTCTGGGCGCTTCTTAAAAAAGACCGGAAGCTGGCCTGGGAGCGCTATATGGCGTACACGAAGCAGGGCGGCAGCAGGACGTTCACCGAACTTCTGTCCGGGGCCGGCCTTGCGAGCCCCTTCGGGGCGGACTGCCTGCGGGACGTCTGCGAGGAGGCCCGGCAGTGGCTGGAAGGGTATGATCTGCAAGGAGTGCGGTGAGGACGATGGTTCCGTGGACGGAAAATAGTATTGCATCGGGCATATGTATTGAAGTATAATGGAATGGGAGCAGCGGCGGGAGACTGCTGTTATTCCAAGGGGGGCATTATGGAAGACAGGAAAGTTCAATGGCATCCGGGATTTATCGCGGCGCTGGATCTGGAGTTGAGGGAGTATCGTGCTGATCTGCAGTTTGAGAAAGAATATAATCTTAATACAAAGCCGCTGGAGATCGATCTTCTGGTAATCAGAAAGAATGCGAACGTGCGTATAGATAATGAGATTGGTAAGATATTCAGGGGGCATAATATTCTGGAATATAAGTCTCCGAACGACACCCTGGATATTGATACATTCTATAAGGTTGGGGCTTATGCAGGTCTTTATAAAGCGTACGGAAAGACAACGGACGAGATCGGAGCAGACGATGTTACTGTAACCCTGGTAAGGGAGCGCCATCCTGCAGGGTTGTTTCGATATTTTGAGAAACATGGGGGATATACAGTCTCCAATCCGTATCCGGGAATCTATTATGTGGAAGGAAACGTGCTGTTTGCGACCCAGATTATTGTCACTGGGGAACTGGCATCAGAAACTCATATTTGGCTGAGAGCGCTGTCGGGACGGATGGGGCCGAAGGATATGAGGCGTTTGTTTGAATATGCTGTTAAAATTAACGGGAAGTATGACAGAGAGTTGGTGGACTCAGTACTGGAGGTAAGCATCCGTGCAAATAAGACAGCAGCGAGTGCGTTAATGGAAGGAGGAGAAGATATGAGCGGGGCATTGCTGGAACTCATGGAGCCGGTGATACAAAGGGAAGTACAGAAGGCTAAAAGTCAGGGGATCAGTCAGGGAATCAGCCAGGGAATCAATCAGGGCATTGGTCAGGGCATTCGAGGGGCTATCTGCGTCCTTCGTGATATAGGAATTGATGATCAGGAGATAAAACGCAGGATTATGGCGCAGTACCATTTATCCGATGATGCCGCAGAAGATTACATGAAGCCGGAGAAGTAACGCTGGAGTTCGAAATCGGTTTTCAGATGGTCCGTACGGCTATACATATCACTCTCTTCACGCTCCGGTTTCTCGAAAGCTGTCAGGCGACAGCGAAGAAATAAGCGATTTTCGGCGCTGCATGGGGCAAAAAGGCTTGACAATCATTTTTGCACCCTTTATAATGTTACTTTAGTGAAGTGGAGAAGTTCTGTTTTTTAGCAAATTATGGTGGATAATGCCGGATTCTGTCCGGGTTGGAAAAAGCGGCCGCCGAAAGAAGGCTTCTTTATGTAAATCCGAATCGGCCGCGTGTTGTTGTTTCTGTGTTTCCCATCGCTCCCGCTTCACACAGATACATAACGAATTTAGCTTTTTAAAGTGTCGGCCTGCAAAGTGCTTTCTGGCATAAGCGGGATGATATTCTAAAAGGTTAAAGATAAATCCAAGAATAAAAGAGGAGGAAAAACAAAGATGAAAAAAGCAAACAAAGTGCTGGCCATGCTTCTTTCCGCGGCTATGGTAGCATCTCTGGCTGCTTGCGGCGGCGGAAGCGGTTCTCAGACCACGACGACCGCGGCTCCGGCGGCGGAAGAGACGACTACTGCGGCTCCAGCGGCAGAAGAGACCACGGCTGCTCCGGCGGACGAGACTGCCGGGGGGGCTGAAGAAGGCGGCTACACGAGCCTTGACTGGGCTGCAATCGACGCCATGGATTATGATGAGGCGTGCGAGATGATTTATGATGCAGTTCTTGGCGACTTCAGCAATGCGTATGCCGCAGCCAAGGAAGAAACTGGTGCGAAGCGTATGGCGATGATGGCTCTGGCTGAGGCCAAGCTGCTTGAGTCCGGCGCGTTCCTGCCGATTTATACTTCGGGCGGTAACTACTCTTTTAGCCGTGTGGTTCCGCGTACCAACGCTGCCACCACCCTGTGGGGTCTGGACGAGTACCGTTATCACACATTATTGGTAACCAACGAGCTGATTAAGTCCGAGGATCGTACCCATCTGCTCACCCTGTGGAACGAGGCAGCGACCGCTGACGATTACCGTGCGGCAGCCAAGGAGTATCTGGAAGGCAAGGGCTATACGTTTGCAGATACTTATGTTGTGTCCAACGGCTACAACGTGAATATCTGGGATACCATCGCTACTTCCTATACTTCTGATTCCATGTTCATTTCCGGCACCTATGACAACCTGCTGGAGTACGATGCCAAGGGCGTACAGCAGCCGGGTCTGGCCGAGAGCTATGAGGTTTCCGATGATGGAACGGTCTACACCTTCCACATCCGTAAGGGCGTAAAGTGGGTTGACCAGCAGGGTACCGAAATCGGCGAAGTTACCGCTGATGACTGGGTCGCTTCCATGGAGCACCTTCTGGACAATGCGGATGCGCTGGGCTATCTGCTGACCAACACCGACGGCTGCGGCCTGCTGAACTTCACAGCTTATCTGAATGGTGAGATCACAGACTTCACTCAGGTTGGAGTGAAAGCCGTTGACGATTATACGCTTGAGTATACGCTGGAAGCTCCGTTCGCTCCGTTCACAACGATGCTGGGATATGCCTGCTTCGCTCCGCTGAACCGCGACTTCTACCGTTCTCAGGGCGGTACCTTCAGCTGCGAGGGCGAGACCTACACACCCGGTGACTTTGGTAAGACTCCGGCAAACATCGCTTACTGCGGACCTTACCTGATCACTAACTTTACGGCGCAGAATACGACTCGCTATGAAGCGAACCCGACCTACTGGAATTTTGACGCGATCAATACGCCGAATCTGGTTTACAGCTTTAATGACGGCAGCGATGTGCTGCGTGCTTACAATGAAGCGAAGGAAGGCACCATCTCCGGATGCGGCATCAATTCTTCTGCGCTGGAACTGATGAAGACGGAAACAACTACGGCTGCGGACGGAACAGAAGGTACCTACTTCGATCTGTTCTCCTATGTGTCCTCCGGTGCTGGCACCACCTACTGCGGATGGTGGAATGTCAACCGCGGTACATGGGCAAACTATGATAACCCGGATGTCGGCGTTTCCCCGAAGACTGAGGACGACATTGCCCGCACCCGTGAGGCAATGGTGAACCAGCACTTCCGTCTGGCTCTGTCTGAGGCGTTTGACAAGGGTTCCTACAATGCGGTTTCCGTCGGCGATGAGCTGAAGCTGGCCCGCCTGCGTAACTCCTATACGCCTGGCACCTTTGGTTTCCTGCCCGAGGATGTGACTGTGGATATCAACGGCACGGCGACTGACTTCGCGGCAGGTACTGCCTATGGCGTGATCGAGCAGGCGCAGCTTGATGCTGACGGCGTGAAGATCACCGTATGGGATCCCAACGGCGACAGCGGCGCAGGTTCCGGCGACGGCTTTGACGGCTGGTACAATGTAGACAATGCGAAGGCAGAGCTGGATATGGCAATCGCAGAGCTGGCTCAGGTGGGCGTCGAGGTTTCTGCTGAGAACCCGATCTACATCGACTATCCGTACGGCTCCTATTCCGAAATCTCCACCAAGATGGCGAATGTCGTCAAGCAGAGCATCGAGGGCGCACTGGATGGCAAAGTCATCATCAATCTGATTGAGTTCCAGAAGGATACCGATGAGGAGAGCGCTACCTACCGTTTCAGCAAGGGCAACGAGGGCAACTTCGACCTGTCCACCGGCTCCGGCTGGGGTCCTGATTACGGCGATGCGCAGTCTTATCTGGATACGATTCAGCCCTATGGTTATATGTGCAAGAACCTGGGTCTGTGGTAATTCTGATCTGAACAGAACGAATACTATCCGTGATTAACCGCAAGGGGGTGGGTACTCCACCCCCTTGCCGCAATCTAACAGTTATACAGGAAAGGCTGCCGGTGGCAGGTTTTCCGGAATTCGTAAGTATGCAGAAGAATCTGCCAGTGATAGTCTTACTGTAGGAACTTATATATTAGCGAGGTCAGAAGAATGGGAAAATATTTATTGAAACGATTGCTGCACGGTCTGTTTTCTGTGATCTGTGTTGTTCTGATCGTTATGCTCCTGATCTATTCCCTGCTCGACAGGAATAAGATCTTCGCCGGCGACCCGAACTACAATCATACTGCCAGCAATTCGCGAATCACATACGAGCAGACCCGCTGGGAAGCCTTCGGATATCTGGATTATGTACCCTATGCGGATTATATTAATGAACTGGCCGTAAAGGGTGAGATTGACGAGGAGACCCGTGCCGACGCCGTTATGATCGGGCGAACGGCAGAGAAGGATTCCGAGATTACGGCACAGTATGTGGAACAGTTTTCGCAGTATTATCAGTCCCGTGGTTATACGATTGTACGTCTGGATGCTGATGCCAAGAAGAATGGTCAGCTTCGTGATGGGGGTCAGGCCCAGTTGTATGCTACAAGGGATATTCCGCTCCTGAAGCGTGCGTTTACATACTTTACACAGATGTTCTTTGTGGATAATATCCATTATGTTCCGGATAATGTCGACATTGGGAAGAGGGGCCTCTCCTTCACCCTGTACGATCCGGTGAAGAATCCGAAGGGAGCAACGAAAAAGGTTCTCTCCCCGGCGATTATCGGCAACGGCACCAAACATAAATACCTGCTGTATATCGATCATTTATTCCCCTATATTCACCAGAATCTGCTGACGCTGAATCTGGGGGAATCCTACACAGTGAATCGCGGCGTCGACGTATTTACGACAATGACAGACTCCCAGGGCGCTTATGTAATGAGCACAGTGACCTATCCTACCGGTATAACGACGGAACGTGCCGATAATCTGCACACAGCGACTTACGTTCAGGGCTCACGGGAAGCGGTAGCCACAAATCGGGAATGGTTTGAGGACGATTATACGAATGTGACCACTACAAAGAAGGGTTTCTCCAGACTGGGATATTCATTTGTGATCGGCATTATTTCCACGATTCTGGCTTATATTCTGGGACTTCCGGTCGGGCTTCTGATGGCACTTCAGAAGGATAAGCTGGTCGACAAGATCGGTACCTTTTATATTATGTTTATTATCGCCGTACCCAGTCTGGCATACATATTCCTGTTCAAGGCCATTGGCGGCAAGCTAGGGTTCCCGACGCTGTTTGATATGGACTCGTCCAGTAAGATGATGTACGTTCTGCCGGTAATCTCTCTGGCACTTCCGTCTGTAGCCAGCCTGATGCGGTGGATGCGGCGTTACATGATCGACCAGATGAATTCTGACTATGTAAAGTTTGCCAGATCCGGCGGTTTGTCGGAGAGAGAAATCTTTACCAAACACATCTGGAAGAATGCTGCGATCCCGATCGTTCATGGCGTGCCCGGCAGCGTGATCTTTGCAATGACCGGAGCTATCATTACCGAGCGTGTGTACAGCGTTCCCGGCGCCGGCAACCTGCTGACCAACGCGATTAACAAGTATGATAACGGTGTAATTGTTGGTGTGACACTGTTCTACGCGGTTTTAAGCGTCATTTCCCTCTTGTTGGGCGATGTGCTGATGAGTGTGGTTGATCCGAGAATATCCTTCTCGACGAAAGCGAGGTGAGCGGAATGGAGATCAATTATAAAGAACTTGGCTTTACAGAGGAGGAGTTGTTCTCCCGCGTGGACCACAATGAGCTGGAGTCCGAGAAGATCACGGCTCCCCGCTATTCCTATTGGAAATCCGTGTTCCGCGTATTCTTTCGCAATAAGGTGAACATCGTGATCCTGTCGCTTTTGCTGTTTATGATCCTGTTCGCTTATATTTATCCGAGCGTGACCCATTATGATGCTTACGTGAACCTGATGGATCCGAATTCCAAGCACCTGTCGCCAGCCTCAGCCATGGCGTATTTCGGTAAGAACATCCACTGGATTCTGGGCGCAGGTGCGTCCGGTGAGTCAACTTTTGACGCAATCTGGAATGGGTCCCGCATCTCAATATCGCTGGCCTTTATCTGCGGCGCCATTAATATGACGATTGGCGTGCTTGTAGGCGCGGTCTGGGGCTTTTCCAAAAAAGTGGATGCCTTCATGATCGAGGTTTATAACATCGTTGGCAATGTGCCTACAATCCTGATCATTTCCGTCATGGCCATGCTTTTTGCTCCGACATTCTGGACGATGGTATTCGCGCTGACAGTCATCGGCTGGCTGGGCATTGCTTATTTTATCCGTACCCAGGTTATTATCATCCGTGACCGCGAGTATAATCTGGCGTCCCGATGCCTGGGCACGTCCACGGTGAAGATCGCCATGCGGAATATCCTGCCGTTTATGACCTCTGTGATCGTGACGCTGCTGGCGACGGAGATTCCGTCCTACATTTCTTATGAAGTGTTCCTGTCATACATCGGATTGGGCATGAGCGATATGTCACTGGGTAAGTTGATCTATGCGGCAGAAGGCGCTATGGTAACGCCCGGCTGGGAACTCGAGTTCTGGAGCCCGGTCGCTATTGCATCCGTTATCACGGTGGTGCTGTATGTAGCCGGCCAGAACTTAGGCGACGCGTCCGATCCGCGGACGCATATGTAAGGAGGACAGCGATATGGAAGAGAAGAAAAAGGTATTGCTGTCGATCCAGAATCTGACAGTGAAATTCCGCGTCCGCGGCCGTATCCTGACCGCGATCCGCAACATCAGCCTGGACATTTATGAAAATGAGTCCATCGCCATCGTGGGCGAATCCGGTTCCGGCAAATCCGTGCTGACGAAGACATTCGCGGGGATGACGGACTCCAACGGCTATATCGATGAGGGCAAGCTGATTTTCGACGATCCGGAGCTGGCTGACACGGTGGTGAAGCTGACGCCGGGTGCGCGAAAACTGATGCAGGGAACTTTGTCGAGGCTCAACGAGATCTCCCGCTATGAGCTTGGTGCTGAGACATTTAAGAAAATGAAGGCGCTGGAAGCGGAGAAAAAGAGCCGTGAGTCTATAAGCGAAGAGGAACGCGTGGCGATCGAGAAAGAGATTGCAGACATGAAGTTTAAGCGGACCAACCTCTTCAATGAGAAGCAGACCTATGATCCCCATCATGAAAAGGATCGCATTAAGGCGGCCGACCAGAAGCTGAAGGAATACGACGAGAAGATCAAGGCATTAGAGAACAAAGAGGCCGAGGAAGAGAAGGCCCGCAAGGCGGAGGCCGCGAAAGATACTGCTTTTATCGAGAGCTATAATAAGCAGATGGCCGAGCTGAAGGCGAAGTATGAGCAGGAGATCAAAGGGCAGATTTCTGAGGAGACGAAGAAGCGCAATGAGATTCTGGGCAAAGAGATCCGCCTGTCCGTAGGCCGCTACGGTCTGGTGAAGCGTATCCAGCTGACCCATAAGCTTCTGCTGGCCCTGAAACAGGCCATGGAGATCGGCGTGGACCTGAATGATGAGGATCAGCGCAACGCCGTATTCGATACGGTGGCGTTCCGCGTGAAGTATCTGGATGAGACGCCGGATCAGCTTCACGGGACGTGTGTGCTGAACCTGGCCAGCGTCAAGTACAATAAGGACTGGCTGCAGATTCGTGGACGCCGTATTGCGACGGTGTTCCAGGATCCGATGACCAGCTTAAACCCGATCATCACCATCGGCAAGCAGATTTCTTCCGTCATCATCAAGCACCAGAAGTGTTCCGAGGTGGAGGCCCGCAGGCGTGCGATTGAACTGATGCACAAGGTCGGCATTCCCAACGCCGAGGCGCGTTTTGACGATTATCCGTTCCAGTATTCCGGCGGTATGAGACAGCGTATCGTCATCGCGATCGCCCTGTCCTGCCAGCCGAAGATCCTGATCTGCGACGAGCCGACCACGGCCCTGGACGTGACGATTCAGGCGCAGATCCTGCAGCTGATCAAGGATCTGCAGAAAGAGTTCGGATTTACCATCGTATTCATCACCCATGACCTGGGCGTGGTCGCCAATGTTGCCGACCGTGTGGCGGTGCTGTACGCCGGACAGGTGGTCGAGGTGGGCAAGGTGGAGGAGGTCTTCTATGACCCGCGCCATCCGTACACCTGGGCGCTTCTGTCCAGTCTGCCCCAGCTGGCGCAGCGGAATACGCAGCTGTATTCCATCACCGGTACGCCGCCGTCCCTGTACAACAGTATCGTCGGCGACGCGTTTGCGCCCCGCAACCCGTACTGCTTAAAGATCGACACGCTTCTGGAGCCGCCGATGTTTAAGGTGACAGACACACATTACGCGAAGACCTGGCTTCTGGATCCGCATGCCCCGAAGGTTGAGAAACCGGAAGGCATCCGCGATATCCACGGTAAGCTGATGGAAGCGTTCAATATCTAAGGGAGGAAGGAAAAATGGCGAATACAGACACAACGAAAAAAGGCCGTTCCCTCTTCCCCGAGCACGGCCCCATCGCAGAGAACGGCAGGGAGATCCTGCTGTCAATCAAAGATATTGATATTACCTTCGGCAAGGGCGACAGCGCTGTAAAGGCTGTCACGGACGCGTCCTTCGACATCTACAAGGGAGAGACGTTCTCCCTGGTCGGCGAGTCCGGTTCCGGCAAGACGACCATCGGCCGCGCGGTCATACGCGTGAACCCGCTGGCGGCAGGTGAGATCCAGTATAAGGGAGTCCGCATTTCCGGTAAGATCTCCCACGCCCTGGACCGGGAAGTCATCCGCAACGTGCAGATGGTGTTCCAGGATCCGGCAGCCTCGCTGAATGAGCGCGCCACCGTGGATTATATCATTTCCGAGGGACTTTATAACTTCGGCCTCTTTGAGAATGAGGCGGACCGCGTGCAGAAGGTGGAGCATATGATCAATGAGGTCGGCCTTCTGCCGGAGCACCTGACCCGCTACCCGCATGAGTTCTCCGGCGGTCAGCGTCAGCGTATCGGAATCGCCCGCGCCATGGTCATGGAGCCGGAGCTGGTGGTGGCTGACGAGCCGATCTCCGCTCTGGATGTGTCCATCCGCGCGCAGGTGCTGAACCTGATGAAGAAGTTCCAGAAGGAGAAAGACGTCACTTACCTGTTCATCGCCCACGATCTGAGCGTAGTTCGGTTTATTTCCGACCGGATCGGCGTGATCTACAAGGGCCGGATCGTGGAGGTGGCGGAAGCGGAGGAATTGTTCGATTTCCCGCTGCATCCGTACACCCACTCGCTGATCTCTGCGATCCCGATCCCGGATCCGCAGCTGGAGAAGAACAAGGTGCAGTATGTGTACGACCCGTCGATCCATGACTACAGTGTGGATAAGCCGGAGTTCGTGAACATCGGCCATGACCACTGGGTCTACGGCAATAAGGCGGAGATCGAGAAGTATAAGGCGCTCCGCGAGAAGGGCGAGCCGGTGAAGGCCGT
>CANQFR010000088.1 GCA_947599905.1 uncultured Lachnospiraceae bacterium
GGGGGGCTTCCGGTCAGCACCGGATATTTCTTCCGGCCGGTCTGCCGGGTATATCTTCCGGCCACCGACGAATACTTCTTCCGGCCGGTCTGCCGGGTATATCTTCCGGCCACCGACGAATACTTCTTCCGGCCGGTCCGCCGGGTGTTTGCGGCAATCGGAATTGATTTTCTGTACAAATTCTGTTATAATAATACAGTAAGATCATTTGGGGGGAGGTTTCCGTCATGGTCGAAAACAGTTACGATTACTATACCGTCAATAATGACTGGACAGGCAGCAGGGATGTCAGAGATGCCTGTGAAGCCGTGGAGTTCCACGCCGACTCATCGCTTCGCATCTGGTGCAACGAGCAGAACACGGATTACGATTACCACTGGCACACCGCACTGGAGATCATCATGCCCGTCGAGAATCACTATGACGTGCTGCTCGGGGAAACCGCCTACCACCTTTATCCCGGCGATATTCTGTTCATTATGCCCGGTGAAACCCACAAGCTTTCTGCCCCCCCCGCACGGCAGAAGATTCATCTTTTTGTTTGATTCGTCCCTGTTCGACAACCTGAAAGGCTGGCCGGCTGTCATGGCCCTCATATCGCGCTCCCCGCTGATCACGAAAGAATTCTATCCGATGATCTGCGAAGACGTCTCCGAGACGCTCACGCAGATCCGGAACGAATATTTCAGCATGCGCGAATATTCGGAATTCACCGCCTGCGCCCTGATGCTCAACCTCTTCGCCAAATTCGGCTATAATTATATTTACCACGAAAACCTGTTCCGCAGTCAGGACCAGACCAGACAGAAGGAACACATCAAAAAGATCAACGATCTGCTGGACTATATCAACGCCCATTACGCGGACAGTCTGAACCTGGACAACACGGCCGCCCGCGTCGGCTTCAGCAAATTCCATTTCTCCAGGCTCTTTAAGCAATATACCGGTTTTACGTTCAATGAATACCTGAACCAGCGCAGACTGCGGGCGGCGGAGGCGCTGCTGGCAGACCGCGGCATCTCCATCACCGAGGTCGCCCTGCGTTCCGGTTTTTCCAGTATTTCCTCCTTCAACCGTCTGTTCAAGGAGGCCAAGCACTGCACGCCGAAGGAGTACCGTGCGTTAAATACCAACCCGTTCTGATCGGCGTCCGGCGGCGTTTCCCGCGCTTCCCGCGCATACCGTGCTTCCGGCCGAAAAGACCGGGGATTCTTCAGCCGGTCCGGCTGTCCTGCGCAGAGATGCAGCAGCTCTCCTGCTGTCCCAGGTACGCGGGCTTTAAGGATACATCCGCCCTGTAAATGCGGAGCCGCTCCAGTACAACGCCTGCCTCCAGCGCGCCAACCGTCAGTTCCTGCACGCCGGCCTGAAGCATCATCCGCACTTTCGTGCCCCTCTCCTGATCAAGCGCCGCTGCCGCCCAGCGGCCGTCATTAAAATCTCCCGACCGAAAGTCCGCGGGAATCAGTTCTGCGCGGACAGTCTCCGCGCACGAAACCGTCACCGCGACGCTCTTCCCGTTCATCAGCGGATTGGCAGGGGCCGTCAGCAGCTCGATCACGTACTCCCCGGCGCTTTCCGCAAGGAAGCGGTAGGTCAGTTCCGGCCGCTCCTCTTCTTCCGTAAACACCGCGGTACTCGGAAATACCTTCATACCGCTGCTGTATTTGCCGTAGTCGGTAATTGTGCGGAATTGTCCCTTCGCCGTGTCTTTTTTCCTGCAGTAATGCGCGGCGTCAATCACGGTAACGCCGTTTTGCGCGAGGAAGGTCCCGGCTGGCAGATTGTCCTCCTGACAGCTGCAGACAGTGCTTTCCGCAGCCGCCTCCGTAATCTGTCCGGTATGATCTGCGGCAGTCCTGCCGGCAGTCTTCACAGCCGTCTCCGGCGCCGGACGCCCATCAACTCCCGGCACAGCCCTCCCGCTGATTTCCACAGCGACGCGCGCGTCGCCGCCTTTCACGATCAGCCGTACCGTCTCTGTGTCTGCCGGCAGAAGGCTTCTGTCACAGGCCAGCGTCACTTTCTGAAGTATTTCGACCTCTCCGCTCACCGGGAAAACGCTCAGCCAGGAAGGAAGTATCGCGCCCGTTTCGCCTTCCCCGGCTGTCCCGGCCGCTGTCTGATTCCCGGCCGCAGCATCTGCTGCCCGGTTCCCGTCCGCGCCAGTTGCCGCCGCTTTCCCAGCCACCCCGGCCGTTCGGACGCTTTCCACCGTAATCTCATACGAAAACCGCTCTGCGCCGCCGTTTGCAATCTCCAGTTCCACCGTCTCGCAGCCTGCATATGTGAAATCCGGCACACGCACAACCATCGGCGGTCCGTAAGTCTTCGTCGCGGTCCGCTCTTCATCCGCGCGCGAGACGCTCATCCGCGGCACAGCCACCGGCGTGACCTCCATCGTCACCGGCATCCGGCTGTCATCCTCGTTCCAGCGCGTGAAGCCGATGTGCGCTTCCATTTCCATGCCGCTCCATTTCCCGTTTCGGAACGCGGCCCATTCCCGCGCATACGCCCGATCCATTTCGATGCATTCCTTCACAAGCCGCCCGTATTCATTGGCCGCAACCCGTCCCTGCGCCGCATAACGGTGGTTTTTTCCCGCATAAAGATGCATTTTCAGCAGATTCATGCTTGCCATCGCCGGAAAATGGATCATGCTGTAATATGCGTCTTTTTCTCCCTGCGGCAATTCCTCGAGCACGAGCGAAGACAGTTTCTCCACGCGCTCCGCTTCGTCAAGCATCCGTTCCGTCTCCCCGTAATGGCACGGATGATAGATACCGGCGTGAAGCGCCTCGGGCCGCCGCAGGCCATTCACACGAATATAGGAAGTCATGACATCGCCGATCTGCTCCTGAAGCTGCGCGGAAGCCTCCGGGAAGGTCGCCGCAGCCCACTGCGCGGTGTACTGCCTGTAACTGTCGGGATTCGGATAGCCCCATTTCTCATAATCGTAGGCCAGCGCCAGAAAATAAGCCAGCGACGTCTCGTGGAACTTCAGGTCGCCCACGTTGACAATCCAGACGTCCCGGACGCCGTATTCATAAACTTCACCCATCTGCTCCCAAATCTTCGAAAACGGCGTCGAATCCACCCATTCATGCGAAATGGGCGCGCCGTGGTAATCCAGATGGTAATACATGCCGAAACCGCCCTTATGGCCGCGGATTTCCCGGGCCGGCAGGGTACGGACATAGCCGTAATTGTCTTCGCAGAGCATACAGGTCACGCCGTCAAGCCCATCCCAGTCCTTGAGTCCCGGCGTCTTCTCATCCCCGTAGAAATACGGCTCCACCTCTTTATAGAGAGCCAGCAGCATCGGCACCTCGCCGCTCTCCCGCTCAACATAACGGTCGATCAATTCGCGCTGCTTCGTGATAATGCGTTTTAAGAGGTTCACATTCTCGGTGACCGTGGCTTCCGGCCCCAGCATGGAGGTATCGCGCTCGCCGCGCATACCGACCGTGATAATATTTTCGTACCTGCCGCTGCGCTTTAACGCGTCCTCCCAGTAATTTATAAGGCCCTGTTCATTGGTATAGAAATTCCATTCATTGCCATAGCGGGTACCCTCGCCGCGAACCTTGTCCCATTCCTCGCTGGCACGCAGGCACGGCTCATGGTGGGAATACCCCATGACCACGCCGTAAATATCAGCCAGCTCTTCATTGGCGCTGCCCGGCCCGTCTAACGGGAAACTGGCCGACCACATCGCAGGCCAGAGGTAGTTCCCGCGAAGGCGCAGAAGCAGTTCGAAGACCGTCTCGTAAGCCTGCGCATTAAAACCGCCGAAATGCCGCATAACCCAATTGCCGAAACAGGGCCATTCGTCGTTGATGAAGAAACCGCGGTATTTCACGCTCGGTTCCTTCGATACGGCCTCGATATCTTCACCGATCGTAATGATCTGCCGCTTCGCAGGCTCCGCGTCGCCCCAGAAACAGAGCGGAGATACCCCTATATACTCCGAGAGGGAGAACATGCCGTAGATCGTCCCCCGCTTGTCGCTGCCGCAGATCACAAGAAGCTGCCCGATACCGGCAGGCAGGGCGGGCGCGCCGCCGCGGGAGACTTTTTCCGCACAGGATTTGGCCGCCGCGTACGACCCGGCTGCATTTCGGGTCCCGGCCGCAGCCGAACATGTTCCGGCCGCAGCATCAGACTGCGCCGCATCGGACAATGACAGCCGGCGGATCTGATAGACCTCCCACTTCCTGCTGCCGTCCTCCCTGCAAAGGCACGCCGTATCCACCAGCCCCAGGGCCGACAGCGCGTCCAGAATCGGACTTTTGCCCAGTGTTGCGCAGAGGATGACCGGCCTGCGGCATGTCGCGGGCTTCGCCCCCAGTTCTCCGCCGGGCGCCGCATCGCATGCCGCGGCTGAAACATCCGCCGCGCAGACTGCGGCAAATTCCCGCTCCGTGACTACCTGCGGGTAGAAACCGGAAACCTTGCGGATGTCTTCCGCCACCTTTCCGGCAATCCGCCGAACGCCCTCATACGCGCTGCTCTCAACGAGAATCAGCGGAATCTGATCTTTCGTGAATTCCATCTTCATAACCCGTTCTCCTCCGGACCGCTGTCCGCACCGCCGCGCGTTTCCGCCGGCTATCTCACAAACCCGAAACCGAGTATCGTAAACTCCTTGTCTTCATCGCCGGGCGCCATCCGCACTTCCACATGGCGCGTCCGGCACGGGCCGCCCCGGAAACAGATCAGCGGATTGCAATGCACCCAGCCGTTCGCATGCGGATCCGCGGTCAGCACCTTTTCCCCGTCCACGAAGACTTCCGCCTTTCCGACCGCGGGACTGCCCGAATCCTTATAGATCAGAAGCAGGGCGCTGCATGCGACATCCATGGCGAACGGTTCCCCTGCAGCCCCGGCAGAATCTGCACTGGCGGAATCTGCTCCGGTGGAATCTTCACCGACGGAATCTGCACCGGCAATACAACCGCTGCCCGGAGTGGCCGCACCGCGATGCATCCAGTTATTCGGAAATTCCTTCGTCGGCACGAGATTTAAGTCCATCTCCACCGCCTGCAGCCCTGTGTCCTGATAACAGAAACTCCCGCAGTCGAGGGAGACCACCGGATACGCGGCGTCCCCGTACAACGGACCGGCCGGGATCAGCCCTTTCCGGTCAAATGTCCGCACATCCTCAAATTCTCCGCCGATCGGCGGCACATTTTCCCACGCCCGGACTTCCCGCGGCGTATCTGTATGCCCAGCCCCGGCCTGTCCGGGAGCCTCTTCTCCCATCCGCTCCACGGTCTCAAACAGATATCCGATGCAGTCCGCCATCACCTTATGTCCAAGATTGGTCGGATGATAGCAATCATAGAAAAACTGACTCTTACTGAATACCTTCCCGGCGCCGGACTTTCTGTAGAACTGCGGAACCACCGCATCCCGCACGCTCACCATCGGCAGGTCATAGGCCTCGCCCACCACGGCCAGCCGCTCCTGCAGGTTCCAGTCATTTGCAAATACCGCAAACAGCAGAATCACCGCCGGTGCGTTCTCCGCCTTCAGAATCTTGCGGATCAGCGAGTCATAGCACTCTCCTCCGGTCTCATCGCCCGCGTCATTGACCGCAAATTCCACGATCACGACATCCGGTTCTGCACTTCCTTCCCGCAAAACATCCCGCTCGTAGCGCAGCATCCCCAGTTCCGACGGTGTCCCGCCCACGCCGGCCTTGATGTAGTGGATATGTTCCTCTCCGCTGCATCCGGCTGCGGCGCAGAAACGCCGGTATGTCTGATACGCATAGCACTCCGTATTGATCGGAACCGCGCCCGCGCCCTGTGTGATCGAGCCGCCGATAAATGCAATGGTGACGTCCTCACCCCGTCTTGCCTTCGCAATGGCCTTCCGAAGCCGCGCGGGATTGCCGGTCTGCATAAGCGACTGCCGGAGCATCTCCTGATACTCCGGAGAATTCAGATCCGGTTTCTCCTCGGGTTCTTCCTCCGGCGCCTGAAAGCCGTCGTTCAGATACAGCTTCACCGATATCACGGCCAGCTCGCCCGCATTCGGGAATTCGAAACGGAACTGTCCGAGGACGCGGTCATGCGCCGACCATTTGACATCAGATAACCGGATCATCTGCTCCATACCGTCCATCGGCACCGGAATCCGTACCAGTGTAGCCGGTTCCGACGAACCGACCGTCCCGTACATCTGCATCACAAAATCGGCCGACGTGCTCTTCCCGTCCACAAGTTCCGCGCTGACCCCGATCGAATGTACGAGCGTCCGAAACCCCTGTGCAGTCGTGAGCTGCTCAAGCATCTCCCCGTCCGTGACATTGCCCACAATGCGGGCGCAGGTGGTAAGCCGCTCCCCGTCCATGTACAGAAACTGGACGCCCCGGCCGTCCGGCTGCGGCGACGCCGCAATCTCCTTCTTGCGCATGATATAAAAACCGCTTCGCTTCTTCTCCGGATCCTTCGGAGCCTTCACACAGGTATCCATTTCCATCCTCCCGGTCCGATAACGGACAATTAAAATAATTAAAGCACACTTCCAATCTTTTGTCCAATCAAATCTTGTCAACTTTTCCCCATTCATTGCGAAAAGCGATGAACAGCAAGCCGGCACATTGCGAAAAAAACGCCGGCGCCTGAATACTCTGCCGATCAGATCAGGCCCCGGCCCTCATATGGACTACGCTCATCCATAATACTATCTTCAGACACTACATTATCATTAATCTCCTCAATCCACCTGCTGTTATCACTTTCAAACAACTTAATAAACTTTCCGAAATTACTGCTTCCAACAACCGAATCATCCGACTCCAAATTCCTAACCCGTTGGCGCATATCCACATAGTTTTCCTTAGTAACATGTTTCATAACCTGTTCAATCTGGTCTGCTCTTCCTTTGTAATTCTCCACTCCGGTATATTCTTTAATTAAAGGAGCATTCACCGATTTTGCAGGCGATTTTAAATTTTCATCGGTCCAATGCTTGGATATTATCTGCATCGTACAGGGATTACCAAACATAATCACTTCATCCGCAGCAGTATCCACACCATGAAACTCATTAATTTTACGTTTAATATCCTCATACTGCTCATGAGGTTTCTTTTCCGTATCACAGAACACAAGCACCAGTTCATCTGCTCCGTTCTGGTATCGATCCTGATACCTTGCCGGAATATTTCCATTTCCGCCAGCATTGACCAATGAAATGTCATATTGCTCGTTCCACACTTTCAAATCATTCAAGCGCTTAAGATACTCATATTCCTCATTGCCCTCACAAATAATACATATTTTATGCTTATCAAAGAACTTAGGGAGCTTACCTGGCATCAGCATCATCTCCCTTTACATCACCTTTAATACTAAGCAGGGAATTGATTAGTTCTGGATCAGGAAGTGCTCCAAGAGCGCCTTTCCTATATTTTTCCACAACATCCGTCGTATCTCTCACTCCCTGCTGTGCAGTAAAATCTGCAAGTGAGTATACATATACACCTTCTTCGTCCTTATGAACAAACCAAATCTGTTCCTTCCGAAACAGCCTTTTGCAATCCATAAGATTTATATCGTGAACGGTAAATATCATCTGCGCACTTGTATTTAATTCATTATTAAACATCGCTACAATTGCCCTGGTAAGTTTGAAATGAATACTGCTGTCCAATTCATCTATGACTAGAATTCTGCCCTGTTCGAGCGCTTCCACGACATAACTGGCAATAGCAGCGATCTTCTTTGTTCCTGTAGAATCAAATATCATACTTGGTACATGAACTCCTTTATATGTGGAAACCAGTCTGATCTGATCCATAATATTTTCCGGAATATCCAGTACTTTCTCGTCCGGTTTTTCAACGCCTTCTCCAGTATTTAGCTGTATCTTATCCATCTCTACATATTCAAAGTTATCCAAATATAAGTCTGCATTTTTTATGAAATCAACGACCTTTTCCTGTAATCGATTCTTATTCTTCATAAGTTCAATCGTATGCTTCATAGGTATGTTATTCATATTTACGATATCTATTTTTTCTGCAAATCCAATAAGAATCTGCTTCATTTCATTCATATGTTCAAATTTATTTGTATCTATTACATAACATAGCAGATTATTTTTCGATACAACCGAAATCATAGTCTGCACAGCTTCATCAATGCATTCATATATTTCACCAATGGCATCCTTTTTCAACCAACAAACTTCTTTTTCATTGTTATACTGATCTTTGAATATCTCAGAAAATGATTCATAAATATATTCTTCTTTTCTTGCGTCATACTTAAAGTCATAAGAAAATTTTCTTCCAGATGACATAAATGTTATGCCTAACTCACATACATAACTCTCATTAAATATATTAGGCATTAATCCATTTTTTTTATTTAAAAGCACTTCTTTTATTGCTCTGATGCACTTAATCAAACAGGTCTTTCCTGTATTGTTTGGACCATATATCCCTACCGTTTTTAGCACATTAAAATTGTTCTCTTTATGAACATTGGCTCCAAATTTCTTATTTCTCATATCCGCTTTCATTGAAAACGTAATGTTATCCTTAAATGCATAACAGTTTTTTGCTCTTACCTCTATAATCATAGCCCGCGCCTCCAAGTCACTTTTCTTCTTTCCCTATCATTATTATATCACTACATTATTTTTTATGCAACTTTTTTTCACCAAAAATTATATTTCTTAATCTTGTTATACGTCAGTACACAAAAAGCGTGCCAATGACACGCTTTCTGCATTAGCGTCACCCGTCCAGTCCCCTATCATGACGCCCTTTCCGAAATACTTTTGCATGAATACTGCTCTTAACCCAGCGTCAGGGTATGCCGCGCCAGTTTTGCGCACATACAGCAGACGCGTTCCGCGCAGGCAAGCAGTTTGGCCCGGGTTAAAGTATATGGATGCTCCGGATTGCTCAGTGCGGACAGGATGTCCTGTTTGTCCTCATCGCCTCCGGGCATTACGATATCGTTTCCGGCTTTTACACAACCGGCTGCGGAGGCGCAGGCATACCTGCCGTTATTCTTCCTGGTGCTGGCAGTCACCCGCCAGTCGCTCATAACGATCCCCTTAAAGCTCCATTCATCCCGCAGGATCTGTCTAAGCAGCGGTACGCTGCTGCAGGTATGCTCGCCGTTGATCAGATTATAAATAGTGTCGCATTTCGGCACATTGTATCCGCGCAGATTCCACCCGATTTTCCCAAAAAAATTCCCCCAATTTTCCCCCAATTTTTCTTACAGAACAATTCCGTGGCAAGCCGGAGTGAAAAAGAAGAGGCGCAGGAATGCACATATTTTCAAGCATTCCTGCGCCTTTTCTCATGGAAAATTGACCTTTTCCGGAAAATAAAAAGAGCTCCCGGCCGGATTCGAACCGGCGACCTACGCATTACGAATGCGTCGCTCTACCAGCTGAGCCACGGAAGCATCTCTTTCTCAAAAAATGCTCTGAATGTTTTCATCCAAAGCATCTTTGATGACCTCGCCGGGAATCGAACCCGGGTTTACGCCGTGAGAGGGCGTCGTCTTAGCCGCTTGACCACGAGGCCTTAGTTTTAATCGAGGCGACGGGATTCGAACCCACGGCCTCTGCGTCCCGAACGCAGCGCTCTACCAAACTGAGCCACGCCTCGATACCTTTGGTAGTATAATACGG
>CANQFR010000089.1 GCA_947599905.1 uncultured Lachnospiraceae bacterium
CCCGCCATCACGCCGTTGATCACGTTGGCCACAAGAAGCGATGTGAACAGCGCCGGCGAATGCTTGATCACAAAGAAAAACGTGGAGATCAGGAAGCGGTGATACTGTCCCTTGTAGAATCCGAGAAGCACCATGATCGTATTGCCGCCGTGTCTGCGGTAACTCTCAACAAAACGCTCCCCCATCTCCTCGTAATGATTGGTCTTATCTGTTTCCATTTCGAAGCACCTCATTTCTCTGTAAATATATTGCCGGTCAGATGCTCACGCCTCGCGCTGACGGAAGATTCCGCTTCGGCATTTCCGACAGTAAACGTATTAAATGCCGTATACGTCGGCACGCGGTATTAGCATACGCGGGCTGTCCCGATGAAAAACGGGTTCCCGGCGTTTGTTTCAATATACTGAAATAATTCACGTACCGTCCGCTATCTCCGCTCCGACTCCGCTCATCAGCATATTACGGAGCCATTTGCCGGAAGCGCTTAGATCGCCGCCGGAACAGTAGCCGCCGTACTCCGCCGTGTACATGGCGAGACGGATCACATTGGCGCCCCACTCGGTGCGGAACTGGCGAAACACGGCTTCATTGATATAATCCGGGAACCAGGCGATACCGTGAGTGCTGATACCGCGCAGCTGCACCGACCGGCCGTCGCTGCCCACAAGCTTCGCGCCTTCTACATAGAGCGCGCCGGACGTGGAAGGGGCCGCAAGACTGGTTCCTGAACTCGCCTGACCGGTTCCGCTGCCCACAAGACCGGTTCCGGATCCCGCTAAAGCAATCCCCGGCCCCGCCGCGTACGCGGAAGTCTCCGCGCATCTCAAAGAAACAACGCCCACAAAGAGAATCATGATTCCCATCAAAAGCGCTGCTTTCGCAGCGCTGTAATTACCTTTTTTCATGTTCACCTCCAATTGCCGGAAATTCCTCCTGCAACCGGTAACCATTATATTACAATATGGATCGCAAACGCAATACAAAAAGCGCGTCACTGGCGCTCTTTTTGCATACTGACATAATACAAGCAAGGCGTCACTGGCGCTCTTTTTAACCTTTATAAAGAATATCTATCATTTCTGCCGGTGTAACAATAAAATTACGTTCTGGAAAATGGCGAATATTTCCAGTAACCAAATAAGCGCCATCCTCTCTTTTTTCCATGACGATTTCATAAAAAAAGATCATCCATATCTACAAGTATTTCACCTGTAGGACTTCTGCCTCAATCTCCATGATCGTGTTCTTCAATCATTCTCCCTGCGCAGCCGTCTCCGTCATCTCCGCGCACATCAGCAGATCGACGACCAGTCTCTCCAGTTCCTTCCGCTTCGGATAATCCTCCGGAATGAAATTCAGATCATCCCGCCACATCTGGTTCGAGCGCCCTTCCTTATGGAAGGAACCAGTCACCGCACCAGTTTTTTCCATACATCTAATTTGATCTCCTGATTCGGAGTGAACTCCTCCGATGCCATATACCGGTAAATGGCTGACAACAGCGCCCTGGCCTCCGGATACTCCTGCAAATTCTGAAGTCCCATGGAGGAAAACAGCAGCTTTCCCCGGCCACAGCGGCATTCCAGCAGCTGCGCCATGGGGCGCAGATACGCGTAGCTGTCCATTTCCGTCACGATCGCCTCGTAACGCTTCGGCAGAATCACGGCCCGTCGGGAAGCCATGGGCCACCACTGCCAGTTGGTATGAAATTCCGTCGGGAATGCCCGAAAGATCGGATGCCTATCATCGATCAGCTGCCCCATGGCGCCTTCCTGGCCCGCAAACGTCCCGACAGACCAGAAATCCGTAGAGAACTGTGCCTGTATGGAATCGGGAAGAGCCTCTTTTGTGGATGGCGGCGACAGATATACGGTTCCGCCCACGTTCAGCACTTCTTCCGCCTTCTCATCGATACGAAACGTTTCATATACGTTATCCGGGCATACCGGATGTACCGCCGGATAGACCCAGACCGGATAATGATTCACCACAGTTCCTATGGACACTTCCAGTTCCAGCCGCGCGGGTACGGTAATTCCATTAAGCGGAAATGAAAATCTGCCTACTGTCGTCAGCTTTCCTGCCGGGCAAAATACTTCTCCAAAGCTAACTCTGGAGTTATCTCCAATGTTAATTCCGGTGCCAGTTCCATGACCATCTCTGCCGTCTGCTACACATCCATGCCCACTAACAGGCCTGCTGCCTTCTTCGCGGCCGTTTCCACTAACAGTTCCACTACAATCTTCTGTTCTATCTACATCTGTTTTGACTGTACCAGATGCGACTATCTCTGATTCGGTCTTGTTTTCTTCCGGGTATATAACAATGCCATCCCCCCGCAGCCTGCAGCGAAGCGGCCCCGCAAGCGGCTCTTTCCCATAATTCGCCACCTGCACTTCCGCTTCCAAAGTCTCCGTATTTTCGTATGTATACCGTGGCAGGAGCACAAGCGGCAGCTGCGCCGTGAAGAATTCCCGGAACCGTTCCGGCTTCGCGAAGGAATATGGCTTCGGTTTCATATGGGAATTCAGCATTCCGACCAGAGCCGTACCCTGTCCCGGGAAATCCTGCAGTCCCAGAAGCGCCAGACCCGACATTCCCTCTGTTCGCAGGACTGCCTCGACCTCTTCCCGATAGCAGAGCCTCGATAACTCTCCCGTGGCCTCCACGTACCGTTTCCAGAAAGGCGTAAGCCCCTTTTCTTCCACCTGCTCCTTGATATGCCGCAGGTTGGCCGGGTCTGTGACTCCCTTAAAATCCCCAAGCTCATCAAAATCGGGAAGCACCTCGTACTGTCCCACCTCAAAGCCAAACACCGGTCCTTTATAGCTTTCCCTCAGAACCCGCATCGTCTTATCAAAGTTTTCTGCAGCGCTCGGATATTTCCGGTTCAGATAGCCCTCCATATTAGCGAAAGACGCCCGCAGCGCATGCTCATAGTAATTGCAGGCCGTATAGAAATCGCTGTTTTCGTCACAGCCCATCTGGCCGTAATGCACATTGGAGCCGTTCGCGTACAGTCTCGTGGGATCCGTCCGGCGGGCCATTTCCAGAAGTTCCCGCATACGGGCGTGGCCCTTCTCCGACGCCTGCAGTTCATTTCCCAAAGACAGCATGACAAAAGACGGATGATTCGCCAGCATCCGCAGGATTCCCGCAAACTCCGCCGTATAGCAGACAAGACTTTCCTCCGTCTCGAACGCGTCCGCCGGATTCCAGTGGGATAATTCCGGCTGCATCAGAATTCCCATACGATCCGCCGCTGTGAAGGCGGCCTCCGGCGGGCAGTGGGAATGGAAGCGCACGAAATTGATTCCGTAAGACTTGTATGTCGTAAGGATCCCCGTCCATTCCTCCACAGACATCGGGCAGTACCCGGTCTCCGGATATACGGCGCAGTTTGCCTCACCTCGCAGGAATATCCTCCTGCCGTTCAGCGTCAGCCTGCCCTCATTATCCGCGCTGAAATCCCGGACGCCGAATGTGACCGTTTTCTCTGAGTAAAACACGGCCTGCGCACCAGTAAACTGACCTTCCGCTTTTGATATAGCTGCCCCGGCAGTCTTCGCTTCGTCTTCTGAACCAGTTATCCCGGCAAGTTCCACATGCAGCTCATACAGATTCCCCTCGTACTCATCCCAGCGCCGCAGCCCTTCCTTCATAAGCTGCGCTTTCATCTCGATTTCCGTATCCCCGGCCTTCCCGACAGCCTCTGCCGTCACCGCCGCATCAAGTGCCTCTGAGGAAATATGTACTTTGCCCTCCCAGGCGTTCTCCGCAGAAACACAGACGACAACCGTTAATTCATTTCCCGATGGATACACCCGCACTGCCTCTATAAATACCGGCTCCTCTACCCGCAGGCGCAGATATCCCAGCACACCGTTCCAGTTTGTCTGGGTTTCGTCTGTAGCTGCGGAGGAATAGACAATATTATCATGAGGAAGTCCCGGATAGCTGTTGTCAGACGTCAGGACAATATGGTGTTCCGTTCCCACATACCTATGCTCCGGATCAGCTGTCACCTGATGCTCAGCTCCCGCATCCCCGGCCCGCAGGCAGTCCGTCACCTCGAATACATAAGGCGTGCTGAGCGACGGTTCCCGGAAATGAGGAACTTCCCGGCCATCCACCGACAGTCTAAGACATCTGGCCCGCTCCGCCTCCAGAAATATTCTTTTGCCCTGCGGCGCATCAAACACGATCGTTCTCGAAAACACCGCCGCGCCCTCATAGGTATGTTTTCTGGTAAAGCGAGTCAGAATGACA
The DNA here is from genome assembly GCA_947599905.1 of uncultured Lachnospiraceae bacterium. Lineage (GTDB taxonomy): Bacteria > Bacillota > Clostridia > Lachnospirales > Lachnospiraceae > UBA3402. The sequence continues at coordinate 4,270 of CANQFR010000089.1, forward strand.
TCTTCTCTTTGTAATTCTTCCTTCCCTCCCAGACTGCTGTCAGGATGCAGCTGCGTATTGCCAATGTCCCGGCCGCCGATCCCATTTTCATCCAGAGTTCCGGGAAGCACGGCGGAATATAACTGTCCGTCCCCGATATCCGCCTGCCATTTCCCTGCCAGAGAATAGTATTCCATCTGCAAACCTCCGATCTATTTTCACAGAACCGCGGCGTCATCCAGAATCTTCTGATATACCCTGCACATCATATGCGACCGCTCGACCGAGCGCAGAGTGTCTTCGATTGCTTTCTCTTCTGTGCTTTTCAGCATATCTACAGCCCTTTTCTCGCCCACGTACCTCGACGCATCGCTGGTTGCTTTTTCATCTGCCCTCCGTCGTGTGTTTCCAATTTCTTTCCCACCCGCAAACTGTGACGCGTCTTCGGTTTCTTTTCCATCCGCACCCTGCGGCACGTTTCTGGTCGCTTTTCTCTCCACACACCGCAACACACTCCTGCTTCCTTTCGCTTCCGCCAGATACAGATACCACGCCTTATAATACCCCAGCATCGGCCAGTCTTTCTTACAGGCCAGCACTGCAGCCGTCCGCCAGGCTCCGGAAGCACCATCACCTTCAGATACTCATTTTCCAGGAAAACCGCATCGTACTCTTTATCCTTTTTCTCATCGCTGATCTTCTCGATGAACGGATAGGGATATACCTTTCCTGAACTGCCCTGATAGACCCGCTTGTCCAGAAAGACCGGATTCCTCTCCGCTTCACCGATCTCGTAGGTCGGGATCAGGACTTTCTCGGTCCAGACTGACGCGTTTTGCATTTTGCTCTCCTTTATGGCCGGTAGTTAAATATCGCAGCGATGTCAGATAATATCCATCTGGCACATGGATAATGTCGTCAGCGCTGCCTGATGGGACGCGGGCGTCACACCGGCGCAGCAGTCCGCCTTCACGCGGATCACCGTATTCGGCAGCTTGGCGCGAAGAAGGATCGCGTTGGACGCCACGCAGATGTCGGTGCAGAGACCGGCCAGGGTGAGCTCCGCGGCCGCGGCCGCATCCCCGCGCACAGCCTCATAGACATAATCGACCAATTCATAGGAACCAAACGTCGGCTTCTCGAAGCATTTCGCGTTTTTCCGTTCAAGAGCAGCCAAAACCTGCGGCTCCACCTGCCATCCTTCCGTTCCCCGGATGCAGTGCATGACCGGTAGCTTCTTCCCTTCCAGCGTCTCCATGTAATTTTCAAAATGCGTATCCAGCGTATACAGTACCTCGCCGTCGAAACCGTCGATCAGGCCGACCACATTTTCCACGATGGCCTGCGCCTCCGGCGTGCCGAGACTGCCGTCGATAAAATCCTTCTGCATATCGATCACGATCAAAATCTTCTTTGCCGTCATAATTGAACTCTCCTTCCGACACCGTTTATCGTTACCCGCCCGCCCATGCAGGCTCCATTCCGCCGAACCATATGGGTATATCTCTACTATACTCCAAATCATCGAAATTTCAATCCAACCTGCAGCATTTAGAGCATTTTGAAACAATCCCCATAACTGATTACCGGCTGATTTCTGTCACTTTTCATACTTCCCATATCGCAGAAACCGGAGTATAATGCTCTCCGAATGCCGAGCAAACTGAAAGGACATCATTTTATGAATAAAGATCTGACTATAGGAAAACCGGAAACCGTGCTCTGGAAATTCTGCCTGCCATTGTTCGGCAGCATCGTTTTCCAGCAGCTTTACAATATCGCGGACAGCCTGGTAGCCGGTAAATTCATCGGAGAAAATGCCCTGGCCGCCGTGGGCAACAGCTACGAGATCACCCTGATTTTCATCGCGTTCGCCTTCGGCTGCAACATCGGCTGTTCCGTCGTGGTCTCTGTACTGTTCGGCGCGGGAGAACACAGCCGGCTGAAGACCGCGGTATCGACTGCCTGTATCTTCAGCGGGGTCATCTGCGCTGCGCTGATGCTCATCGGACTCACCGGCTGCGGTCCGCTGCTTCATCTGATCAAAACTCCGGAGGAGGTATTCGCGGACTCGGAGCTGTATCTGCGGATCTATATCCTGGGGCTTCCGTTCGTATTCTTCTACAATATTGCCAACGGAATCTTCTCCGCCCTGGGGGATTCCAGGACGCCCTTCTGCTTCCTCGCTGTCTCCTCCACGTCGAATATCGCCGTCGACATCCTGTTCGTCAAGGCATTTCACATGGGCGTCGCAGGCGTGGCCTGGGCGACCTTTCTGTGCCAGGGCGCAAGCTGCATCCTGTCTATGCTTACGGTATGGACGCGTCTGCGGAAGATCCGCTGCGCGGAAAAGCCCGCGCTGTTTGACAAAATGCTGCTCAAAAAGATCATGCTGGTCGCCGTCCCGAGTATCCTGCAGCAGAGCTTCATTTCCGTAGGAAATATCCTGATCCAGAGCGTCATCAACAGCTTCGGCACCTCCGTGATGGCCGGCTACTCCGCCGCGGTGAAGCTGAACAATCTGGTCATCACATCGTTTACAACCATCGGAAACGGCATCTCCAACTATTCGGCGCAGAACCTGGGCGCCGGAAAATACCAGCGGATCCGGGACGGCTTTTCTGCCGGCATCAAAATGGTCTGGTGCTTCTGCGTCCCGTTCTGTATCCTCTATTTCTTCTTCGGAAAATACCTGCTCCTCCTGTTTATGGAGAAAGGTTCCGACGCGGCCCTGCTGACCGGACGGCAGTTCTTATGGATCCTGTCGCCGTTCTATTTTGTCGTATCCGTCAAACTGGTGGCAGACGGCATCCTGCGCGGACTCAGCGCGATGCGCCAGTTCATGATCACCACCTTCGCGGACCTGACCCTGCGGGTTGTGCTGGCCTTTATCCTGTCCGGCCTGACCGGCAGCGCCGTCGGCATCTGGTGCGCCTGGCCCGTTGGCTGGTGCCTGGCTACGATGCCGTCGGTTGTCTTTTGTCTGAGGGAATGTCGGAGGTATCTGCGGGGGTGAATAACGGCTTTTAATAACAGTAGATAACTACGAATGGCTTAGAAGGCATATATAGCAGTAAAATAACTTTTAACAATTACTTAGCTTCAATAAAGAATATAATCGCAAAAAATCATCCCGTTTGTTAAAAATAGGGACATTTTATATTTGCTATATTTTTACAACCATTTACAATCAGTAGATTAATCAGTACTATCAATCTCAAAAGGAAGCATCTGCTCAAATTTTATGTCCATATCTGTTACGCCATATACACGTGATTCTATAATTTTATAGGCTTTGTTTTTCCCATTGGTATCAAAGATAATCATGTTTATTCCATCTGGCGATACTGCACTTTTATACCTTATGCCATCAAAACCCTTTTGACTTATATATTCACAAAGATATTGTGTTGGAATATAATCATTCACATTGCCATAGTTTGGCCGTGAAAACTCTTTCGATATAACATAAAGATCTCCTGACTTCGTATACTCATTCTCTTTAAGTTCTACCGCTGAATATGTAAAGTCGAAAATTCGAATATCTCGACAAAGTTCAATCTCACATACGTTAAATAATTGACCAATTTGTGGACGCATCTCCATTATTGCAGTTTTCTTATCTGTTGCTACATACAAAAAGCTAATGCCCATCGAATTAGCTCGACCCGCTTTTGCATATTCTTTTGGCGGAGCATCGCAATTTTTTTCGTCAAATCCCCAAAACGGCCTTTCCTCATCTATTACTTTCTTAATCACGCGGAACAATTCCTCTACTTTTTTGTCATCTCCCCCAAGCGCAAAAGAAACTATATTTATCGCTGATTCACTTCTTACATCTTCTAACTGCAGTTTTAAACTAGGAAAAAACTCGTTCAGCTTTTCATAAAGGGTAATTACCTCTTTATTATCGAAAAAATTAAAATCCGTATATTCCCTCGCTCTATATAAAACTGTCCCTTTACATATTTCAGCAGATGCATACTCAGAAATATCATCTACTTTTTGGAGCAATTCGCTTTTAGGGAAAAAATGACTTTTATACATTATTTCCTTCTTGAAGTTATTCCAAAGTCTTTCATTTTCATTTTCCTGCATCCATATTAAATATAAAACCATGACTACCATACAAATGTCATCGTCTTTCAAACCTTCAAACAGTTTTATATTTTTATATTTCTCCGCAAACTTCTTATCATTATCTTCAGACAAGTCTATTTTTTTAATATCTTTGTCGGACTTTATCAATTCTTTTAATGATATCATTATCAAACACTCTCCATTCAATTTCCCATTTAAGCCACTAATAAGATGGATATATCATTTTAACACTCTATTTTTGAACATTATACCTCATTCATCATATAACGCGCGTAGTAGTTAACATACAGCTACATCTGACCGATATCCTGGTGCGTCAGGTCGCCAGTCTTCAGATCAAATAATACAAAACATTTCGAACCAGTTCACTTCGGCACACAGTGTCTGCCGAATTTAGAAACGCCAGATAAAATTACCGCATACTTCGTAGATTTCGAATACTAAAGCCTTTTCCAAATTTGACTGTAAGACGATTACAATTAGAAATATCATTCAGTATCTGCTTTCCATACATCACACGTTCATTCTCACCGCAAATCTCATAGATTGCTTTTCCAATATTCCAGTATGCCGTCACCATTGCAGCGTTGACAGCTGAATAAACCTGCTTCTGCGCATCGATAACATAACTTCTGATAGAAAGATATGCACTCTCTGACTGTTGATCACCCGGCAAATTTACTTTTTTACTATTTCACCCATATAAAACCACCCCTTCAATTCGCTCCACACTGTGGAGCGAATGTCAATAACCGGCTATTATCTTACATTCATACTCCACTTATACAGTATATAGCGAAAATAAGATGACTGCAAGGAAGGATGCCGCAATTTGTGACATCCTCTTTTTTGCTTCTTTCTGTCAGTATGCATTTATGAATATAAAACACCTATACGCCGCTGATTTGCCGCCCCACCTGTCTACTCCCGGCTGCGCCAGAGCGCTACCAGCGCCGCACCGGCGACGATCAGCAGCAGCGCAACGATCGTGATCATCCAGTAGTCGCCGCCCTGCAGGATCTGGATAATGGTCAGCAGCGAGGCGAGGATGGAAACAATGCCGAAAAGCGTGATCAGACCCATCACGGCCTCGTTCGTACTGGCCTCCACTTCCTTCTGATGCTCAGCCAGAACACCCAATTTGTTGTTCACATCTTCAATGGCCTCATCGATGCCGTTCGTCTCGATCAGGTACTGATAGATCTGCCTTACATTGTACCAGCGGGAAATATGACTGGGATGA
>CANQFR010000090.1 GCA_947599905.1 uncultured Lachnospiraceae bacterium
TATTTTTCTATACTCTTTTCATCTGTGATCGTCTGGAACTTCGGCATATCCTTGCTGTCGTTCAGCATAGCGTTGAAATCTTTTTTATCTTCATTAGCCATAAACACATCTCCTGCCTCAAGCATATCTTATTTTTATAGGCAATGCAATGAGGCAGTTTTGAAAAATAATACACAAATGAATCGATATCACTGTTCATATGGATTGCTATCGATGAGTTTGATCTTATGTTCTGCTTCCTGGAAAGCGGGAAGCTGTTCAAATCCTGCTGCAAAACTCTATGATTTCCTCTTTTCTCGGTTCCACAGCTTCTTTATACTCTACAGAACATAAACCCAACCTGTCGCAGCACTCGATCTCCAAATGCCCGTAAAAATGTTCGATCGTCTCAAAAATGTGCTGGCATTCCCGCATGCTCGGCCCTGTTCTCAACGCCACCACGTAACCTTTCTTTCCTGCACTTAAAGCTGCGTGGGGCTCGTGGGTATTGCACCACGGCGTGCATCTGTCAATAAGAGCCTTGAACTGACCCGGAATATCCGCCCAATAAGATGGCGATACCGATACGATCACGTCTGCCCATTCATAGTTTTCCATAATCTTTTCGACATCATCATGCTGGACACATTTTGCCGTGCGGTGACATATCCGGCATCCCTTGCAAAAGCTGAACTTAAAATCATCAATACAGATACTTCTGACCTCGTACCGATCCCCGAGGCATCGGGAAATGATCTTGCCGATTTCTGCCGTTGCTCCGTCTCTGACAGGGCTGCAATTGATGACCAGTGCTTTCATTTCATTCACCTCAAATAATTTAAGTTCTCGTCCTGAGCTGCTTCCGAACAAACGGGAAATTGTTACAATGTCTTTTTGCTATCCCTTTCGGCTTCCTTCTCTAAAATCTCATCTAAATCATCTTTTACTTCTTTGCCTGTAATTTCTTCGTATGCTTCTGTTATGCCATTCTTTACCGCCAATTTAACAACAAAATATAACGCAATCAGAACGATTATTGCCGTCCCGCCGCTTATTCCCAATTCTTCCCACATAATGTATTCCTCCAATTTTACAAATTTAGATTGTTCGCTCTACTCTATTCCCCGACAAGTCTGAATTAGCCGAAAAAATATAGCAAAGCAGGCATTTATTTCAATGCTTTTAGCCCATTATATAATTCATCAAATGATTTTCCCTTTGCACATCGGCCAAATGACAGACTGCGGTTTTCTCCGATTTCCAACAGGAAACATTTTGTAAGTTCTTCAACCGTCTGCTCCAGTGCAGTGAAAAACTGCTGATATGCAAAATTCTGTGCAGTTGTACCTTCTTCAAAAGCATTTGTTATGAGTGATTCCGTCACTTGGTCAAGAGGGTACATTTTCAGGTGCATAAGTTCATGCACGATCACTTCTTCGAGATTTTCCTGCTTTGGATTTAGCGCATTTAACATCAGAATTGCTTTTCGATCGTCACAGTCAATCTTGATGTCTCCGGTTTTTCGCCATGCAGGGTCTTCAACTAATTCGAGTTTTACATCCCATATTGGCGTAATACGTAATTTGGCGCTGTATTTATCCACCAAGCGTTGAATTTCAATTTTTTGCATTTTGCAATTCCTCCAAAAGCGAATTTACCTTTTTCCTGTTTTGATAAATTTAATTAATTCCTCAGCATCATTAAAGTCATCATAATCGCCACAAATCCCTTCCCGATGATAAACAACGCCTGCTTTTTCATTCCGTTCAAGGCAATCTAAAAGTGCTTTTTCTCCGTATCTTTTGATAAACAGGGTAAATCCGTAAGGCTTGATTTTAGAAAGCAGGCCTTTTCTGCATTCAGCTTTACATTCATAGCAATGCGTGTAATTATTCTCAATGGAACAATTTCTGTTTTCGCACCAGTCCTTGCCCGGGCATTCTCCCGAATTACATCCGATGCAATGCACATTCTCACTGCATAAGCAGCATGCCAGTCCGCAGCGCGCTATTCCGAGTTCTCGTTTCATTCTATTATCTCCTGTAAACAATGATTTCTCACTGAGAACATTATATCCTTTCCATCAGAAAAAGTATAGCGGGATATTGTAAAAACTACTGATAGTATTCTCACCGCTTCTCCATAAGCGCCCTGTGTGACCCGCACTCTGCCGCCCTGCCATTCCTTAACAGAACCACAGAGTCAGCGCGTGTACAAATACCCACCCGATGGGAAATAATGACAGCCGTTTTATTTGTGAAATAATCCAAAAAGTGTTCATAGGGCAGGCTGTGGCATTCCGTAACAAGCCGAAGATAGGACTTACAGGTATTGTATTTCCCCCTTTTTCATGGTAAAATTAAAGCAAGGGCAGCAGAAAGGAAGGTGATGGCATATGAATGAAGTAACGGCAAGTGAGATCGCCCAGAACCTTGATGTGGCGGATGAGAAGGCGAAATATGATGCCTCGGCCAGAAAGCTGGTGGCGCAGAAGTCCATACTGGCCTATATCTTAAAGAGCGCCCTGGATGAATTTACAGATATTCCGGTAAAACGGATTGCCGGGGAATTCATTGAGGGAACGCCTCAAGTCAGCGAAATAGCGGTTCATCAGGATCATCCGGATGCCGCGTGTTCCAGGGAATTGACGGAAACGCTGAACGGCAGCGACCGGATTGAAGGAATGCCTACAGAGGACATTTCCGTCAGGGAAGGCACGGTAAGGTACGACATCCGTTTCATGGTTCAGGTGCCGGGCAGAGATGACCGGATGGAGATTATCGTGAACATTGAAATTCAAAACAAGGACACTCCGGGGTATCCGATCCCTAAGCGGGGCGTATATTATGGCTCCAGGCTGATTTCCGCCCAGAGGGGTACGGTGTTCAAGGATCAGGAATATGACAGGATAAAAAAAGTCGCATCCATTTGGATCTGTGAAGACACGGCTATGGAACGGTCGGATGCCATCAATGAGTATCGCTTTGTGGAGCTTTGTAAGCGGGGCGAATACCGGGAGGCGGAAGCGAACTATGACTTGATGAGAATCGTGGTGATGCGGCTTGGACAGGCGGGAGAACAGAGTGGGGATGACGCGATCCGGCTGCTGAGCAAGGTGTTTTCAACGGAAAGGTCGGCGGAAGAGAAAAAAGTCGTTTTGTCGGAGGAGTTTCATATCGAGGTAACAGAGGAAATCAGTAGGGAGGTGAGTCAGGTGTGTAATCTGAGTACGGGGATTTATGATAAAGGAGTGCGGCAGGGTATCCAGGAAGGCATCCTGGAAGGCAAACGTGAGGGGGCGTTGGAAATTCTTTTTGGGCTTGTAAAAGACAACCTGCTTTCTATTACGGATGCAGCAAAAAGGGCGAATATAGAGCGCTCTGTGTTTGAGAAGGAATATATGGCGTATATGAAGTAGCAAGGAGAAACAAGGAAAACCGCAGGCAATTGAGATAGAATGCCTGCGGTTCTTTTGTACAATTTATTAGCGTCTTCTCTTGTCGAGTATTGATTTTTCAGGATGAGAACTCCCTCAAAAACAACAAATTCTCCATGGTGATGATGGTCTTACACCAGTTTTCAGCGACATACCACTCCCTTTCGATGTTTCGATAAATACAATACAAGATCATCGTCATTGCAGCAATCACGATACGGCTCGCAGACCTGATCTTTATACCAGACGCCGCTCCCGTCCGGAATGTATCCCCGCCTGACATACATTCTCTGTGCGCTTCCGTATCCGCTGTGCAGACCCACTCCGAGGTATACTACGTCCGAATAAGAAAATGCGATCTGCTCCGCAATATCCATGAGCCTGCTGCCGATTCCTCTGCGCCTGTATTTCTCCAGAACGCCGAAGTCAACGATCTCCGCATAGCCCCGATTCGCATACGCGCCGCTTTTGGCATCGGGATAAACGTTAATGTATCCGGCGATGCTGCCGTTCCATTCGGCAGCCAATGCAACCGCTTTGCCCTCGGCCTGGTGCCGCAGCCTCATTTCATATTTGTCGATTGACGCATCCCAGCCCTGCGCGATTTCTTCCTCTGTAATGATTTGGGCGTCGCTCTGCCGCAAATCCCGAATTACAATTCCATTGTTATTATAGTAGACCATGCCAATATCTCCCGATTTTCCTCTATTCTCCCCGAAAATAAGCATCATGCCAGTCCGCAGCGCGCTATTCCGGGTTCTCATTTGATTCAGGTTCTTCTTCCAGCTTGGACTGTTTCCTCTTAAACTCACAGGCAAATAACTGCATTACCACAAAACAGACGACGAATGCCATGACCGCATATACGATTCCGGCAGCCATGGAACCTAAAATCTTGTCCGGGAATCGTCTGACTGTAAGAACGAAGCCCAGGATTCCCAGGGCAAGCGCGCTTATCAGAGAATTGACGACGATCGACGACACATCCGGTTTCAGGCGGCGGTCCCAAATTCCCTGCCTGGTAGATCCCACGGATAAATACAGGGAAAGCAGCATAAAAACGATCCATTCCCCCGCAAGATTCCTGAAATCAAAGTCTAAAATAAGCTGCACGATTATAGCTGCCAGCAGTCCCCAGAAAGCCAGCCAGCACCCATTGTGTTCGATACGCAGCAATATCTGCTCCTGCCGTTCATCCAAAATGTTCTTATTGTTTTTCATTTTTACCATCCTCCTCCCAGAACAGGTCATTTAATGTAGTGCCTAACGCTTTGCAGATCGCGATACAGAGCTTAAGCGACGGATTATAATCTCCGGCTTCGATCAGCCCGATCGTCTGCCTGGTGACGCCTACCTTCTCTGCAAGCATTGTCTGCGACATCTCCAACTCAATACGTCTGAATTTGAGTCTCAGATTTCTCATTTCCCACCTCCTGTCGGCAGGCGGGCGGCAGTCGGGCCTGCTCACATGCTCATGGGCCCGCAATTTATCCTCTCGGCCTGCTGCGTCGGCCTGCTTGGCCTGCTATTTACCATTAAAATACCACACTACGAAGTTGATGTCAAGTATATATTGCATTTATTTTATATACATTGCATCTCTGAAATACGCTGCCCCTGTTCCGGCTGCCCCTGTTCCCAGTCAATACGTTGTACATCTTCACTTAGAAAAACCGCCGTACGGGATTTCATTCCCATACAGCGGCACCTGATTAATAATCTTTTTTGAATCTGACCGTTCAGACGAGATCGCGTTTCATCATTTCAGTTATAAAACCGGCTCATACGCCAAAAATATCAAGAATAATAGCAAATTGCAAAAGCACTGTATAAACTGCTATATGCAGGCAATATAAACATCCATGGAATCGCCGTCCGTCTCAAAACACGGGATCACGTCTTTGTCCGTATGCTCCAAACCGTTGAGGCGCATATATTCCATTAATGTCTTATATGCGTTAGGAATGATCACAAACGGATTTTTGAACGGTTCAGGGATGTGGATCGCGGCATATCTGTGAGCCTTCTGCTCCTTGATTTCCACATTTTGGGGCGTTATATCTTCAGGCAGAATCCACGCAGCCTCATAGCCGTGCATATGGTAAACATTTATCTGCTCCATAGAAACATACGGAAAATCCCAGCCGATCACCCGGGGATTCTCCACGCCATTGCCGCGAGCGATGTTAAGCACCCAATTGAAGGCGTCCCCCTCAGGCTCGCTGCTGATCACCGCGTGCTTTACATACCGAAACCCCGGAACGATCTCCACGCGAAGATCCGTGTACGCTTCGTCGCAGGCACCCATCTCTTCGCGAAACAGATTGTCCAATGAACAGTTAAACAGTCCGCAAAGCTCTATAGCCTTATCCATTTCCGGCGTCGATTCGTTAAGTTCCCATTTTGAAATAGTCTGCCGGCTGACCTTCAGCTTTTCCGCCAGAGCCTCCTGCGTAATATTTCCGCACATACGCCGCAGATGCTGTAAATTTTTGCCAAAACTCATAAAACAAAACCTCTTTCTTATTATTTTGCACGGCCGTGTATCGATGCCAATATATCATGCTCCTATCGAAAAATCTACCACCCGGCATACGCATTTTTTTCCGTTCCCGCAATCACAGGTTGCTTAAACAGCGTTATGGTTTGATGGAGCGCTTAAAGAGTATCCATGTACTGATGAAATAGCAGATCAGCAGCAGCGCTAATATTCCCGCGACCATCCCCATCTGCAGCATCAGGGCTCCAAATCCGATATACGCCGAAATCTCTGCTGAAACAGCCTGGATAAAGCAGGCAATCACAACAGCGGCAACTATGACGGCCACAAGAATGGGAAGGCCAAACCAGACGCCTAATTGCTTCAGCACAAGTCTTCCTATTTTTTCTTCTTCTACGCCCAGCTTTCGCAGAACGCCGAAACGATATTTATATTTCCCCGCGTCCAATAGCTGCTGCAAAGATAATACCGTAAGGCAAATGACCATCAGCACTACTGCGCCGTAAAGCATGGATGCCTGCAATACAAAATTGCCCGCTTTTGTACTGTTGATCTGCAAAGTACGCAAACGGATACCATAGCTGACGCCGGTATCTGTATCTTCCGGATACTCGTCCGAGAAAGCCTGTTCCAATTTGCGGGCGTTTTCATAGGAAATGCTTTCGGATACAGTGATGTAGCGGTTGCGCATTACGGGAAGCAGCTTTTCACAAACACTGTCCGGAAATACATAGAGTACATCCGTGTAGGAATTGTACACGGTCTCGCCGATTGCTTCCTCGTAATATGGCTGCCCGGAAAGTGTCAATTCTCCCGCGTCTGTCATAACGCTGGTATGCTCCGCCAAAAAGCTGTCCCGTTCTTCCCCGGCGGCGATTGCCTTCCATTGTGTCGTGAACTCATTTTCTGATAAAGAAACCGGCTCGTATCCCAGCATTTCCCGAATTGTGTTGTAATCGCTTAATGAAATTGCTGCGACAGGAAAATCATACTTAAACCGATTGTGAAAATCATCTTTCTTCGGCAGGTAAAGGTTAAATGTACAGTCATAATCAATTTGAATCCCATGATCTGCAAGATAGTCCGTTACAATTCCATAATCATCGCCAGGAAGATTTTTTTCATCATATACATTATTGTATCTGGAAAAAATCTGCACGTCATACATCGATCGTATATCCAGATAGCCCGAAGCCCAGCCTGTCAGGATTGGGGCGGCAATAAACAGGAAAATGGCAAGCACAAGAGTCGCGCAGATCAGTGTCATCGTCTTGCTGGTGGTATTCAGTTTTGATGTAATCTGTCCGAAGAAGAACAGGTTTTCACCTTTGTACCTATGCTCCGGCGATTTTTCTTTCCATGCGGCGATGAAGCTGCCGGCAAGATAAATCAGGGAACAGATGAAAAAAATCAGATCAGCCAGAACAAACAATAAATATTGATTGATCATGCCTGCCCCCATCGCAAGATAATACTGATTGATGAAAGCCGGTACACTGGCCGCTGTGCAGGCATTCAGTGCGGAGCAGATGAGCAGCCCCAAAATCCATTTTGAAATACCATATTTTTTCTTTCGGATCAGCCACCACAAAGACCAAAGCAGGGCCGATGCGGGCAGAATGATATTTCCCCAGAACATGACTTTTACCGGCAGGGCAAAACGGCTGTCATAATAGAACCAGACCTTTTGGACACCTGTCACAGCCATCCATATTGTGAAAAGATCGAACAGGACGGCAGCTGCGACAATCCAGCGGCTTCTTTTCAGCTCCGGGTCATTTCTACGGTCTGCTGCAAGCATATCAATAATTCTTGTTTTCTGAATGGTGCGGGTGCTGAACATCCCTACCGCAATAAAACTAATGATAAAGAAGCAGACCGTCAGCAGGACGGTATCCGGAAACAGCGTCCATGACAGTTCATAGCCTTTCCCATAGGAAGTCAGAAGCATGGCAGTCATAAACTGCGAACAGAACACGCCGAGGAAAATTCCAGCCACGATCGAGATCATCCCCATGACAAAGGTTTCCGCAAAGAACAGATTTCCGATGGTTCTCTGCTCCATACCCATGACGGCCTGAATCGCAAACTCCTTTTGCCTGCGGCGCAGCATATAGTTATTGACGAACCGTATCAGAAACAGCAGTACCAAAGTGACGGCGCAAATTGCCATTTTCATCCCGTCGCTCAGCATTGTGAAATCGTATTCGCTGCCTATATCCGGCTGGTAATAACGGCTGGTAATAGAGAGGAATGAATAAAAGAGTGTGACGCAGATCGTCATGGTTACAATGTAAATCAGATAGTCTTTGACAGACCGCTCTGCATTTCTTAAAACGAGTTTAGCATACATGGCTTTGTCCCCCTCCGATCATGGTAAGGACATTCAGGATTTTATCAAAGAAGACGCTCCGGCTGTCGCTGCCCTTATTCAATTCTGTGAAAATCCTTCCGTCCTGCAAAAAGAGGATACGGTTTGCATAGCTGGCTGTAAAAGCGTCATGCGTTACCATAAGGATCGTCGCTCCCATCTGCTCATTGATACTCTGTATCGTGGACAGAAGCATTTGTGAGGAATGGCTGTCCAGGGCCCCGGTCGGTTCATCCGCCAAAAGCAGCTTTGGACTGTTGATGATGGCTCTGGCGCAGGCGCAGCGCTGCTTCTGACCGCCGGATACCTGGTAGGGATATTTGTCCAGAATATCGCGGATGTTCAGCTTGTCGGCAATCTCCCGGACAAGGGGTTCCACTTCTTCTGACGGGGTCCTGTTGATTGCAAGCGCCAGCGCAATGTTTTCAGAGACGGTCAGGGTATCCAGCAGATTGAAATCCTGGAACACAAATCCCAGATTCTCCCGCCGGAACCGGGCGAGGGATTTTGCCTTTAACCCGGTAATGTCTGTTCCCCCCAGCCAGATGTGTCCCGCGCTCACCGTGTCAATGGTGGAGATACAGTTGAGAAGCGTTGTTTTCCCGGAGCCGGACGCGCCCATAATTCCCAGGAATTCGCCTGTTTCTACGGAAAAGCTGATATCCTGAATGGCTTTTGTGATGTTTCCCTCGCTGCCGTAAATTTTTTGGATATGCTCCAATTTCAAAATCGGTTCCATGTGTCCTCCCGCCTTTCTAAATCTTTCATGCCCTTATGGTAATCGGTATTCACGGCCTTTTGTATCCGGTCATGCCTTTATTGTAATCGGTATTCATGGCCTTTTGTATCCGGTTTCCTTACGCAGCCCTTACAAAAATGTAAGAAGTGCAGAGCTATCAGCCCTGCACCCCAGTCACAAAATCGTTAATATGGAAGGAAAGAGAAATGGTGGTTCCTTCTCCTTTGGAACTCGCTGAAATACCGATTCCAAGCTTGCCGCAAAGCCTCCTGCAAAGATACAGGCCAATTCCGGTAGAACTATGGATTGTCCGTCCGTTTTGCCCGGTAAATCCTTTCTCGAAAATGCGGGGCAGGTCACTTTCCGGTATGCCCATGCCGTTGTC
>CANQFR010000091.1 GCA_947599905.1 uncultured Lachnospiraceae bacterium
TACAGATGCTTGTTCTGTTCTTTTCATAATACTTTCTACTACGTAAAATTCTTTTTTGCCGATTCTTTTCCCGCAGTCACGGTTCATTGTCCTTAATCGTACCATGCCATATCCGGCCTTCTTCGCACTGCTTAACCGAATAAGCGACCGGAAACGCTGCTTTCGTCTTTTTCAGATACTCTACGATTTTTCTGTTTTTCACAGTACCCGCTTTTGTAAACTTCTAGGGCCTGCTCCCATTTGGTTTAAGATAAACCTCTCCGCAGTCTGATTTATGGAAATACAATTCGATCTCTCTGCTATTGATTTCTCTTTGGAGCGAAGTACTTAAACGAATTTCTCCATCCTCTTTTATCGTCAGTTTCATTTCCTGATATCGTGCTGTCTCTGGCTCCAGAATAAAAAAATCTTTCATATTAATTTCTGTTTTTACCATCTTCTCCATACCCTTACCCTTTCTTTTGTAAGATTCTCAAGGGCAAAGTCCCTTATCATGTGCCCATATACGAATAATCTTCATGCTATTTTATAATAAGTATAGCATATAGCTAAGGAAATGTATACAGGAACCCGAATATTTGTTCTGGTTTCAAATACACAATCTTAATTCATTTGCAAAGCAGCTCCTCACATGGCATCACTTTGTACAAGAATGTGACATCATGACATTCGGCATGAAATACGGGAACTACCTGTTAAGGCAATTCCCGTTCCCATTATGGTATTCGTTTTATTCATATAAACTGACGTAAAAATACCATTACATCACTTCAGCCATCAGATAGCTCTCCGCCTTCTCTTTGGTCAGATGGAACTTTTCCCGTATCTTCTTTGAAATCTCATCATTAGAAAGCCCCATCTCCCGATAAACGGAAATCGCCCCCTACACCTTTCCCTGCTCCATACCCTGAGCTAGGCCTTTCTCCATACCCTGGGCCATACCCTTTTCAATATTTTCCTGATCCCGCATCAGTAATATGACCTTTCCAAACATGAAATCGTTGGATATATCCAACTCTTCCCACTTCACGAATTCCCCTGGCATTTTGCTGTTTACATCCTGCATATGATATCACTCCCCCCTTTATAGAATACCATAGAAGCACCGCATCTACAAGATAATTTCTTTATGTGTTTCTGCTCGCCACCCACAGAATCGCGAAACGCCGCCCGGCGCGGGCAGCGTCATTCCGCCCCGAGAATTCCGATTTTTCCTGAAGCAAATGTCGTCCCGGGATCATACTCCAGCAGGCGGAATTTCCCGTTCTCCAGAGCGATCCGCGCAACGGCGCAGTTTCCCATCGGCTTCTCCCAGAAGCGCGCGACCGGGACGTCCGCCAGAGGATTGAGGATGCTCCGGCCCGCCCCGCCGTGGGCAACGATCAGGACATGATGATACGCCGTCTCCAGCGGACGCAGCTTTTCATTCATGAACTCCCATGTCCTTCGGTAGAGATCCGCAAAGGATTCCGCGGTCTGCGGCGCGGCGTACCGTCCCGGCTGCTCAAAAAGGTCATGCAATGGATGCGCCGCATCCGCCCGGATCTCCTTCAGCATGCCGCCCTCCCACTGCCCGAAATTCATTTCCTTCAGAAGCGGTTCATCCCACGCCGGGATATTCCGCCCGTCCAGAATGATCTGACGCGTCTGCCTCGCCCGCGCAAGGCTAGACGAGAACGCGGCGTCCAGCTCAACTCCCGAAAGCTTCTCGCGAAGCTTCGCCGCCTGTTCCCGGCCCTTTTCATTCAGTTCAATATCCGTCTGTCCCTGAAGCCGGCCCGCCCGGTTCCAGTCTGTTTCGCCGTGCCTTACAAGATAGATGATCATGCCTGTTTTCTCCTGTTCATACGGTCTATTATCCAACTTTTCATAACGGATTTCAACACTTTTATCGCATGGAAACCTTTCCCGATACCGACATAATGAATGCGTTTCATGCGTTCGAACTATTATAAATCCCGCGCATGAAACGCATTGTTTTCCGCCTTCTGCCTGACTTAAACCTTATAGATCGACTCAATCACGCGTAGGGCCCCGGCGAAGCGGCTATCGTCCCGCAGGACATCATAACATGACCGCGTAATATAGTCCTCGACAGCTATCTGCGCCAATGGCCGCGTATCGACGGTATCGCAGAGAGGTGCGAACCGTTCTCCCGCCACAAGCGGAGAGACGCAGACATATGGTTCCGTAAGCTTGCTGTCCAGCTGTAAATACCGCGCGGCGCGCTCGAATGTCTGAAGCGCGGATCCATCGCCTGTATCCATGGTATCACATCTATGGAGGAGAAATCAAACAACCGTTTTGAGAGATTCATTCAACTAAACCGATAGCTTCCTGCAGAACTCCTCGATCGCCTTCTCATTCTCCGGTTTCTGCTTCTGCTTCGGCTCCACAAGCCACAGCGTCGGCACATCGCCGGTCACGCCCAGAAGGGCCCTAAGCGCCGCGAAGGTCTTTTCAGCGCTTCCGCCCAGACTGCAGGCCGCCAGCGCGAACTGCTTGCCCGCCAGATCCTCTGTCTGAATAAATGTCCGAAGCGGCGGCGTGACCGTCCCGGCCCAGACCGGCGTCACAAATACGATCCGGCCGTATTTCTCAAGATCCGCCTCGTACGGTTCCAGCTCCGGCGCTTCCTTCATGACGGCGCTGCCGCCGCCAAAGAAATATTTCCCAAATCCTTTCACCGGGTACGCCTTCTTCGGCACCAGCCGCAGCGTCTCTGCAGAAAGCGCGGCCGCGATCCGCTCCGCCATCCACTGGGCATTCCCGCTCTGGGAATAATATACAACGAGTGTTTTCATCCTGTTTTCCCTCCTTGCATCTTCCTCTTCTTTATCACATTTCCCGGCCAGCTCCCCCGCAAAACAGCAATTCGCCGCAGCGTTGCCGGCTGCTCTTGCATACCGTATTTATTATCCATCTTTCAGGGCGAAAATTCAACGCCTTTCTGCGGAACATTGTAAAATCAGGGCTTTTATGGTATGATAGGTATTATCATTTCAAAGCCGCGCCGGCAATACGGTTCCCGCCGCAGCGCAGGGCCGGAAAAGGAGATTACAGACAATGCCGCTGGTAAGCATTATTGTTCCGGTTTATAATGCCGCAAAAACGATCGACAGGTGCGTAGACAGCATCCTGAATCAGGAATACAGGGATTTTGAACTGCTGTTAATGGACGACGGCAGCACGGACGCCTCGGGAGAGATCTGCGACGCGTACGCCAAAAAGGATCCGCGCGTCCGGGTGCTTCACAAAGCGAATTCCGGCGTTTCCGACACACGCAACCGGGGGATCGCGCGGGCCAGAGGAAAATATCTGCAGTTTGCGGACAGCGACGACTGGATCACGCCGGAGGCGACCAAATTTCTGGTGCAGGCCATCACCGAGCATGGCTGCGATATGGTCATCGCCGATTTCTACCGGGTGATCGGGGAACGAGTCTCCCAGAAGGGAAGCATCGAAGAAGAAGGCGTCATGGAACAGACGGATTTCGCCATCAAGATGATGCAGAAACCGGCGGATTTCTATTACGGGGTTCTGTGGAACAAGCTGTACAGGCGCTCCATCATAGAAAAGCACCATCTGCGGATGGACAGTTCGGTCAGCTGGTGCGAGGATTTCATGTTCAACCTGGAATACGTCCGGCACGCCAAAACCATTTACGCCCTGCGTGTCCCGGTCTACTACTACGTGAAGACAAAAGGCTCCCTGGTCTCCCAGGGAATCAGCGTGAAGAAGACGATCCAGATGAAACGCACCGTTTTCGCGTGCTATAACGATTTCTACAAGGACGTCTTCGACGATATGGACTATGAGAAGCGGAAGGGTCAGGTATACCGTTTCCTGTTCGACGCCGCCAGCGACGGCAGCGTTTCGCCTCTCAATATCCCGGGCACGTACCGCCTGGGCAATGAGCGAACCCGGATCGGCCAGGGCGCACTGGAAGGGGAAGGCGTCCTCTTCGACGCATACCGGGATCGGAAACTGCAGGAAAGGCTTCTCGATATTGTGGCGCTGCGGAATGATCTGTCCACCGTCGACGTAAAGCTGCTGTATTTCCTGAGCCAGCCCCATGAAAAATGCACCCTGAAGGAGACGGCGGACATTCTGGGAATTACCAGAAGGGAACTGTCCGCGTCGATCCAGAAACTGCTTTCCAAAGAAATGATCGCGGCAGCGGAGAAAGAGCGCCCCAAATCCAAAGCGGCGGCCAAAGACCTGCCGAAAGAGGAAAAGCGGAAGGAAACAAAACAAAAAGAGGAAAAACAGAAGACCGGCGAGAAAGTATATATGGTGACACAGGAAGCGGAAAATGTCATGTCGGAGCTTCTGTTCGTCCTCTGCGATCTGGAGCAGATCCAGTATGAAGGCTTCTCACCGGAGGAGCGGACGATGTATGAGAAACTGAATGAAAAGAGGAAACACAATATCCATAATGCGCTCAGAGCGTAGATATCCGGCACGCTTCCACTCTCCCGACGATACACTCCGGCGTAAGCGGAGTATCCTTGTCCTCAATACCCGTCTGTGCTCCTGCGGAACTTCCTTATCCTCAATACCCGTCTGTGCCCCTGCGGCAAATGCGGCGGCAGCGGCAGGGCGCCCTCTCACCCATGAATCATAAGGCTGATCCGCTTGTATACCAGCGTCGTGATAAGCGACACGATCACGCCTTTCACCAGATTAAACGGCGCTACTGCCAGAAACACGAAGGTCCACACATTGGAGATCGCCGGATTAATGGCCGCTCCCGCCTCAATAATGGACTCCAGCGGCATGAAATTCGAATAGAACGGCAGCATGACAAGCGCGTTCAGCACCGCCCCCACGAGGGCCATACAGACGGTGCCGACCGCCATTCCGATCATGGCGCCCTTCTTCGTCCTCTTGTAATGGTAGATCAGCGACGCGGGAACCACAAGGGCGCAGCCGATGCAGACATTCGCAAACTCTCCCACGAAACCGGTCGATGTCGGCTTAATCACCAGTTTCACCAGAATCTTCACCAGTTCGATAACGGCTCCGGCCACCGGCCCCATGGCAAAGCCTCCCACCAGAACCGGAATCTCGCTCAGATCCAGTTCATAAAATGACGGCGCCAGGAACGGCAGCGGAAACTCAAAAAGCATCAGTACGGCGCCCAGCGCGCCGAACATCCCCATCAGCGTCACATGCTTCACAGACAACAGTTTCTTCTCTTCTCTCATCACTCTACATCCTCCTCGAAAATGAAATGATCGTGCTAAGTTCATTCGCAAGTGGAACCGCGCGGCGCCTGCGCGCAGGGCTGCCGGCTGCGTCAGGATAAATCCGCCCCGCAGGGAAATACGGGCAGAACATCGCCGGCACTTCGCCCCGCAGGGAAACAAAAAGCCCCAGGCTCATCACCCGGGGCATCTCATCGCAGCGAAGCCCGCGCATTCGCGCGGCACGCAGTTTCTTCTCTCATCCAGACTGTACTGTCGGTTTTGGAATCTCACCAAATCGGCCGCAAAAGCGGTTCGCGGACTATACCGCCGGTGGGGACTTGCACCCCGCCCCGAAGAACTTATTCTGTATACATATGACATTATAACGCATTGCGTGCTGTTTGCAAGGGGTTTTTCATATTTTTCGTATTTTATATTTCTGAAACCGCCGGAGGGTGAAAACACCGGGGTTTCTCAAAGCGAAATCGCCGGAGGGTGAAACCGCCGGAGTTTCTCAAAGAACCATCGTCTGCTGCTCGTATGCCTGCGTACGCACAAGCGGCGCCGGGGTCTTCAAAAGCGCCTGTCTTGCAAATTCTTCGTCGAATATCCAGCTTCGGATGTCGCTCTCCGAAAGAATCAGGGGCATACGTACATGAACCGGAGACACAGAAGCGTTCGCCTCTGTCGTCAGAATGACAAACCTCTGGTCACTGCCGAAAGTATTGTAAAAACCGGCCATATAGAGGATCGGCGTATTCCCGTCTGTAAATGTCGCCATCTCATGCGCCCGGTTCCACTCATAGAACCCGCCGGCCGGGATGACGCAGCGGCGTCTGAGCAGACTGTCCCGGAACATCGCGCTCTCCAGGGCGCTTTCCGCCCGCGCGTTAATGATCAGTCCCTTACCGGTGAAGCGCGGGAACCCCCAGGACATCGGCTCAAGCCGTATATCGCGGCAGCGCTCCGCCAGCACAATCGCTTTCTGCGAAGGATACACATCCGCCCGCTCTGTCACTAACCCGGGATCGGGAATCTTCACCACGCGTTCCAGCTCCCTCACCATCTCATCCGACACAAAATACCGCCCGCACATATACCGCTCTCCTTTCGGTCATACCAGCATGACCCACTGGCTGGCTTCCAGATAAAATACCAGCTTAAATTCCCGCAAAAGTCCGCCGATCACGGCTTCACAGCCGTATTCTTTACTGGGGAGACCGGAATAATTCTTATCTTCCGAGTAATTGATCCTTACTTCGCTTACAGTCTGGATCGCGCCGGTATCATCTTCAAACTTAAACTTCAGCGGTCTCGGCGAGCCGCCGGCTGTAAACCAGGCCATGCATGCGACATGATACATCTTCCCGTGCGGCGAGCCGCTGTCTGCTTCGGGCGGCAGCTTTGACGCATCCGCAAATCCCATGGCGACACCCCCTTCAATGACAACCCTACAAGACATTCTCCCGTGTATAATCGACGGTACGCTTCTCCCGGCTGATTCCTCCGCCCATATGGTCAATCCACGGCCGCCCAGGCTCTGTCCTGCTTTCCAGGAAACAGGCACGCATCACACTGTCAGCCCCATACCGCTTCCGCAGGGCATCCACCGCCTCTTCCGCCTTCCGCTGCTTGTCGTAATCGACCTTCTCAAACATCTCATACTGCCTCACCCCGTCCCGGCTCACTGCACCGGTATGGATACCCAGATGCCGGATCGGCAGACCGGTCCAGAGTTCGTCAAACAGCCGGCAGGCCGCCTCATGGATCTCCACGGTCAGATCGGTGGGCGTCCGCAGCATCATCTGGTGTCCGGTAAAGACCAGGTTATAATCCCGGATACTGATGGATACGACGCCGGCCTTCGCGCCGTCCGCCCGCAGCCTGGCCGACACCGTCTCGGCCAGCGACAGAAGAAACTGCTTCGCGAGCCACGGTTCCGTCACATCCCGCGGCGTGGTCAGGCTGTTGCCGTAACCTTTCTGCAGCGGAGGCTCTGTCACGACAGGGCTGTCGTCCAGTCCATGCGCATACTGCCAGATCAGGATGCCGTGGGACTTCATAACCGCCCGCAGATACTTCGGCTCCATAGCCGCAAGCTGGCCGATCGTGTGTATACCGAGGTCATACAGCTTCCGCTTCGACGCATGTCCGACATAAAACAGATCCCCCACCGGCAGCGGCCACATCTTATCCGGTATCTCCCGCGGCCAGAGCGTATGAACCCGGTCCGGCTTGGTAAAATCCGAGGCCATCTTCGCGAGCAGTTTGTTGCAGGACACTCCCACATTGACCGTGAAACCAAGCTCTTCCCGCACACGGTTCCTGATCTCATGGGCCGTCTTCTCCGGCTCCCGACTGCAGCCGGTCATGTCCAGAAACGCCTCATCGATACTGTACAGCTCGATGCGGTCCGTATAATCACGGAGTATCTTCATAAGCGCCTTCGAAGATCTGTCATACAGGCTGTAGTTCGGAGGCACCAGGATCAGATCCGGACACTTCTGCTTCGCCTCGAGCACGGTCTCGCCGGTACGGATGCCGTACTTCCGGCTCGGGTTAGACTTGGCAAGGATAATGCCGTGCCGTTTCTCCTGGTCCCCGCCCACCGCGCTCGGTACGGTGCGCAGATCGAGTGTTCCTCCCAGATGGTAGAGGCGGTATACGGCTTCCCAGCTCAAAAAAGCGGAATTCACATCAATATGAAAAATAACCCTCCCCACGACATCACTTCCCCTCGTCAGGATTATATCATAACACGAACATATGTTCGTGTCAATGGGGAATTATGGAACTTTTCAAATCAATGAGATTTCCGCCTCATCTGTCACAGGTTATCTGGAAGCCGCGAGCACAAACTCCGCCTTATTTTCCGTATCGCTGCTCCCGCCGATATACACCTCGAACCGGCCGGGTTCGCAGGAATAATTCATCTCGATGTCATAGAACCTCAGCATCGGCTCTTCGATGGAAAAGCTGACCTCGCGGCTCTCACCCGGCGCCAGCGCTATCTTCTGAAAGCCTTTCAGGCTCCGGACCGGCCGGGCCACGCTGGCCGACGGATCCCTGAGATACAGCTGAACTGTCTCCACGCCGCTCATATCGCCGGTGTTGGTCACGGTTACACTGGCCGTGATCCGCTCCCCGGGCGCCATCTGACGGCGGTCAAGCTTCACCTCCGAACATGCAAATTCCGTATAGGACAGGCCGTAGCCGAACGGATAAAGCGGCGCGGTCACCTCGTCCATATAGCCGTTCCTGAACAGGTGGATCTCACGGGGCGGATTGGGTCTTCCCGTCGCGAAATGATTATAATAAATTGGCACCTGTCCCAGCGTTCTGGGGAATGTCATCGAAAGCTTTCCCTGGGGGACACGGTTCCCGAAAAGCACGTCGGCAATCGCGTTTCCGCCCTCCGTTCCGGGCATCCACACCACCAGAAGCGCTTTGGAAAGCTCCGCGATCTCCTTCACAACAAGAGGCCTTCCGCAGAACAGCACCGTCACGATGTTGGGATTGACCTGATGCACCTTCCGCAGAAGCTCCATCTGTCCCTCCGGTATGTCCAGAGCAGTGCGGCTCCCCGCCTCTCCGGACAGGTCCTTATGCTCTCCCAGACACAGCACTACGCGCTCACTGGACGCCGCCAGTTTCAGGGCTTCTTCCATCAGCTCATCTGCCCGCTCGCCGGAAGGATTCGGAATCTGGCCGTATTTCGTGGCGCAGCCCACATCCATCAGATGGCAGCCCTGCGCAAATGACATCCCGGGCACGCCTTTCGACTCTACGCCCTGCTTCACGGTCACCGTCTCCTCCGGCCGCCCCGGGAATGACCATGCTCCGTAGATCTCCCGGTTGTCCACGTAGGGACCAATCCAGGCTACGGGCTTCTTCCCCAACGGCAAAATCCCTTCATTCTTCAGCAGCACAAACGACGCCGCTGCCGTCTCCCTGGCCTTCTGACGGAAATCCGCGCGCAGCAGGACCTTCTCCGTCTCCGCCGGGTCCACGGCACGGAACGGGTCCTCGAAGAGTCCAAGGTCATTTTTCAGTGTCAAAATACGCAGCACCGCCTCGTCCACCAGCTTCTCCGGCACCTCGCCCGAACGCACCAGCTCCGCCAGATGCCCCGCGTAAGCGTTGGACACCATATCGATATCCACGCCGGCCTCCGCCGCCAG
>CANQFR010000092.1 GCA_947599905.1 uncultured Lachnospiraceae bacterium
GGTTAAGGCCCTATGATTTTGTGTGGGGGATCCTTGAGCCGGATTGCCGCCGCGCGGCGACGGCGCGGGAGGCCTGAAATCTGCGGCTTGCAGTACAGAAATAAGGACAGAATAGATATCGGAAAATGCGTCCATAATCTAAGAAGAAAATGATCTGCCGGAACATCCTGCGCGGGCTGCGCCTGCCAAAAGCCGGCAGCAGGGAAGGATCTGACCGGGTTATGGACGAAAAAGGAAAGAGAATACTGCGGATCGTCGGAGCCGCCGCGGGAGTGTATCTGGTTTTTAAGTATATACTGCCGCTTGCGGCTCCGTTTGTATTTGCCGCTGCTGCTGCGGTCCTCTTAAAGCCGCCGGCGGAGAAGGTTGCCGGGAAACTGCGGTTTGAATGGCGGGGCCGTGTCTTCGGCGTTGCGCCGTGTGTGATCGCCGTGACAGAACTTACGCTTGCGCTGGGCGTCCTGGGAGCGGCGGCCTATGCGGGCGGACGGCGGCTCTGCGGGCAGATCGTGCTTTTCATGGAGCGGATGCCGGAGTGGCTGGCGCAGCTGAACCGGTGGCTTACGGGCATATGTCATCTGCTTGAAGAACGTCTGACGCTCAGGGAGGACACGATGGTGTATCTGGCCCAGGATATGATCCGAGGCCTGGGCGAGCGGATGAAGCAGGGTACGATGCCTTATCTGATGGGCAATTCCATGTCTCTGGCGCAGGGAGCCGCTGGTCTGATGGTCGTTGTGATCCTGTTTATTATGGGGGTGATGCTGTTTGTCCGGGAGATGGACGAGATCAGGCAGTGGATGGAAAATTCATTTTTCCGGGAAGAGTTTATCCGAATCGGCCGGGTGCTTGGCCTGGCCGGCCGCGCTTATCTGCGGGCGCAGGGGATCATACTGCTCTTTACTATGGCGCTGTGCACTGCGGGATTATTTTTTCTGAAAAATCCCTATTATATTCTGGCCGGGATCGGCCTGGGGCTTTTGGATGCGCTGCCGATTTTCGGCACGGGAACCGTACTCGTGCCGTGGGCGGTCATTTGCTTTTTCCGAAGAAAGTGGCAGAGAGGGTTGTTTCTGCTGGCGCTCTACGCGGCGTGTTATCTCCTGCGGGAATTTCTGGAAGCGAAGCTTTTGAGCGATAAGGTGGGGCTGTCGCCGCTTCTGACATTGGTATCGATCTATGTGGGGCTGCAGCTGTTCGGAATTCCCGGCGTGCTTCTGGGACCGGTCGGGACGCTGGTGATCAGGGAATTCTGTTTCAGTTCGGCAGGTTCCCGCGCTTCAGCGCGTAACGGATCGGGCTTCCCAGCGACAGGGCGATCGCGATCTTGGCAGCATCACCGGGCAGGTAAGGGATCGCCCCTAGAGCCAGCGCCCCGGCCAAGGTCAGATGCATCTGGTAAGCCAGCCACAGGGAGCCGAACAGATAGCAGAAAGCGGTGCCAATCACCATGCCGGCCACGACATAAAGCTTCTTTCCGTGAAAATAGTCGATGAAAAAGCCTTCGACGGCCGCCATGAAGAGGTATCCGATCAGATAACCGCCGGTGGGGCCGGCCATCTTGGCCAGGCCGCCGGTGAAACCGGTAAATACCGGAAGTCCGGCTGCGCCGAGGAGAAGGTAGGTTACGCAGCTTATGAGGCCCCGTTTCATACCCAGTACATAGACGGCCAGGTAGATCGCCAGCGTTCCCAGAGAAATCGGCACCGGCGAGAAGGGAAGCGGAAATGCGATCGGTCCCAGCACACAGATAACCGCTGTCATAAGCGCGGTGAACGCCATCTCGCGGACGGTTAAAACGCGGCCGGCCGTTGTTGTATTGTCAGTGGAACTCATAAGTTCCTTCCTCCTTACAGACAGATGTATGCTTAAGCATCTGCTCCCTGAATCCGGACGCATGGCCGATGTCATTCCCGGTTGTCTCAGCAGTGGCCCGCGCCCGGCTTTCAGAATGCTTTCGCATCCATGACGATTATACAGAAAGAGCTGCAGACTGTCAACATGATATTTGAAAATGGTTAACAATTAGCGGGCAGTATCCTGAAGACGAACAAAGCAGTACGGCTGTCTTTCCTGCGAAGACATTTTCAGAGTGACAAATGCCGGTGTGTATGATAAACTGAAAATACATATGCTGACCGAGCGGCGCGGCAGCCGAGGCTGGCTTAAGCAGGGATGCATGGAAGGGGGCAGAATACGAAGGTTTTGAAGCGGACATTGCCTCGGCAGCAGACGTGCGCGCCATGATCAGGTCAGTGAAAGGAATCGCAGAAATAATTAAATGGCAGAAGGAGAGACGGAAATGAAACTGACAGCGAAAGAGAAAGCATCCTACGGACTGGGAGCTGTGGGAAAGGACATGGTCTACATGCTGTCCGCCAGCTATATCCTGTACTACTATCAGGATATCCTGGGAGTCAGCGCGATCGCCATGGGTGTGATCCTGATGGCGGCGCGGGTATTTGACGCGTTCAACGACCCAATCATGGGAGTCATCGTGGCGAAGACCCGGACGAAATGGGGGAAATTCCGGCCGTGGCTTATGATCGGCACGGTGACGAACGCGGTGCTTCTGTATTTCATGTTCGCGGCGCCTCCGGCGGTAAACGGCGGCGGGCTGATCGCGTACGCTGCGGTCACTTATATCCTGTGGGGCGTGACCTACACGATGATGGACATTCCGTTCTGGTCCATGATCCCGGCCTTCACGGAAGGCGGCCAGGAGAGGGAGAGCCTGTCCACGCTGGGCCGTTCCTGCGCGGGCGTCGGTTCGGCGCTTGTCACGATCGTCACGATGAAATGCGTCTACAGTCTGGGACAGGGCAATGAACGTGCGGGCTTCGCCCGGTTCGCGCTGATCCTGGCGGTGCTTTTCATCGTATTTATCACGATCACCTGCGCGTGCATCAAGGAGAAATCCACCGTGGATGTGGAGTCGCCGTCGGTGGGGCAGATGTTTAAGGCGCTTTTGCAGAACGACCAGGCGATGACGGTCGTCATCAGTATCGTGCTGATCAACTGCTCCCTGTACATCACCTCCAACCTGGTGATCTATTTCTTCAAATACGATTTCGGCGGCGAGGCCTGGTACAACAGCTATACGCTGTTCAATACTTTCGGCGGTGGGATCCAGATCCTGTCCATGATGATTATGTTCCCGCTGGTCCGGAAGTTCTTAAGCGCCATAAAAGTGTTTTATCTGAGCTTTTTCCTGGCTATCGTGGGATATGCGACGCTTCTCGTTTTCATGCTGCTAGGCGTGACGAGTATCTTCGCGCTGTTTGTGCCGGCGTTCTTTATCTTCGTGGCCTTCGGCATGCTGACGGTGCTGACCACCGTGTTCCTCGCCAATACCGTCGATTACGGCCAGTGGAAGAATCATCGCCGCGACGAGAGCGTGATCTTTTCCATGCAGACCTTCGTCGTGAAGCTGGCAAGCGGCGTGGCCGCGCTGATCGCTGCTGTCTGCCTGTCGGTGACAAAATTGAACGGCGATACGTCAGAGACCGCTGCCGCGGTGGAAGCGGCGGCCTCTTCGGTCATGGGGCTGCGGCTGACGATGACGGTGCTGCCGATCGCCGGGCTTTTGGTCGCGATCTGGTATTTCCATAAGAAATATATCCTGACGGAAGAGAAGGTGGCGGAGATCACGGAGGCGATCCGCGGGTGAGAGGCCGCGGCGGTGATCTTTCTCTGAATTTGTGGGGACAATGATGATCAGTCGACAATAGCGCGGCATATTTGTCTTGACAAAGGGAAGGAAATAGCGTAGAATCACCATATTACGATAGAATTCAGGCGTTGAAAGGGATTAGTAAGCCGACGTACATGACCAGAGAAGGAACCGGATGGTGGAAGGTTCCCATGTCACCGGAAGCTGAACCGGCCCCGGAGCCTCCGCGTGAAAGCGCGGCGTATCCCCGGCGTTAGCGGGAAGAAAAGAGAACCGGTCCGGCCGGCGGCGCAATTGGAAAGGCGGATGCCTTCGCGGGCGGCGCGGCGGACGGTTAATCAGGGTGGTACCGCCGGAACATGCGGATCGCGCCGCTGGCGCATTTCCGCAACTGAAGCGAATTCAGGATCCGGTCCCTCGTCGCAAGGCGCAGGGACCGGGTTTTTCTTTTTCGGCAGCGTGCAGAAAGAGTGCCGGTGACATGCGTTCTGTATTTTCGGGGACGGCCTGGGGATACTGTCATGGACAAGTGGCTCGCGGGATCGATGCAGTATTTTTACGGTTGTGGAAACAATATCAATTTAGAATCATAAAAGGAGAGATTCATCATGGCAAACGACAAGAAACTGGTAGAGGCGATCACGTCCATGGACGTGGATTTCGCTCAGTGGTACACCGATGTGGTGAAGAAGGCGGAGCTGTGCGATTACGCCAGCGTCAAGGGCTGCATGGTCATCAAACCGGCGGGCTACGCGATCTGGGAGAATATCCAGAAGGAGCTGGATCGGCGTTTCAAAGAGACGGGCGTGGAGAATGTCTATATGCCCATGTTCATTCCGGAAAGCCTTCTGCAGAAAGAGAAGGATCATGTGGAGGGCTTCGCGCCGGAGGTGGCGTGGGTGACCCACGGCGGCCTGGAGCCGCTGCAGGAGCGGATGTGCGTGCGTCCCACCTCAGAGACGCTGTTCTGCGATTTTTATGCGAATGATATCCATTCCTACCGGGATCTGCCCAAGCTTTACAATCAGTGGTGTTCCGTAGTGCGCTGGGAGAAGACGACCAGGCCGTTCCTCCGCTCCAGGGAATTTTTGTGGCAGGAAGGCCATACGGCCCACGCGACGGCGGAAGAGGCCGAGGAGAGGACCGAGCAGATGTTAAATGTATACGCCGATTTCTGCGAGGAAGTCCTGGCGATTCCGGTCATCCGCGGCCGCAAGACCGACAAGGAGAAATTCGCCGGCGCCGAGGCGACATACACCATTGAGGCCCTGATGCACGACGGCAAGGCGCTGCAGTCCGGCACCAGCCATAATTTTGGCGACGGCTTCGCGAAGGCGTTCGAGATCCAGTTTGCCGACAAAGACAATACGTTGAAATACGTCCACCAGACCTCGTGGGGGCTTTCCACCCGCATCATCGGCGCGATCATCATGGTCCACGGCGATGACAACGGCCTGGTGCTTCCGCCCGGAATCGCGCCGACGCAGGTGATTGTGATCCCGATTCAGCAGAAGAAGGAGGGCGTACTGGATAAGGCTTATGAGCTGAAGCAGAGGCTGGCGGAGTCCGGCTTCCGCGTGAAGGTGGATGATTCTGACAAGAGCCCGGGCTGGAAGTTCAGCGAGTGCGAGATGCGCGGAATTCCGCTGCGTGTGGAGATCGGCCCGAAGGATATTGAGAATGACCAGGCGATACTGGTGCGCCGCGATACCCATGAGAAGATCACGGTGGCGCTTAGCGAACTGGAAACGAAAGTGAAGGAGCTGCTTGAGACAATCCGGAACGATATGTTTGAAAAAGCGAAGGCCCATCGGGATTCCCACACCTACGAGGCGGTGGATTACGATGAGTTTGTAAAGACAATCAATGAGAAGCCGGGCTTCGTGAAGGCCATGTGGTGCGGCTGCCGGGAGTGCGAGGACAAGATCCGCGAGGATACCGGCGCGACCTCCCGCTGTATGCCGTTTAAGCAGGAGCAGCTTTCGGACAAATGCGTCTGCTGCGGCAAGCCTGCGGTGAAGATGGTGTACTGGGGCAGGGCGTATTGATCTGAAATCAGGAAAGGATTCAGGCCTGTGGACGTGACGATTCCCATCCCCCGCGCCGCGGAGGAAATCATTGACAAACTGAATAGGAACGGCTTCGAGGCTTACGTGGTCGGCGGCTGCGTCCGCGACGCGCTGATGGGACGGGAGCCGGGGGATTGGGATATCACGACCTCGGCGAAACCGGAGCAGGTGAAGGCGGTCTTTGGAAGGACGATCGATACCGGGATTAAGCACGGCACGGTCACGATCATGCGGGGCCGGACCGGATATGAGGTGACCACCTACCGGATCGACGGCGAGTATGAAGACGGCCGTCATCCGAAATCAGTGGAATTTACGTCGAATCTGGTGGAAGACCTGAAACGGCGTGATTTTACGATGAACGCCATGGCTTACAACCATGAAAGCGGTCTGGTGGATGTATTCGGCGGGCGGCAGGACATGGAGGCGCGGCTGATCCGCTGCGTGGGCCGGCCCGAAGACCGGTTCACGGAAGACGCCCTGCGGATCCTGCGGGCGCTGCGGTTCGCGGCCCAGCTGGGATTTGAGATCGAGACGGAGACGGAGGCGGCGATCTGTAAGCTGGCGCCGAATCTGATCCATGTGAGCAAAGAGCGGATTCAGACGGAATTGACCAGGCTGCTGTGCTCGGCGCATCCCGATCTGGTGCGGAAGGTGTTTGACTGCGGTGCGGCGGCTTATGTATCGGAGACTTTTACGAAGATCGAGCCGGAGAAGATTGCGATAAGCCCCTGCCTTCCCGCGCGTAAGCGTTTGCGCTGGGCAGCGTTTCTGCGCCATCAGCAGCCGGAAGAGGCGGAGAGGATTCTGCGCGAACTGAAGCTGGACAATGCCACCGTTGCCGGCGTGGGGACGCTGGCCGGGTGGTGGCGCCAGCCGGTGGGACAGACGCAGGTGCAGATCCGCCGCACGATGAGCCGGATGTCGCCGGAACTGTTTGACGAGCTGCTGTGCCTGAAGACGGAGATTTTGCGGTATTACGAATTAAACATGCATGCGGAAGAAAACAGAGGTATTGCGGGCATCTCCGAGCGCAGTACGAATGTGAATGGAAGCGATGGACTGCATCAGCGTGAAGAGAAAGAGAATAACGGCGGAATTGGTTTTGCATGCGATAAAAAGCCGGATAAGGAAATCCCGGTTTACGACCGGATACCCGAGACACCGGCGCAGCTGGCGGATATTCTCGCGGCGGCTGCTGCGATCCGCGCCCGCGGCGACTGCATTTCCCTGAAGATGCTGGCTGTGACCGGCGGCGACCTGATTGCGGCGGGAATGAAGCCGGGGCCGCAGCTCGGCGAAGTGCTGGAACGCCTTCTGGAACTGGTGCTTGAAGAACCGGAGAAGAATACAAAAGAAGAGCTTTTGAAAGCTGCCGGAGGCCTCGCGGGAAGATGATCCTGCGGGGCCAAAGTTTTCGGGTTGAGTTATCGGCTTCGGCATAATCTCCCCCATATCCACATACTCTAGAATAGTTAGGAACAGGGCGTGTGGAGGTATGGACGTGAACGAACGGTAT
The DNA here is from genome assembly GCA_947599905.1 of uncultured Lachnospiraceae bacterium. Classification (GTDB taxonomy): domain Bacteria; phylum Bacillota; class Clostridia; order Lachnospirales; family Lachnospiraceae; genus UBA3402. The sequence goes on from CANQFR010000092.1 coordinate 7,262, forward strand.
TTGGAAATATTGGCCCAGTATGATCTGACTGCGGACAGCATTCGCAAGGGCCGCAGCGGTATGATCTGCGAGACGGCCGCAGGCACGGTGCTGCTCTCGGAATATAAAGGAACGCTGAAACGTCTGGAATTCGAACAGCAGGTTCTCTCGCAGGTTCGCGAGGCTGGGATTGACCGCGTCGACGACTATATCCGTACGGCCCAGGGCGAGCTGATCGCCGTGGGGGAGGACGGAACCCGCTATGTCCTGAAACGCTGGTTTACCGACCGTGAATGCAATATCCGCGACCGGCGCGAGGTGCGCCCCGCTGCCGCGCAGATTGCGCGCCTGCACCGGATCCTGCGGGGAATCGGACAGAAGGAAGAATGGAACCTTGGCTCCATCCTGACGGAACCGATGGAGCTGGAAATGGAGCGGCACAATCAGGAACTGAAGCGTGCCCGCAATTATATGAAAAACAAACGGAAGAAGACCGAATTCGAGAGCTGCGTTCTGGGCAATTTCCGGGTATTCTACGAGCAGGCGGTTTCGGCCTGCGAAGGGCTGAAAAAGCTGCGGCAGGAGGAGGGCGGCGCTCCGCTTTTTTTGTGTCACGGTAATCTGGACCATCATCATATCCTGATCGGCGAAACCGATATGGCGGTGATCGAGTTCCACCGTATGCATCTGGGGGAGCAGATGGAGGATCTCTATTATTTCCTGAGGAAGGTGATGGAAAAGCATGAGTGGAACGTGGGACTGGGAATGGAGCTGATGGCCGCTTATGAACATGTGCTGCCTGTTTCCGCCACGCAGCGGCGGTATTTGTACTATCTCTTTCTCTATCCGGAGAAATACTGGAAACAGATCAATTTTTATTTCAACGCAAACAAGGCATGGATTCCGGCGCGTAACATTGAGAAGTTAAAGAGCCTGGAGGAGCAGCTGGAGGCGAGGGAGAAATTTTTGGAGAAAACCTTCCTTTTTCCCTGAAAATGCGCTATACTGATTTTATGAGGGCCGGGGCGGTTCGGACGGTGAAGCGGACGGAAAGGAGCCGGTTGGGCGGCGCGTCCGCGCGAAGCAGTTTTCGCGGAAAGCGTCCCGGCATACGATACATAACAAGGAGGGGTATTGGATTTATGAAGGACTATATGAAGATCTATCAGGAATGGCTGGACAACCCGTACTTTGATGAGGCGACGAAAGCGGAGCTGCGCGCCATCGCCGGCGATGAGAATGAGATCAAAGAGCGCTTCTACATGGATTTGGAGTTCGGCACCGCGGGTCTGAGGGGCATCATCGGCGCCGGTATCAACCGGATGAACATCTATGTGGTCCGCCGCGCGACCCAGGGTCTGGCTAACTATATTATCAAGCAGGGCGGCGCCGCGAAGGGCGTGGCGATCGCTTACGATTCCCGCCGGATGTCGCCGGAATTCGCCGACGAAGCCGCCAGGACGCTGGCTGCCAACGGAATTACCGCTTATAAGTTCGAGTCCCTGCGTCCGACGCCGGAGCTGTCGTTTGCGGTCCGCGAGCTGGGCTGCATCGCCGGAATTAATGTAACTGCCAGCCACAACCCGCCGGAATACAACGGCTACAAGGTCTACTGGGAGGACGGCGCCCAGTTTACGCCGCCCCATGACAAGGGCGTGACCGAGGAGGTTCTGGCTATTGAGGATCTGTCCACGGTGAAGACCATGACCGCGTCCGACGCCAAGGCCGCCGGGCTTTACAAGGTCATCGGCGCCGAGATCGACGACAAATACATCGCCCATGTGAAGGCGCAGGTAGTGAACCAGGACGCCATCGACAGGATGCAGGACAGCATTAAGATCGTCTATACGCCGCTCCACGGCACCGGCAACATCCCGGTCCGCCGCGTCCTGAAGGAGATCGGCTTCACCCATGTGCAGGTGGTTCCCCAGCAGGAGCTGCCGGACGGCGAGTTCCCGACCGTCAGCTATCCGAACCCGGAGGCGGCGGAGGCGTTCGCCCTGGGCCTGGAGATCGCGAA